>NZ_JBIFXS010000007.1:0-156030 GCF_043558645.1 Mariniflexile sp. HNIBRBA6329 | reverse complement strand
TTAACACCAGTACAAATGCACGAACAAAATCAATTGAAAAGAAAACAATACAAATCAAAAAAGCTGAACAATGATAATATTGTTCAGCTTTAATTTATAAATTTAATCCTTTAATAATCTGTATCGGTTATTTAGGACTAGACAGAAATGAGATGTTAAAAACAATCTTTCGACTGCGCTCAAGGTGACACATCAAGCATGACAAACTCTGCGTTCGTTACATTTTCATTAACCAAGAGCGTACATCCACTTCTTGTTTGATAATGTCTCTTAAATCTTCAATTTTCACACGTTCTTGCTCCATAGAATCTCTATGACGAATGGTAACGGTATTGTTTTCTAAAGTATCATGATCTACAGTAATACAAAACGGCGTTCCGTTGGCATCTTGCCTTCTGTAACGACGCCCCACGGCATCTTTTTCATCATAATCTACGCTGAAATCCCACTTTAAATCATCCACAATTTGTTTTGCTATTTCTGGCAAACCATCTTTTTTAACCAATGGTAACACCGCTGCTTTTATTGGTGCTAAAACTGCTGGTAATTTTAAAACGGTACGTGTGGTGTTGTTTTCTAATTCTTCTTCAACCAAAGAGTTTGAGAAAACCGCTAAAAACATACGGTCTAAACCAATAGACGTTTCTAATACATACGGGGTGTAACTCGCATTGTCTTCATGGTCAAAATACTGTAATTTTTTACCTGAATATTTTTCGTGTTGGCTTAAATCAAAATCGGTTCTAGAGTGAATTCCTTCCAATTCTTTAAACCCGAATGGGAATTTAAACTCAATATCGGTAGCAGCATCCGCGTAATGTGCTAATTTTTCGTGGTCGTGAAAACGGTAATTATCGGTACCCATGCCCAAGCTTAAATGCCATTTCATTCTGGTTTCTTTCCAGTGCTCAAACCATTCTTTTTGGGTTCCTGGTTTAATGAAAAATTGCATTTCCATTTGTTCAAACTCACGCATTCTGAAAATGAATTGTCTTGCTACAATTTCATTTCTAAAGGCTTTACCTGTTTGTGCAATTCCGAAAGGAATTTTTAAACGGCTTGTTTTTTGAACGTTTAAAAAGTTAACAAAAATACCTTGAGCCGTTTCAGGACGCAGATATAAATCCATTGCATTTTCAGCAGACGCCCCTAGTTTTGTTCCAAACATAAGGTTGAATTGCTTTACATCGGTCCAGTTTCTAGAGCCCGTAAGCGGGTCGGCAATTTCCAATTCTTCTATTAAGGCTTTAACATCGGCTAAATCTTCGTTTTCCAAGGATTTTGCCATACGTGAAAGCGTTGCGTTTATTTTTTCTTGATATTCTACAACACGGGTGTTTGTAGTAACAAACTCTTCTTTATTGAAAGCATCGCCAAAACGTTTGGCAGCTTTTTCAACTTCTTTGTCAATTTTAGCTTCAATTTTAGCACAATAGTCTTCAATTAACACATCGGCTCTGTAGCGTTTTTTGGAATCTTTATTGTCAATTAATGGGTCGTTAAACGCATCAACGTGCCCTGAAGCTTTCCAAGTGGTTGGATGCATAAAAATGGCTGCATCTATACCTACAATATTATCGTTCATTTGCACCATGGCCTTCCACCAGTAGTCGCGAATGTTTTTCTTTAGTTCTGCACCGTTTTGTGCGTAGTCGTAAACTGCACTTAATCCATCGTAGATTTCACTACTTTGAAACACGTAACCATACTCCTTTGCGTGAGAGATTACTTTTTTAAATTGATCGTCGTTATTTGCCATGGTGCAAAAATAAAAAACCGCACCAAACTAAATGCGTTCTTTAGTAAAAATTACCTGTGAATTTGCTTATTTTTAAATGCGTTAGGGATTGAAGCATTTGTTTGAGCTCTTTTTGCGACGGTAGGAGCAAAAAAGCGAGTGCGGAAAGCCCGACCCTTGTGGTAACGCCCAAATAATAATTGTTATATTATGCTTAAATATGTCATTGATTTGCTATTCCCAAAAGTATGTTATGCGTGCCTTAACCTATTGCATGACCATGAAGATACGATTTGTGTGAGTTGCAGACATGATTTGCCCGTTACCAATTTTCATTTTGACGGTGACGATGCGGTTAAAAAAGTGCTTTATGGACGTGCTGAAATTGAAAACGGCACGGCGCTTTTTAGGTTTGAAAAAAAGGGATTGGTACAGCAGCTTGTGCATAATTTGAAGTATAAAGGCTACGAAACAATTGGATATGCCTTAGGAAATTGGCTTGGTGGTGAACTAAAATCTTTAGATGGCTATAAATCTATTGATATGGTTATCCCGGTGCCGTTACATAAAAAGAAGCTTAAAAAGCGGGGGTACAACCAGGTTGCCAAATTCGGACAACAAATTGCTAAAGCTTTGGATGCTGATTATGTAGACGATGTACTTATAAAAGTGACCAATACCCAATCTCAAACCATTAAAAGCAGGTTGTCACGTTGGAACAATACCGATGAATTGTTCGCTATAAAAAATCCTGAAACCATAGAAAACAAACACATTTTGTTGGTTGATGATATTATTACCACGGGCGCTACTTTAGAAGCTTGCATAAGCATATTGAACCATGCTAAAAACATAAAAATAAGTGTTGCCACCATAGCAATAGCCTAAAGAGTTAACCGTTATATCTTTAAAATTATGTAGGTTTGTACAAAATTTAAAATTGGCGATGAACAAAACCCTTTCAAGTTTTATTTTATTGATTTTTTTAGGCCTTGTTTTCGTAAACTGTGCCAATAGAGGAACGCCCGATGGAGGTCCAAAAGACGAAACGCCTCCTAAAATTGTAGACGAGATTCCTGAAAATTTTAATACAAACTTTAATGGCAAGGTGATTAAAATTTATTTTGATGAGTATGTAAAAATTAAAGACGTACAGAAGCAGCTTATTATTTCGCCACCCATGAACACCCAACCCGAAATTACGCCACTTGGTGGTGCTAGTAAATACATTACCATTAAAATTTTTGACACCCTGCAACCTAATACAACGTATGCGTTCAATTTTGGAAATAGCATTACCGATAACAACGAAGGAAATCCATATCCATATTACAGATATGTATTTTCCACAGGAAGTTATATTGACTCGCTAAGTGTAAAAGGGAATATTGTTGACGCTTTAAAAAGGCAACCTGAAACGTTTGTAAATGTGGCACTTTATGAGGTAGACTCCACCTTTACCGATTCTATTATTTACAAAGAAAAACCGAAATACATTACCAACACTTTAGATAGTGTTACCACCTTTTCTATTGATAATATTAAAGCTGGAAGATACATGCTTATGGCATTGAAAGATGGCAATGGCGATAATAAATTTCAGCAAAAAACCGACCAAATAGGTTTTTACAAAAGCTTTATTACGGTTCCTACCGACTCGAGCTATACACTTAGATTATTTAATGAAGAGCTGGATTTTAAAGCCAACAGACCACAAATAGCTGCTACACAAAAAATAGCTATTGGTTATGAAGGCGATTTTAGCAAAATGAAGGTGAACATTAAATCTGAAATCCCTGCAGATTTTAATGCGCGTATTACCAAAGATGTAAAAACGGACACGCTTTATTATTGGTATAAACCTAAACTAGAAGTGGATTCGCTTATTTTAAACATAACGCATAGCAATTTTGATAAAGATTACACTGTAAAAATTAGAAAACAGAAAAAAGACTCGTTAACCATTAACGCGATGCCTTCTGGAACTATTGGTTTGGAAGAACCTTTTAAAATACGAGGAAGCATTCCTTTTGTTCATTTTGATGCTTCAAAGGTGAATCTTATCAATAAAGATTCTACAAAAGTTGATTTCACTACCGTTTTTGATTCTATAAATAATTCATATGTTTTCAACTTTAAAAAAACGGATGACAATAGCTATAAAATGATGGTTTTACCAGAAGCTTTTACCGATTTTTTTGACAACAAAAACGATACTTTAAAATATTCTTTAAGTACCAGAAAAGCATCTGATTTTGGCTTTGTGCGTTTCACTTTGGTGAATGCAAATTATCCGCTTATTATTCAGTTAACTACAGAAAAAGGTGATATAAAAGCCGAAAGGTACACGACAAAACAAGAAACTGTCGATTTTTTAAACTTGCAACCCAGCACGTATTACATAAGAGTTATACACGATACTAATGGCAATGGTAAATATGATACGGGTAGCTATCTTAAAAAAATACAACCCGAGCGCGTAAGCCATTTTAAAGAAATAGAAGTGCGTGCCGATTGGGGGTACCCCGAAACTTTGGAGTTTACTTCAGAGTAAATACATCTTTATCGTCTAAAAACTTGAGTTTATTACGGTAAAAATTGATGTGGTTGCGCTCTAAAGTAACCACATCAGTTTGTTCTTTATTTGGTTTAATAGCAGAAATATCTGTGCCTAAAACATCATACACCGCCGAATTTCCTGAATATTCGTTTTGGGCTTCATCTAAACCTACACGATTTACGCCCACTACGTAACTCATATTCTCTATAGCACGTGCTTTTAATAAGGTATCCCAAGCTAAAATTCTTGCTTTTGGCCAATTGGCCACGTACAATAATACATCGTAATTCTCTACGTTTCTTGCCCAAACGGGAAAACGCAAATCATAACAAACCATGGGGCAAATTTTCCAACCTTTATAGTCTACAATAACTTTCTGTTTGCCTGCCGCATAAACTTTATCTTCTCCTGCCAAGGTAAACGTATGTCTCTTATCGTAAATTGAAATACTACCTGAAGGTTCTACAAAAAGCAGTCTGTTATAATAATTTCCATCTTCCGAAATAACAAGACTTCCAACAATGGCTGCGCCTGTTTTTAAAGCTTGGTTTTGCATCCAAACAACCGTTTTTCCATCCATGGTTTCTGCTACACGCTCTGGTTTCATTGTAAACCCAGATGAAAACATTTCTGGCAATATAATAACATCTACGCCGTTGGAAATACTTTCCATTTTTTCTGCAAAGTTTTTTCGGTTTTGCTTCGGGTTTTCCCAAACCAAATTGGACTGTATTAAGGTTACTTTAAGTTGGTCTTGCATATTTTAACTAAAAACTAAAGCTTACGTTTTGCTTTTTCAATATCTTCTTTTAAATCTTTTATTTTCTCAAGGTGTTTTTCTTCGTCGTTAGGCGATAATTTACCCTTCTTTTTTAGCTTTTCATATTTTTTTACAGCATCGGCATGATCATCATTTGCATCTTCAAATTTAGACTGTGCTTTTTCTTTGGCTTTTAATTCTTTTTCGGCCTTTTTCTGCTTCTTCTCTGCTGCTTTTTGTTCCTTTTCAGCCTTTTTTATAGCTTTTTCACCATCTTTTCGTTCTTTATCCAACGCTTTTTCCTTATTAAATGCCTCCCAAACGCCTGCTTGGTCTTCAACAGAAAGTGTTGTTGTTACATCTACCCCATCTTGTAAAATGGTTTTTCCCTTAATTTTATAAGTGGTGTCTTTAAAATTAACTTCTTGTGCATTTAAACTAATGCTAAATATAAATAATAAAATGGTGGTAAAAATTTTCATTGCTGTGTTATTTTAAGTTTTTAAGTATTTGATTGGCTTCTTCTATATCTGCTTCTAAATCTAAGAATCTGGCTTTCCATTTTTCTTCATCCAATGGTGATAGCTTTCCCTTATCTTTTAGCCTTTGATATTTTTCTTGTTTGCTCTGTAAACGTTCTTTAGCTTCTAAAAAATCATTTCGAGCATCTTCTTTTGCTTCCAATTTTTCTTCCAACAACTCTTGCTCTTTTTCTAATACTTTTTGTCTTCTCTTTGCTTCTTCTTGTATGGTTTCAAGCCGTTGTTGCTCAGCTTCAATAGTTTCTTGTTTTTCATTGGCAATTTTCTCAGCCTCCAAACGCTTTTGCAAATTTGTTTTTATAATTTCTTTCTCATTGGCTGTTAACTGCTCAGTTACATTTACACCATTGCTAAAAAACTTGCTGCCTTTAACCTCGTAAACCCTTCCATCTTCCATAATGACTTTTTCACTGCTTCCGCAAGCCATTAAAAGCACTAATGACAATATTGATATTATTTTTTTCATTCTCATATATTACGTTTATAATTCTATTATTTTAGACTTATAAAAGTTAGGGAAGTCACTAATATTAAGACTAATTTAACACTCTAGATACTATTTAAAACATCTGCAGCTCTTTTTAATGTGTCGTCTTTTTTAGCGAAACAAAATCGAAGTACTTTATTATCTAAATTATTGCTATTGAAAACAGATAAAGGAATTGAGGCAATTCCAGATTCCATGGTTAGTCTTTTAGCAAAATCCACATCGTATTCTTGGGTTATTCCTGAATAATCTAGCACTTGAAAATAGGTACCTTTTGATGCTGTAAATTTAAACTTGGAATCTTTGATTAAATTAAGAAATAAATTCCGTTTTTTCTGGTAAAATCCTGATAATTCCAAATAATATTTTGGCTCTTGCATATAATCGGCAATCCCTTTTTGAGTGGGATGGTGAATGCAAAACACATTAAACTGGTGCACTTTTACAAATTCCTGCATAAGTTCCTTTGGCGCACAACAATACCCAATGCGCCAACCCGTATTGTGAAAGGTTTTACAAAACGATGCCACTACAAAACTTCTTGCTTTTAAACCAGGGAACAAACAAGCACTTTGGTGTGATTCGTGATCGTAAATCATATGTTCGTAAACCTCATCACTTAACACCATGATGTTAGTGTTTTTGGTTAGATTTTCCAACTGAAGCATATCGTCTTTTGAAAAAACGGTTCCCGTTGGATTATGGGGCGTATTAATAATAATCATTTTAGTTTGATTATTGATTTTCTCTTTCACTTCATGCCAATCTACCTTAAAATCATTGGATGCTTGCAATTGTATAGGCACTACCACACCACCGTTTAATTCCACATTGGGCTGGTAACTATCATAGGCTGGTTTAAAAATAATAACCTCATCACCTGGTTTTATATACGTTGAAATGATGGTAAAAATGGCTTGTGTTGCACCTGCTGTGACCGTTATTTCATTTTCTGGATGGTACGTTGTACCATAAAGCGAATCGATTTTTTTAGAGATGGCTTCGCGAAGCTCTAAATTACCTGACATAGGCGCATAGTGGTTATAACCAGAATTCATAGCACGATTTACCAAATCAATTAATTTTTGGTCGCTATCAAAATCTGGAAAACCCTGCGACAAATTAATGGCATTGTGCTTGGTTGCCAAAGCACTCATTACCGAAAAAATGGTGGTGCCCACATTAGGAAGTTTAGATTTAAAGTTCAATGTTTCAAGTTTAAGGTTAAAAGTTTCTCACAAAGTCGCAGACACATCCTCCTGTCTTCCATCTTCGGTCTCCTTCCTGCCCCCTAAATTAAACAATATTCATCTTTTTCAATAAAAAAGAGGCATTCATATTTTTACAAACACCTTCTTTTAAGGTATAATCAAAATGAAGTTCGTCGTTAATTATTTCGGCATCAAAATAATAGTTTTTAACGTCGTCCAACTCCTTTTCAATCTCACACAAACTTAAATCGTGTGTTGCTATAATGCCCGTGGCATTTGAAGCTACTAATTTTTCAACAAACTTTCTAGAACCAATGGCTTTATCGGTACTGTTGGTGCCTTTTAAAATTTCATCTAAAACAATAAAATGAGGTTCTTTTTCAATGGCATCTACAATATACTTTAAACGCGTTAATTCTGAAAAGAAATATGAACTCTCATCGGTTAACGAATCGGTGGTACGCATGCTGGTAATCAATTTTACTGGTGAATAGCGGCTCGATGTTGCACAAACGGGCAAGCCAACATTTGCCATAACAATATGCAAAGATACAGTTCGTAAAAAAGTACTTTTCCCAGCCATATTGGCGCCTGTAACTATAAAAAATTGTTCATGTTCTATGGTTAAATTACTGTCCACACGTTTGTTTTTTTTCAATAACGGATGCCCTAAGTTTTCAGCTTTAATCACGACTTCACTTGCTTCAATACTTGGAAAAACAAATTCGGGATGATTAAACACAAAATTTCCTAAGGAATTATAGGCATCAAAAAACGACACCACTTCAAACCAATCCGCTACTTTACTTGCATGTTCTTTAATCCACTGTTCAATAAAAAAACTGTTTTTGATATCTAATAAAAAGTAACCATTTCCGAAGATAATCGATATTAAATTAATTCGGTTATCTAAAGCATCCATCGCCTTTGAAAGTTCTTTGAAAATGTCTGAAGCTTTTTTTCCTTCCTGTTGAATTTGTTCTTCTTTTTGTTTTAGAATATCTGATGAAAACGATTCATTTTCAATCAATTTTAAAAGTGCTGCGTATTGGCGAAACGTTTCTTTCACCTTATCGGTATTGGATGCCAACTCATTTATTTTCTTTAAGTAAACCCCTGAAATCCCCAAACCTAAAACCAACCAGGACCCCATAAAAACAGCGTTTAATATATTGAAAACACCTAATACAATAACACTTATAGACCCCAAGGCAAAAACTAAAGGCAACCATTTGAAAATTCTTGGCAAAAAGGACTTGTAACCGTGTAACCAATTAATAATTTGTTTAGCAGGGGTTTCAACTGATACCAAATTTGATGTTGCCGAATAATGTTGATGCCATTGGGGTTTTGAACTTAATTCTTTAATGGCTTCTTGACGTGAAACAATATCCTTAATATGATTTGCTTTTAAAGCATTGGCAAGGTTTTGGGTGCCTTCGTTGATAGTGGTTCTATTTATAAATTGAAAAAATGAACCACGCCCAAACAAATCGATATCCAAACTATAAAAATGATTGGGGTCTTGAAACTGCAAACCAGCATCTCTGTTGTGAAAATTACCTGAAGCGATTTCAATTTCATCTTCATTAATGATTGTTAAAGCTTCATTAAACTGCTTTTTCATTTTAACATCGTTGTATTTTGACAATAAATACAGAAAAACAGCAATACCAACAACACCAATAACTACTGCTACTTGCCAAATTCCATACATGACATAAATGCCAAAACCTGTTAGTACAAAAACCAAAAGACGATAAACACTTAACATAGTCATGTCTTTATATCGTTTTTGAACCTCTGCTTTATAGATTTTTGAATGCTTATTATAATATTCTAAAGGATTGTTCATTATTGAAATTTAATAGAAAAAGTAAAGAAACAAAAAAGCCCTGAAACATATCAGAGCTTTAAAGTTATAATTTATCTGGTTTTAGTCTCTAGACATAAAAATACTAAGCACATACCAAAACAGAAGCATCAACGAAGCAAACAAGCCCAACGCTGCTGGAATATATTGATCGTTTGAATATTTATTCACCAAGTTTGAAGTTTGATATAAAATAGAACCCGCAGCCAATACACACATACCAACCGAGAACCAAAGCCCTAAATTAAACCCGAATAATGAGCCTGCTAAAATTAGCCCAATAGCTATAAAAAACCCAACAGTTAAACCTGCTTTTAAAAAGGAAAAATCTTTTTTAGTTACAAAAACGATGGCTGACAAACCTGTGAATAATGCCAAAGTTACAATAGCTGCTTGGTTTAAAATTTCCGGACCCGATTCCATATAAAATGCAGCAATATAAATAAGCGGTACAAAAATAAAGGCTTCAGCAAGGATATAAAGACCATACGCAAGGTACTGCTTGTTTTTATCGGGTGTTTTCAAGGTCATTCTTTCAGCGTAATTGGTTATAAACATAAAACCACCTAACATAATTAACCAACGCCACCCTTGGGTCATAGATAGCGCAAAGCTCACAACCGCTTCGCTTTGAAGCAGTAGGTATTCAAAAAGAATAAACACCAAAACACCACCCGCCACATGCGAATAGGTTTTCTTATAAAAAGCAACCTTATCAGCTTCTGAAAGTTCGCTTACCATTAATTTGTTTTCAACTAAGTTTTCCATAAATACTTATTTAGTTAAGATTTCTAAATTAAAGATATAAAAAAGAACCGAATTCTTACATTAAAATTAAGAATTCGGTTCTTTTTAATTATTTGTATAAAATTATTTAGTCTCTAGAGCCTCCAAATACCTGAAGCGCCCAATAGATTAATGATGCCAAAGCACCAATAGCGGCCACTAAATAAGTTCTTGCTGCCCATTTAAGTGCATCTTCCGAACCTGCGTATTCTTGTTGGGATACCATATTTTTATTTTTTAACCAAGCAAGGGCACGATTACTGGCATCGTACTCAACAGGTAATGTTATAAAACTAAAAGCCGTTGCAAATCCCATCATGATCAAACCAGCAACCGCTACATAATAACCAATTCCTATTCCTGCAGCAGCACCTAACAGCAAGCCTCCAATAACCACCCATTGCGACATTCCTGAAGTTACACTAACTACAGGCACCAATGCAGATCGCATTTTTAACCACTCGTACGCCTGCGCATGTTGCACAGCATGTCCACATTCGTGTGCTGCAACCGCTGCCGCAGCTGCGTTGCGTTGGTTATAAACCGATTCACTTAAGTTTACGGTTTTATTTTTTGGATTGTAATGGTCCGTTAACTGTCCTGGGGTTGAAATAACCTCAACATCGGTAATACCATGGTCTGCCAACATTTTTTCGGCAATTTCGGCACCACTCATTCCATTTCGTAATTGTACTTTAGAATACTGCTCAAACTTACGCTTCAACTTACTGCTAACCAACCAGCTTACAAGCGCAATAGCTCCTATTAATATATAATATCCTATCATTATTTTCTTTTTTAAATTTTAATAATCCTAAAACCAATATAGCAAAAATAACGCCAAATTGGTATATATGATATTATGTCAGTTATTTAAACGAAAATTTAATACTTTTGAATTTTATAAGAAAATGAGCTTTTTAAAAAACAACCGTTCCGTATTAATTTTTCTAATTGTTATACACCTCATTTTTTTTATTACAAAAGTTTTTCTTAGCAATTTTTTTCTTGAAGATTCTTACGATTACTGCAACCTAGTTGAAAATATAAAAAATCAGTTTATATTTTATTGTGGTAACTTAAACGAGCCTATTGTATTTGAAAACTTTACAAAAAGGCCACCCGTTTATGGACTCTTTATACTACTTTTTTCTTTTTTTACTAAATCTAAAATATTGGTGCTACTTGTTCAAAATGCACTTTCAATATTTAGTGTTTTATTGACTATTCGTATTTTTAACAAACACTTCAACATTGCTAACAAGCATAAAATGTTTGTAGTATTAATAGCAGTATCTATAAGCCAGTTTATTTACGCAAATTATTTAATGAGCGAGATGCTTTTACAATTTTTAATTATTCTTTTGTGCTATGCCTTTCAAAATTCAATTGCAAAAAAATCTTTGGGGTGGCTATTAGGTTTTCAATTTATCATTGTACTATTGTTTTTAACCAAGCCCGTATTTTATTTGTTTGTTATCCCTAATATTTTTATTTGCATATGGCTTTCTAAACATATATCAAAAGCATCTTTTTTTAGTTTAATTCCAATTTTAGCTTTAGTAATGTATATGTCTTGGAACAAGCATAGGACAGGGCATTTTGAATTTTCCAGTATCCAAAATTTGGCTTTAAAAAACTACAATTTATTGTATTTTCAAACCAACAAATATAATGAAGATTATGCCTATAAAGTAAATGACAAAATAAACAAAGAGATAGCTCAATTAGATTCTTACAAAGAAAAACAACAAGCAATAAAATCGCTTTCTATGCAGTATATTAAAAAAGATTTTTTAAGCTACACTTGGTTTCATCTTAAAGGCTGCTTTAGAATGTTTATAGACCCGGGCAGATTTGATTTGTATAACTTTTTTAATTTTAACAGCAAAAGTGAAGTAGGTTTTTTGGAGCATCTTAACAGCAACGGCGTAACTGGAGCGTTCAATTACTTCAAGAAACAACCAATAATAATCATATTGTTTTTACCAATAATTCTTATCTTTAATTTACTTAAATTATACGGTTTTAGTAAATTTTGGATTACTAATTACAAAACTGCTCCCCCTGTTTTATGGCTTTCTTTTTTTATAATAATTTACATCACATTATTAACAGGTCCATTATCAGCATCTCGTTTTTTAGTCCCACTACTTCCACTTTATTGTATGTTTGCATCTCTAGGGCTTTTAAGTCATTTTAATAATTTTAAATCCCTAAATAAATTGAGCCTTACTGTTTAATTTATAATTGTTAAATTCTAAACTTGTACTTGTGAATAAAAAATTATCTATAATAATGCCCACTTTCAATGAGCAGAATACGATTGAATTGATTCTTGAAAAAATAAAACAAGTAAAACTTATTGAAAATGTAGATAAAGAAATCATTATTATTGATGATTGCTCAAGCGATAATACACTTGCTTACATTAACAACTTTCAAGTAAAGAACCCAGACATAGCATTAAAAATTTTAAGCCATGAAAAAAACAAAGGCAAAGGAGCCGCTATACATACGGGTATTTTTGAAGCTCATGGCGATTTTATAATCATTCAAGATGCCGATACCGAATACAACCCAAAGGAATACAACCTTCTATTAGAACCCATGCTAGCCGGTTTTGCCGATGTTGTTTACGGCTCTCGTTTTGTTGGCGGAAAACCCCATAGAGTTCTTTTCTTTTTCCATACCATAGGAAACAAATTCCTAACATTTATTTCAAATTTATTTACAGGAATAAATATTACAGATATGGAAACCTGCTACAAACTCTTCAAAAAAGAAGTTATTAAACCTTTGGTTTTAAAAGAAAAACGCTTTGGTTTTGAACCAGAAGTTACAGCTAAAATTTCAAAAATAAAGAATATTAGAATTTATGAAGTAGGCATATCTTACTACGGAAGAACCTACGAAGAAGGAAAAAAAATAGGCTGGAAAGATGGTGTACGTGCCATTTACTGTATTTTAAAGTATAACATATTTAAAGCATGACAGAAAAAATAAAGTTTGAAGAAGAAGATGTGTTTGGGGCTATGACACTTGATGTTATTTCTAAAGCAAACAAGTTTAACCAATGGATGTATCAAACTATTAAACCTTTCTGTAAAGGAAATATATTAGAAATAGGAAGCGGTATTGGCAATATTTCCAATTTCTTTATACATGACAATTTCAACATTTTCCTAAGCGATATTAGAGCGAATTATTGTTTAGAATTAGAGAGGAAATTCCATACGTTTGAAAATTTTTCAGGAACAGAAATGATAAATTTAACCGATCCTGATTTTGAAAAAAATTACGCAAAACATCTGCAAAAATACGACACTGTATTTGCCCTTAATGTGGTAGAACACATACATAATGATGAACTTGCCATACAAAATTGCCATAAATTACTTGCGCAAAACGGACATGTAATAATACTTGTTCCTTCATATCAAAGCCTTTTTAACCAATTTGACAAAGAACTGGGACATTACAGAAGGTACAATAAAACTTCTCTTACCAATGTATTTTCAAAATCGAGTTTTGAAATAATGCACAAACAGTATTTTAATTTTATAGGCATATTTGGATGGTATATTAGCGGAAAAATTTTAAAGAATAAAACAATCCCTAAAGAACAAATGAAACTTTATAACACACTTGTACCCATTATAAAAATTATAGACAAATCCATCTTTAACCTCATGGGTTTATCTACCATAATAGTTGGTAAAAAAACATTGTAAACTTAAAGCTTACAATGTTTCAGCAAACTCTAAATCAAAGGCTTCCGCTATTTCTTTGTAAACAATATCTCCTTTTACAATGTTTAGTCCTTTTGCTAAAGACGGATTGTTTTCACAGGCTTTTTCCCAACCTTCATTTGCCAATTTAATAACATAAGGCAACGTCACATTGGTTAACGCCATGGTTGACGTATAGGGTACAGCTCCCGGCATATTGGCAACACTGTAATGTACTACATCATCAATAATATATGTTGGGTCTTGGTGGGTTGTAGGTCTGGTAGTTTCAAAACAACCACCTTGATCTACCGCCACATCAACCATTACGGTTCCAGGACGCATGTCCTTAAGCATGTCTTTAGTGATTAATTTTGGTGCTTTGGCGCCTTTTATAAGTACACCGCCAATAATTAAATCAGAATCTACAATATGCTTTCTAATGTTATATTCACTTGAAAATTCGCTAACTACGTTATTTGGCATCGAATCGCTCACATAACGTAAGGCTTTCATATTAATATCCAAAATATGAACGCTAGCCCCTAAACCTGCAGCCATTTTTGCAGCTTGGTAGCCGACCACACCAGCACCTAAAATAAGCACTTTTGCTGGTGGTACTCCCGGAACACCACCCAATAAAATACCACGTCCCATAATAGGTTTTTCTAAATATTTGGCACCTTGCTGTACAGACATTCTTCCTGCTACTTCAGACATAGGTATTAAAAGTGGCAATGTACCATCAGCATCTTCTACCGTTTCATAAGCAATGCAAATAGACTTACTTTTTATCATGGCATTGGTTAGCGTTTCGCTAGATGCAAAATGAAAATATGTAAAAACTACTTGGTTTGGTTTTATAAAAGTATATTCTTGTTCAATAGGCTCTTTTACCTTAACAATCATCTCCGCAACCTCATAAACTTCTTCAATAGTATCTAATATAGTTGCACCAGCACCTACGTAATCTACATCTAAAAAACCACTGTTATAACCCGCATTTTTCTGTACGTAAACTGAATGATTTCTTTTAGTTAATTCGAACACTCCAGAGGGCGTCATCCCCACTCTGTTTTCATTGTTTTTAATTTCTATTGGAACACCAATTCTCATAGTATTTTTATTTTAAGTTAGTCTAAAAACCTTTGCAATATTAAAACAATAGATTGAATATAATATATAAAAAGCTATTTTTGATGAATAATTATCATCAAATTTAACTTTTTATTAGGAATAAAATAAAACACATCAATTTAATAGGAAATACCAAACTACTCTGAAAAACAAAAACAGAGCACCAAAAGAATTGTTTTCTAACTATTTTTTACCGTATTTAATTTTGAAGTAGACTAAGAAAAAAGCAGATACTACAGTTACTGCATTGGCGGAAATCATAGACGGACTTTCTTTGTAAACACCATAAACAAGCCACAAAAAAACACCAATAAAAAACATGAATAGCATGGGCAAGGATAAACCTGAAACATCTTTGGTTTTCCATGTTTTATAAACTTGAGGCAAAAATGCCGCTGTTGTTAATGTTGCTGCTGAAAAACCAATGATTTCTATATAGTCCATTTAATGTGATTTTTTGTTGAAAAGCCAATTATTTATCATGTCGAAATGAAGAACGATTGAGACATCACATCATGAATTAAAAGATTCTTGTTATGTGATGTCTCCTATCGTCGACATGACCAGTAGCTAACGTTAGCCTACGATATTTACAATTTTACCAGGAACAATAATGACTTTTTTAGGGGTTCTACCTTGCAATTGTTCTTGGGTTTTTTCGTTTGCCATAACCGCTTCTTCAATTTGCTGCGCGTTAAAATCCATAGGTAATTCTAAAGTAAAACGCATTTTTCCGTTAAAAGAAATTGGGTAATTTTTGCTGCTTTCTACTAAATGGCTGGCATCAAATTTTGGGAAAGGTGCCGTTGAAATGGATTCGTTATGCCCTAATTGATTCCATAATTCTTCGGCAATGTGTGGTGCATAGGGCGATAATAACACCAATAAAGGTTCTAAAATTTCTTTTGAAGTACATTTCTGAGCCGTTAATTCATTTACAGCAATCATAAACGTTGAAACCGAAGTATTGAATGAGAAATTCTCGATATCTTCCTGTACTTTTTTAATGGTTTTATGAAGCGTTTTTAATGCCTCTTTTGATGGTTCTGCATCATTAACAAGCAATCCGTTTTCGCCAACATACAATTTCCATAGTTTTTTAAGGAAACCATGCACGCCTGTAATACCAGCGGTATTCCAAGGTTTATATTGTTCTAATGGCCCTAAAAACATTTCGTAAAGACGTAAACTGTCAGCACCATAATCAACACAAATTTGGTCTGGATTGACTACGTTGTATTTGGATTTGGACATTTTTTCGACTTCGCGTTTTACTTTATAAACACCTTCCTCTAATACAAATTCAGTATCTCTAAAATCTTCACGCCAATTTTTAAATGCTTCAATATCTAATTCGTCCGATGAATTTACAAAAGCAACATCTGAATGTATTTCAGAAATATCAAACATAACCCCTCTTAGTATTTCTTCATAACCAGAACCTTTAAAAGTTTCTTTTAATCCTTCGTAAACATTGGGATAATGAGTGTGTAAAATCCCTTTACCATCTTTAGGAATTATATTTTTCAAAGGATGATCCTTCAAAAATCCATAAGAAACAAAAACTTTTCTACTATATTTTGCTATAAATTCTTCAATTTTTTCTTTTTGTTCTTCACCGAAAATAAGACCTTCAAATTGATTTATAATATCATCTGATACATTTTCAAATGTCAACAAGTATACAAAAGCACTAGTCCCCAAAATCATGCCTTGGTTAATCAGCTTTTTAGCATATTCATCTACAGGCACCAATCCTTTATCAAACAAGAATTTTTGCCAAAAACGAGAATACAGTAAATGCCCTGTGGCGTGCTCGCTTCCGCCAATGTATAAATCGATATCTTTCCAATAATCCAAGGCTTCTTGACTAGCAAATGCTTCGGTATTATCCGGATCCATGTAACGGTTAAAATACCAAGAACTTCCTGCCCACCCTGGCATGGTGTTCAACTCTAGTGGGTGAATGGTTTTATTGTCTATTAAATCGTTGGAAACAACTTCATTTTTATTGGTGTCCCAAGCCCAAACTGTGGCGTTACCTAAAGGGGGTTCGCCGGTTTCGGTTGGTAAATATTTTTCAACTTCGGGCAAACGTATTGGCAAATGTTTCGCATCAATCATTTGTGGCATGCCGTTTACATAATACACCGGGAATGGTTCACCCCAATAACGTTGTCGAGAAAAAACAGCATCGCGCAAACGGTAATTTGTTTTTCCTTGTCCTTGACCTAATTTTTCAAGCTCTTGAATGGCTTTTTTGGTGGCTTCTTTATAGTTTAATCCGTTAAGGAAATCGCTATTGGCAATTACCACATTGTCTTTTGAAGCGTATGCTTCTTTTGAAATATCAACCCCTTCAAAAATATTTGGAATTGGGATATTAAAATGTTTTGCAAAATCGTAATCGCGTTGGTCGCCACATGGAACGGACATCACCGCACCTGTTCCGTAACCCGCTAAAACATAATCGCCAATCCAAACCGGAATAGGTTGTTTGGTAAAAGGATGTTCGGCATACGCCCCTGTAAACGCTCCTGAAATGGTTTTTACATCGGCCATTCTATCGCGCTCACTACGTTTTGCGGTTGCTAAAACATAGGCTTCAACCTCCGCTTTTTGTGCTGGGGTGGTAATTTGTGATACTAACTCGTGTTCTGGAGCCAATGTCATAAAACTTACACCGAAAATGGTATCGGGTCTTGTGGTGAATACCTCAATCCCCCTAACCCCCGAAGGGGGAATTTGCTCACTCAAATGCGAATCATTTTTAACAGATTCTCTTTGAGATAATTCCTCTTTTATTTCATTTAAAACCCTATCAATATTTCCTAAAACCTCTTCATTTGAAAAACGAATGACTTTGAAATAATCATTTTCAAGAATTTCAGTTCGCTTTGCATCCTCTTCCAATTGATTTTCATGGATTTTGCCATCTACTTCAACAATCAATTTTTTATCCAAACAAACAAAATCAACAATATAATCACCAATTAAATGCTGTTGTCTAAATTTTGCATCTAAGTTTTTATTCCTTAGCTGTTCCCACAATGCAGCTTCTGCCTGAGTTGGATTTGCTCGCATTTCTTTAGCGCGTTCCAATAACAAATGCGAATTATTTCCACCTGTCATATACCCCGCATGAGTAAGCGAACCTGCTTTCTCTTCCCCTTTGGGGAAGGATAGGATGGGGAAAAACACCGATGCTCCAACCGATTTCCCTATCCAATTTCGTTGGCTTTCCTTTAAAGAATCGGTCCAATCTATTTTCTCTAAACCTTGAAGCAAACGTTCGGCATACGCCGAAATACGCATACTCCATTGGGTCATTTTTTTTCTAATTACAGGATGTCCACCACGTTCGGATACACCATTTACAATTTCATCATTTGCCAATACAGTTCCTAATGCAGGACACCAGTTCACTTCAGTTTCGGCTAAATACGTTAATCTATATTGTAATAAAATTTGTTGTTGTTTTTTGGAATCAAAAGCGTTCCAATCTTCAGCAGAAAATGAAATTATATCAGCATCGCAAACCGCATTTACTTTTGAATTTCCTTCCGAAGCAAATATTTTTATCAATTCTGAAATATCTTCCGCTTTATCAGCATCTTTATTATACCAAGAATTAAACAATTGAATGAAAATCCACTGTGTCCATTTGTAATAACTTGGGTCGGATGTACGAACCTCACGCGACCAATCGAATGAAAACCCGATTTGATCTAACTGTCTGCGGTAGGTTTTGATGTTTTCAGCAGTTGTAATTGCAGGATGTTGCCCTGTTTGAATGGCATATTGTTCTGCCGGTAACCCGAAAGAATCATAGCCTTGCGGATGCAATACATTAAACCCTTGATGACGTTTGTAACGCGCATAAATATCAGAGGCGATATAACCCAACGGATGCCCAACGTGCAAGCCCGCACCACTGGGGTACGGAAACATATCCAACACATAAAATTTTGGTTTTTCTGAATTATTCTCTGCTTTAAACGTTTGGTTTTCCGCCCAATATTTTTGCCATTTGGCTTCTATATCGTTGAAATTGTATGTCATCTCTCTGTATTTCTGCTTTTGAAAGCGCAAATTTACGCTTTCTACAGAAAACTGAAAGCGTTTCCCTTTTTATATCTATAAATATAACAGCTATTTAAGGTTTTGTTTAAAATGCAATTTGTAATTTCGCCGCTTAAACCGCATATCAGATTGATTAAAGATACCACCAAAGCACATTTAGCATTGCTAGGGGCCAACATAATTTATGGGGCCAACTACATTATTGCTAAGGGCATTATGCCTGATAAAATTGGTCCGACTGCTTTTGTTATTATTAGGCTTTCATGTTGTGTACTTCTTTTTTGGGCCATCAAACTATTATTTGTTAAAGAGAAAGTCGAAAAGAAAGATTTTTTAATGTTGGCCCTTTGTGGTTTGTTTGGTGGTGCCGCCAATCAATTGTTGTTTTTTCATGGTATTAATTTAACATCGCCTATTGATGCCTCTATAATTACAACCACAACCCCTGTAATTGTTTTAATTTTTAGCTACCTAATTTTAAAAGAACGCATTACCCAAAACAAAATATTGGGCATCACTTTGGGCGCTATTGGCGCTATACTTTTAATTATATATGGTAACAAAACCGTTGGAACAAGTTCTTTTTTAGGCAATTTGTTTGTGCTTTTAAACGCCTCTAGTTATGGATTGTACCTGGTATTGGCTAAAACCTTAATGAAAAAATACCATGCCATAACCGTAGTGAGCTGGATATTTTTGTTTGGTTTTCTTTATGTGTTTCCGTTTGGAATTTCAGATTTTTTAAACACCGATTTTAAAGCCTTTACCACCAGCACCTATTTAACTATTGGTTATGTGGTTTTGTTTACCACGTTTTTTGCTTACTTATTCAACATATATGCGCTTAACCATTTGGCGCCTTCGGTAACCAGCAGTTATACCTACCTGCAACCAGCAGTTAGTTTTATTTTGGTAAGCTTATTGGCGTATGTTTTTGTACAAAGCCAATATGCCCAAGACATTAATTTAATTAAAATAGCAAGCTGTATTTTGGTGGGTGTAGGCGTTTATATAACCAGCAAACCACAAAAAAATTAGGCGTATATTTATTTATTGTAAAACAATCTTAAAACTTTAAACGTTGTAATACTTAGCATAATAGAATACTTTACTATTTTTACACCGTTAATCCTATACTTTATGAGTTCATCTTTTGAAAAAGACCAAAAACGACGACTGATTTCCTCTTATTTTTCAGTGGTACTAAGCATTGCACTGGTACTGTTTTTATTGGGTTTATTGGGCATGCTGGTTTTAAACGCTAAAAAAGTATCCGACCATTTTAAAGAACAAGTTGTTGTTACCATATACTTAAAAGAAACTGCCAAAGAAGTTGAAATAAAACAACTTGAAAAAAGTTTGGCAATGGCCGATTATGTAAAAAGCATTGAATATGTTTCAAAAGAACAAGCTGCCGAATTTTTAAAAGCCGAAAACGGTGAAGATTTTATGGATTTTGTAGGCTACAATCCGCTACAAAACTCGATTGATGTACACTTAAAAGCCGATTTTGTAACTTCAGAACATCTTGAAAAAATATCGGAAGAAGCTACTTCAAAAAACTTTGTAGATGAGGTAACTTATGACAACGACCTTGTAAACCTTATGAACGAGAATGTTAGAAGAATCAGTTTCTGGGTATTGGTTATCAGTGGTATTTTCACAATAATAGCCGTTTTATTAATCAATAGTTCCATAAGGCTTGCCGTATATTCAAAACGTTTCACCATAAAAACCATGCAAATGGTAGGTGCCACAAAACAATTTATTCGCAGACCGTTTGTTTGGAAAAGCATCCGTTTAGGCATTATAGGTGCCATTATCGCTTTAATAGGCATGGCTATTGTGTTGTATTACATCAACAAAACATTCCCAGAACTAGGCTTGCTAAACGCGCCAGTTTTAGTCGTGCTGCTTTTCGCTACTATATTTGCCTTAGGCATTTTAATTACTTGGATAAGTACACACATAGCCACACAACGTTTCTTAAATTTAAAAACGGACGCGTTGTATTATTAATTTGGGCGTTACCCTAAGGGGTCGGGTTTTCCGCTATATCTTTTTTGCTTTTAATGGCAAAAAAGGATGCCGCTGCAACCCCTAACGCAAAAACCAACAATTTATAATTGCCTTAACGTATCGTATTTAAATAATTATGTTAATTTGCAGTATTACTTTTAACAATCATGGGAGAACAAAAACAAAAAGAAGCTAAAAAGGCTGTTTTTATATTCGGAAAGAAAAACTATAAATTCATGTTTATAGGTTTAGCGTGTATTGCACTAGGATTTATTTTAATGTCTGGTGGCGGTAGCGACGACCCGAACGTTTTTAACCCAGAAATTTTTAGTTGGAGACGCATCAGGCTAGCACCTATGTTAGTGCTTTTAGGTTTTGGTATTGAAATTTATGCGATTCTTTTAAATCCGGATAAGAAATCTTAAGCAATAGTCTCTGCAAACTTTACTGCCATTTTCTTTACATAATCATATCCATTTTGCAAAGCATCATCCAACGATTTTGCTTGTTCCATAACGGCATCTATATAAGAAATACCGAATTTTTCAGCATCTGTTTTAGAAAGCGAAATACTGCCACATAAAGTAGCTACTGGAATATTTTGTTTTTTAGCAGATGTAATAACCCCGTCAATCGTTTTTCCGGAAAGTGTTTGCAAATCCAATTTCCCCTCACCAGTAACAACCCAATCGACTCCTTTTATTTTAGTATCAAACCCTACTAAATCTTTTACCAAATCAATACCCGATTTCAATTCAGCATTTAAAAACACAAAAGTTCCCGCGCCCATACCGCCTGCAGCACCAGCTCCTTTTATATTTTGAACATCTATATTGAATTGTTTTTTAAAAATGGACGCCATGTTTCTTAAGCCTTTATCTAACTGCTCAATTTCATCACCCGACGCTCCCTTTTGTGGTCCATAAACATGAGCCGCACCATTTTTTCCGTATAATGGATTTGTAACATCGCAAGCAACTTTAAATTCAATCGATTCTAAATAGCCTACAGCACTACTACTATTAATCAACTTTACTTTTGATAAATTTTTCCCAATCGGCTGCAACTCCTTACCATGTGCATCTTCAAATTTATAACCCAATGCCGTTACCATACCCATACCACAATCGTTGGTGGCGCTACCTCCAATTCCTAAAATAATGGTTTTAGCACCTTTATGAATGGCATCTAAAATAAGTTCACCTGTACCCAAGGTTGTGGTATTAAAACAATTCTGTTCTTCTTTTTTTAAAAGGTGCATACCAGAAGCCTCTGCCATTTCAATAAATGCCGTTTGTATGGATTCCATATAAAGGTAAGACGCTTCAATATCCCTAAAAAGTGGGTCGTTTACTTTTACTTTAACACGCTTTCCTTGTAAATGGTAATCCAGAATATCAATAGTACCATCGCCACCATCAGCCAATGGCATTTTGATAATTTCCGCCTTAGGCAAAACTTCCTTAATACCTTCTTCAACAGCATTACAAAATTGCAACCCTGTTAAAGAGCCTTTAAATTTATCGGGTGCGAGAACAATTTTCATTATTAAAAAGTAGAATATACTGCTAAGATATAAACTTCCACAACGCTTAGGCCGTCTATATTTACAATAAATTCAAACAGTATTTCGCTATTTGATTTATGTATTTTAATACATTTGCCCCATGAATTACATTGAAGCCATTATTTTAGCTATTATTGAAGGGATTACCGAGTATTTACCCGTATCATCCACAGGTCACATGATTATAGCATCGTCCTTTATGAAAATAGCCTCAGACGATTTTACAAAGCTTTTCACCATTGTTATTCAGCTTGGTGCTATTTTATCGGTAGTTATTTTATATTGGAAACGCTTTTTTCAAAGTTTAGATTTCTATTTCAAATTACTGGTTGCTTTTATTCCCGCTGTCGTTCTAGGATTGTTATTGAATGATGTGATTGACGAATTATTGGAAAGTCCCGTAGTGGTTGCCATTACCTTAATTTTAGGTGGATTTATTTTATTGAAAGTTGATGATTGGTTTAAAGCCAACGAAGTATATGATGAAGCAAACCCTGACGCACATACGAAGATAACGTATGCAACTGCTTTAAAAATTGGCTTTTTTCAATGTCTTGCCATGATTCCTGGAACCTCCCGTAGTGGTGCTAGTATTGTTGGTGGTATGACCCAAAAATTAAACAGAAAAACAGCCGCCGAATTTTCGTTTTTCTTAGCTGTTCCAACCATGTTTGGAGCGACCGCAAAAAAACTTTACGATTATTATAAAGCTGGATTTGAATTGAGCAGCGACCAAATAAACTATCTAATTATCGGGAATGTTTTGGCATTTATTGTGGCGCTTATCGCTATAAAATCGTTTATCGATTATTTAAGCAAAAAAGGATTTAAACTTTTTGGCTACTACCGTATTATACTTGGTATTGCTTTGTTAATCATTCACTTTTTTATTTATAAATTAACTATTGTTTAATGCTTAAAGTTGAAGATTATCAATCTGGTCAAGTTCTTTTAATAGACAAACCACTGCATTGGACCTCGTTTCAAGTAGTTAACAAACTGCGTTGGGAAATTCGTCAAGCCTTCCATATTAAAAAAATAAAAGTAGGGCATGCAGGCACTTTAGATCCGTTGGCAACAGGCCTATTAGTGCTGTGTACAGGAAAAATGACCAAACAAATCGATTCCTTTCAAGCACAAATAAAAGAATATACAGGCACCATTGTTTTAGGCAGCACGACGCCTTCATTTGACTTGGAAACTGAAATTGATGAAACCTTCTCCACTAATCATATTACTGAAGCTTTAATAAAGGAAACTACCAAGCAATTTATTGGAGAAATCCAGCAGTTCCCTCCTGTGTTTTCGGCTATAAAAAAAGATGGCAAACGCTTATACGAATTTGCTAGAGCTGGCGAAGATGTAGAAATTAATGCAAGAACTGTAAATATTTCAGAGTTTGAAATTACCAACATTGATGGTTTAGAAGTTGATTTTAGAGTGGTTTGCAGCAAAGGGACTTACATCCGTTCCTTAGCTAACGATTTTGGTAAAGCATTGCAATCTGGCGCACATCTTTCAGTTTTAAGACGTACAAAAATTGGCGATTTCCATGTAGACAATGCTGTAACTATTGAAAGTTTTATCGAAGGTTTAAAATAGATATTGGAATATATACTATATTTACCTTAATAAACATATCTACTATGAAGCAAGTACGCCTGTTTCTGATATTGGTTTTATCCACTTTTCACCTCGGTTTTGCTCAACAACCTGAAGCTCCAAAACCAGAAAAAACAAGTGGCATTTTTTACAAATTTTCACTTGCCACTTCATTAACAATCAATGGAGATTACACCATTGGAAATGATGAAGAAGAAACATTCTTTGAATCTAGTGCTTTATTCGTAAATAATACAGTGGGATATCAATTTGACAAACGCACATCTATTGGTCTTAATTTTGAATACAATTGGCATTCCAAACAAGGACTTCACTTTTTTCCAGCATATTTAAGTTTACAACACAACGTTATTGCAAAAGACACCAATCTATTTATACGCGGTGGTTATGGTACACTTTTAGGCATGGGGAAATCTTTTGAAAAAGGCAATATGTATAAACTAGGAATTGGTTTTCAGGGAGACATAGATGATAAAAACAACTCCATTTTAATTGGATTGGATTTTACCAGAAAACGTTTTGGCTACAAAACACTAGAAGGTTTATCAAGTGTAACTATTTTTTTAGAATTCATGTTATTTTAAACTTTTTATGTTATTTTGCCGTATATAGTATGTATTCTACATAAAACAAACTATTTGCTTGCGCCTAACAGATCAACATAAAGCCCTACTCATTACCTTTCTAATTTCCGGAACGGTGGTTTTGTCTGTTTTTAACTTAAGCATTAAAAACCAAGAAGAAGCCATTGCCGAAAGTTACTACGAGTTAGAACCCGAAAAAGAACTGACCGAAGAAGATAAAAAATTAATTGAGGCTTTGGAAAAACTCAATAATAGCAAAGCCGAAACCAATAGTGCTTATAACGAAGCCGATAATAACAAGCATTTTGCACAAGCTTACAAGCAAATTGCACCGCCTGAAGATTATGTACCTGCTAATAGCGAAGAAAACGATGGTGAAGGTGATGAATCTAACAGTTTAGGCGAAAACAAGCCTTTAAAACCTGCTGTGAACAAAGAAGAGTTATCTTCTTATAGCAAAGTAAACGATTTATTAAAACAACAACAAAATACCGGTGTTAACACCAAAAGTACTGTTAGTTTTTCGTTGGTAGATAGAAAAAAAGTTTCCATTCCTATACCCGTGTATTTATGTGAAGTTGATGGGAAAATAGTTATAAATATTACGGTTAACGCCAATGGCAACGTTACAGATGCTTATTTTAACAATGCATCTTCTACAAAAAACGACTGTTTAGTTCAACATGCTTTAGAGTATGCTAAAAGTTCACGTTTTAGTGCTGATGCTTCTAAAAAAACCCAATTAGGGTCTATTACCTTTCATTTTATTGGCAAACTGTAGGTTGTAATTCACAAAGTATATTGGTAACATCATCAATAATATTTTGCCCTTTATTACTATTGTACCAATGTTGCAAATCTTCTTTAAATTCTGGACTTAAAGCCCCATGTTTCGCTTTGTAAGCGTTTACAAGACTAGAAGCTTCGCTTGGTCTAGGCCCGTAACTGTTTAAAACCGCTCCCGTTTCATCATCAATCATAATCAGTTTGGGTATGGAACGACTTCCATTGGTTAAAAACGCATCCATAAGTTCAGGATTTTTGTCTCTCAACACAATTTTTAAATCAATGTGATTATTTAATTCAGCAATTTTATTCAATACAGGCAACACATGTGCTGCATCGCCACACCAACTTTCGGTAATAACCAACCAAGTAACATTTTGGTCAAATTCACATATTTCTTGTTGTGCTGCTTCAGTAATTTTTAAGGTTTTATCCCAGCGGTTCATGCGCCTCTCGTTCAGCTTGGTGTAATTTACCAAAGCCTCGGTCTTATCATTTCCAGTTGTTGAGTTTTGCTCAGATAATTCCTTAACTAATTCTCTATAAACTTGATAAGTTGAACTATTCTTTAAACTATTTTTTATAATTGAATCCATAATACCATGCTGTTAAAACACAAAAATAGTGCCTTCATATTTTAATTTAAATGACTTTTGTCATACATTTACCTTAATCCTTACAATAAGTTTTATGGTTGAAAAACACAAATGCGGTTGGTGCTTAGGCGATGCGTTATATGAAGCATACCACGACCAAGAATGGGGCGTTCCGGTTTACGATGATGCTACCATTTTTGAATTTTTAATATTAGAAACTTTCCAAGCAGGCTTAAGTTGGATTACCATTTTGCGCAAACGCGAAAACTTTAGGGCAGCATTTGATAATTTTGATTACAAAAAAATAGCAACCTACAGCCAAGATAAAATAGATGCTTTACTACAAGACGCTGGCATTATTAGAAATAAGCTGAAGATGAATGCCACCGTTACCAATGCCCAATTATTTATAAAGGTCCAAGAGGAATTTGGCAGTTTCAGTAAATACATTTGGGGATTTGTTGATGGTAAACCTATAAAAAACAAGCTAAAAAGTTATAAAGAAGCTCCTCCTACCACCGCCATTAGCGATGCTCTAAGTAAAGACTTAAAAAAGCGTGGGTTTAAATTTGTGGGTTCTACCGTTATGTATGCCCACATGCAAGCTACGGGTATGGTGAACGACCATGAAGCTGGTTGCTTTAGATACAATGAGGTCTGAAATCAAACCCTTAAATACTCCATAAAAATCTCCCTAGAAATCTCTTCAGCACCCAAACTTTCCAAATGGTTTGTGTAAACTTGGCAATCTATAAGCTTATAATTGGTGTTTTGAATAAAGGTGATAAAAGCCACTTTACTGGCATTGCTTTTTTTAGCAAACATGCTTTCGCCACAAAATACGCCATTTTCTAAATCTACGCCATAAAACCCGCCAATTAAATCATTTCTATCCCAAACCTCAACCGATGTTGCATAACCTAATTGATGTAATTGTACGTAGGCTTCAATCATATCATTTGTTATCCAAGTACCTGCTTGTCCGTTGCGTTTGGCTTTAGAACATTCTGTAATTACCGCCCTAAAATCTTTGTTTAAAGTAACTACATAGTCTTTGTTTCTTAATACTTGTTTCATACTTTTTGAAACCTTTAGCTTTTCTGGAAATAGTACAAAGCGTGGATTGGGCGACCACCATAAAATAGGTTCCCCTTCACTAAACCATGGAAAAATACCGTGTTTATAAGCATATACCAAGCGTTCTACCGATAAATCGCCACCTATAGCCAGCAAACCATCTTCAGTGGCTTTGGAGACATCTGGGAACTTTATATTTTGATTTAGTAAATGCATTTAAAAACAGCTTGTTGTTTTTGAGCTATGCTTCTTTAGCAAGTATGTAAAAGTAAAAAACCTCCATGTTATTGCAAACATGAAGGTTGTTATTATAAGCCCTTCGACTTAGCTCAGGGCAACAAACGGTTTGATTAGAATGGTAAATCGTCGTGATCGTCTTCATTCAAATCACCTGCTGGTTCAAAAGCATCCATTGGTGGTACTGGTGGCAAACTTCCATCAGCCGCTGCTGCTTGTAATGCCTCAATTCTCCAACCTTGAATGGAGTTGAAATATTTAGTTTCACCTTGTGGATTCACCCATTCTCTACCTCGCAAATTGATGCTTATTTTTACTTGCTGACCTACTTTATAACTGTTAAGTAAATCGCATTTATCTTGCACGAATTCCACCATAATGTGTTGTGGATATTGCTCTTCAGTCGTTACTACAATTTCTCTTTTTCTAAACCCATTACCTCCAAAAGTTTGAGTTTCGCCTACCATTTTAATTCTTCCTTGAACTTCCATTTAATCTATTTTTATTCTTATTAATATTTTCAATTCGTTTAAGACAACAATACTTTCCAAGCACTTTCTACATCACCAAAACTTAAATAATTACGTGCCAACTTATGCTTTTGTCTATGGGGCATGTTCTTCATGTCTGGATACCTTTCACTAACATCTGCAATAAAAGCAGTTACTTCAGCTTCTGTAGGTAAACTTTCAACATTACCCAACATACCCAAATCATTTCCTGTTAAAACCATACTGTTTTTAACCTTTTCGGGAAAACTATCAACCCCAATACCCAATGTTGTTAAAGGTTTCGGTATTTCAAAAAAGCCTTTTTTTACTCTGCTATAATAACTGCCTCCTGCTCTGGCAACCAAATCTAATTTTACTTGGTTTATGGAGCCATCTTCATTTAAAACATCTTCATCTATATGAAGTTTTACCACTTCACAAATGACCAAATTTCCTGCGCCACCTTCGTTTCCTAAAGCAATAATATCGGTTACCTTACACTCTAATTGTACGGGTGATTCGGCGACACGAAATGGTTTTACCAAATCAGACTTCAACATAGTAAAACCTGCCTTTTCAAACTCGTTAACACCTTCGGGATACTCGGTACTACTTAACGATGCTTGGTGAACCATATCAAAACTCACCACATTAATAACTACTTCCTTGGTTGCTGTTACATTTTGAAGCGTGTGCTTAATGGTATTATCTTTTACGCGTCGCGAAGGTGAAAAAACCAATATAGGTGGATTCGCACTGAACACATTAAAAAAGCTAAATGGCGATAAATTAGCATGTCCATCGGCATCAACCGTACTTGCAAAAGCTATAGGTCTTGGCGCTACAGCACTTAACAAATAACTATGTAATTTACTGGTAGATAAGCTTTTTGGATTTATCGAAAGCATTAAACTTTTTTAATTTCAACAAAAGTAACTAAACTAAAGTACAACAAAAAACCATTTTACTAACAACTTGAACAATAATATTAACAGATTTGCATTATATTACAAGTTATTTAATTTAAGAATGATTTTTACAAAATACAGCAACACGTTACGTTGGGTTATTATAATAGCATCGTTTGCTATTGTATCGCTTATTTTATGGAAAACCTATGAGTTTTTCCAGCATTTTAAGGAAGAAGAACGTACCAAGATGGAAAATTGGTCGTTCGCACAAACCGACATTATAAATTCGGAACCCAATGCCAATTTAGATTTAACTTTAAAAATACTTAGCAGTAACAAAACTACCCCTATGCTTGTTATAAATGAAGATGGCAGTTTGAGTAGTTACAACAACATCAACGAGAAAAAAATTTCAGATTCACTCTACTTAAAAAAATTAATTGTCAAGTTTGAACAAGAGAACAAACCTATTCCTGTAAAATTAGATGATAGTATTGTTGGCACTATCTATTATGGAAATTCAGAATTGCTGAACAAATTAAAATACTATCCGTTAGCCTTATTACTCATTGTTTTCTTGTTTGGTGCCGTTGTTTTCTTTTTTTACCGAAGCAATAAAAATGCCACTCAAAACAAACTCTGGTCTGGTATGGCTAAAGAAACGGCGCATCAAATAGGCACACCTTTATCGTCTTTAATTGGTTGGACAGAAATTTTAAAATCCGAAAACACAAACCCCGATTATATTGTCGAAATTGAAAAAGATATTGACAGATTACAAACCATTACTGAGCGTTTTAGCAAAATAGGCTCCGTTCCTACCTTAGAAGTTGCTGATATTGTAAAAGAAACCATCGATTCATATGATTACTTAAAGGCACGTTCTTCAAACCTAATAGATTTTGATATTATTATTCCTAAAGGAAAAATTTTAGTAAACCTAAACAAACAACTGTACAGTTGGTGTATCGAAAATTTGGTAAAAAATGCCATAGACGCTATGAAAGGGCGCGGAAAACTTACCGTTGAAATTTCACAATTGGAAAACACCATAATGATTTGTGTAACCGATACGGGAAAAGGCATAAGCAAAAAGAATTTCAATAAAATATTTGAACCCGGTTTCACCACTAAAAAACGTGGCTGGGGATTGGGCTTATCGCTTACAAAACGTATTATTGAAGATTTCCATGATGGAAAAATAAAAGTATCACATTCTGAAATAGGCAAAGGAACCACCTTTCAAATCACGCTTAAACGTGCATAAATTATGACTGAGCAATTTATATTTATAAAAAAAGTAGATCTAAATAACAACTGCCCTATTTGCTACAATAACGATGGCTTACATTTAACCTGCAGCCAAAAAGTTGTAGAAAACAATTTTTATAAATCTGTTACATCTGAAATTAAGTACGATATGGCCTGCGATAATTGTAAAAGCATCATTTACCCTGTAAATTGGACAGATGATATTGAACGCGTTTTTGAATATCACAAAAAAGCGTTTAACCCAAGAAACCCATCTATGCATCTAAAAAAAGCATCTTGGTTGGCTATTATTTCTGGTGTTATTATAGCTGTTTGTATTGTGTCCGTTTTAGTATATAGCCAACTATAATTGCGCCTTAATACTGTTTGCAACTTCTTGAAATTCTTCTGGAGTTAGTTTTGTTTTTTGAATAAAACGAGCATCTTCCATACTGTGCAGCGGAATTAAATGAACATGGGCATGTGGCACTTCCAAACCAATAACGGTAATCCCCACGCGTTTACATGGAATGGCTTTTTCTATAGCTTTGGCTACACGTCTTGAAAACTGCATCAGCCCTAGGTATGAAGCTTCGTCTAAATCGAAAATTTTATCAACTTCCTTTTTAGGAATGCAGAGAGTGTGCCCTTTTGCATTGGGATTTACATCTAAAAATGCCAAAAACTCATCGGTTTCTGCTATTTTATAACAAGGAATTTCTCCGTTAACTATTTTAGTAAAAATTGAAGCCATATTATTGAGAGTTGATGTGAATAATTGTAAATATAAAAGATTCCTAATTTAGTTTAACTAGGAATCTTTTATAAATATTTTTTTTAAGAATTATCTGGATATTTCGATAATATCAAATTTCATTACACCATTAGGTACTTGTATTTCGGCAACATCGCCTACCGATTTGCCCAACAATCCTTTTCCGATAGGTGAATTTACGGATATTTTTCCCGAAGCTAAATCTGCTTCACCATCGGCCACCAAGGTGTAAACCATCTCCATACCATTGGTTTGGTTTTTTATTTTCACTTTAGATAATACCAATATTTTAGAATTATCTAATTGCGATTCATCAATAATACGTGCTCCTGCCAACGCATCTTCCAATTTGGAAATACGCATTTCCAGCATGCCTTGTGCTTCTTTAGCAGCATCATATTCTGCATTTTCACTTAAATCGCCTTTATCTCTAGCTTCAGCAATGGCTTTAGATGCTTTTACGCGTTCCACATCTTTTAATTGCTTAAGTTCTTCTCTTAATTTTTTTAACCCTTCTGGTGTATAGTATGATACTTTACTCATAACTTCATCGTTTTATTAATTATAAAATGCTGAAACCTACTTCAACATCTCTAAGTATAGGCGTTCAGCATAAAAAAATCTCGTATATACGAGATTGAGTAACAAATATACAAAATATTTAGCGCATTTTGCTTAATGTTGTAAATTGAAAATTATGATATACTTAAATATGAAGTCCTTTTTATATATAATTTGTTTTGTGTTATTGACAGCTTGCAGCTCGGATAACGTAACCAAAAACCCTTATTTACCAAATTATGAATTTAACACAGGAAGCTTAATTAACACGAATTTACCGCAATACAGCCATTTAAAATTCCCTAACAATTCTATTGTTTTGAACAGTCCGTATGGTATTAATGGCGTGGTGCTTTTTTACGCAGGCGGCAGTAATTATAATGCTTTTGAAATTACAGACCCAAACCACCAAATAAGCACCTGTTCCAAACTAAGCGTTGAAGGTTTTATTGCCTCTTGTAATTGCGATGACGGCAATTCTTATGATTTGCTTAATGGCGTTAAAAGGGAAGGCACAACAGGCTCATACCCTTTAATTCGCTATAGGGTTGAAGTTTCGGGTTCTATTATTAGAATTTATAACAATTAAAAAAAGCGGTACTAATTAGGACCGCTTTTTTATACTTGAATTTGAGACAAAAATTTAAAACATCAAAGTAATACCTGCTAAAAAGTTGGTTTTTGCTTGTGGGTAATACACATAATATCCTCCTCCATAATCAAAACCATTAGAATTATACTCAGCGCCCCATATATTATTTATAATTCCATTTATTATAATAGACTTAAAGATTGCTTTAGGCTTCAACTCGTAATTCACATTAAAATCCACGGTATTATAAGCATCTATTTTAGAATCTTTGTCCCCAATATTATTCATAAGTTGTTTGCCAACATATTTACTAATAAATGCTAATTGTAAATTTTTAACAGGAGCATAATTAATAACTGTACTGCTTACAGTACTTGGGGAATATGCTATTTCGGTCTCTCCCAAAGCTTCGCCATTTAAAAATTGTCCTTTATTTAAATTTCTGTTTCTACTTAAAGTAGCATTAGCTTGTAAAGAAACTTTATCATTCAACACTAAAAATCCCTCAAGCTCCACCCCTGCTCGGTATCCTTCACCTGCATTAGCTCTAATAGGTGCTCCAACATCATCAATAGCTCCTGTTAGCACCAACTGATCATTATAATACATAAAATAACCATTAGCATTGAATTTTAAGTTTTTGGTATTATATCTATACCCTAACTCAAAATCATTAAGCTGTTCTGGCTTTACATCTGGACCATTTTCAAAATCTGTTCTACTAGGCTCTCTATTGGCTCTAGCATACGATGCGTATAAATTATTTTCCTTGTCAAGGTTTACACTAATTCCAACTTTTGGATTGATGAAATTATAGGCTTTATCAACTTCAAATGCGGTACGATTAGAGGCCATTCCTGAAGTTTTATAATCTACACGTCTATACTGCATATCTCCATATAAGCTCAATTTATCATTAAGTTGATAAGTAGCTTTAGCAAAACCACTGGCATCACTTTTGCGAGAGCTGGCAAAGTAGTAACGATGGTCTTTATCAATATCTACAGCATATTGTGCCCAAATTATTTCACCAAAATGATCACCTTCATATAAATTGAATGATCCTCCGGCAATTAAATCTAACTTATTGTTTTTATAATTTAAACTAATGTTTGCAACGTAGTAATCGTTATCCAACCATTTTCTGCGTGCATAATCCATACTTTCTACCGTATTTCCATCTACATTTATTGGATTTAATCCTAAGAACGAAAATTTTGAGTCATCAGAAAAGAAAACGTTTTGATAAAAGTAATCATCCACATACTCTTCATAAAACCCTCTTCCGTAAGTGTAATTCAAACCTACATTTAAAGATAATGTATTGTTAAATCGTTCATTCCAATGTAACTGATAATGATCTTGTTTATAATCATCTACTTGATTATCATAGTATCCAGTAATATTTCCTGCATCATCCATTTGGGTTCCTGCTATATTTACCGTTCTATCTGTATCAATTGTAAAAATATCCACACCGTACCAAGCTTGATAGGTAACCTCTTCTCCTCCAAATGCTATGGCTTTAATAAGTCGGTTACTATCTTTGTAAGCTGCTTGTAAAAAGTAAGATTTCAAATCTGAACTTGCTCTATCGATAAAACCATCTGATTTAATTTTAGATAAACGACCAGAAATTTCAACTTTATCATTTAGCAAACCGGTGCTAAATTTCACGTTGTTTCTTAAAGTATTAAAACTTCCAAAACTAGTTGATATTGAAGCCGAAGCATCATTATTTACAGCATCTGTTAAGATATTAATACTGGCTCCAAATGCACCCGAACCATTGGTAGATGTACCTACACCACGCTGCACTTGTAAATTCTCAATGGAAGAAGAAAAGTCTTGTAAATTTACCCAGAATGCACCTAAACTTTCGGCATCGTTATAAGGTATTCCATTAATGGTAACATTGGTAGACCCTCCGCTAACACCTCTTACTCGAATTCCAGTATAACCAATACCTGCTCCAGCATCACTCGTGGTAACAACTGATGGCAAATAATTTAACAAAACAGGAAGGTCTTGCCCCAAATTGCGTTTAGACAATTGCTCTTTTGTCACATTTGAATGCGTTATTGGCGAATCTGCATTTACCCTAACGGCGTTTACTAAAACTTCATCTAGCTTTTGTGTTTTAGTGGAATCTTGTAAAATTTGATTGTTTTGTGCACTTGCACTGACTGATAACACAAATAGTGTTAAAAAAAGAAATAAATTTTTCATATCGATTAAATATATAATCGAATAAAAAGAGGTAATTATTCTTTATGGTTAATAATTATTGTTTTATTGAATTTTGCAAAATATTACCACGTTCGTAATACTTTGAATTTTCAATTTTAATCCCTAAACAGCATTACCTGTTCTAGGTTCATTGGGTATGATCTCAGCCAAATGGATTTACGATTTTGGATTATGGATTTTAGATTTTTGAACGTTTTATTCATTAATCTTCAATCGTTAATCGTCAATCATCAATCAATCGAGCACCCCTTTATGAGAACGGTGCAAATGTAGTAACCAATTATCAATTGGCAATTAACAATTGTACTTTTTTTAATCTAAGTCTGGTTTTTGCCTATTTGCCTTTTTATCAGACAGTTTACGCTTACTTTTTAAGCGTTTTTTAATAACGGCTCTTGGAATTTTTGTAGGAATTCGTTTTTTAGGAATGACCAAACTGCGCTCGATAAGTTCAAAAAAACGTTTTATTACAAGTTCTTTGTTTTTATGCTGACTTCTACTCTCATCGCATTGGAGCATTAAAGCCCCTTCTTTTGTTAATCTGTTTTGAAGTTTATTAATGAGTCTTTCTTTTAAATCTTCATTAAGAATTTCGGATTCAAATAAATTAAAAACAAGCTCTACTTTTGAAGACACTTTATTTACATGCTGTCCACCAGCACCAGAACTTCTAACGGCTTTAAAAGTTAATTCTTGCAATAAGGCGTCTCTATCAAACATGGTTAAACTTGATGTGCAGGTTTTAGTAAATCGTTTACTGTTTTTACTGGATTGAAAGTTGATACTGGAATTTCAACAAATATAGAATTCCAATGAGCCATACTTCCGTTCCACAATCCAGGAAGTTCCAAGGCCTTTATATCAACTCCGTTTTGAGATTTCATGGTTATAAAAGCAGCTTTGGGATCGACATATTTAGTTAAATCAAATTTATTCCCATTATAGTCTTTTACCCCACAAACCAAATCGGTCGGGTTGAAATGGGTTGCGTTATCTACAATACTTTTTTGTGATTGATTTTCAATATCAATTTGGGCAAACTCAACAATTTGCAATGAAACAACACCATTTTCATCCTTTACCCAAAATGGTCCGCCTCCTGGCTCCCCTTCATTTTTAACCATACCGCAAACCCTCATTGGCCTATTAAGTTTACTATGTAAATAAGTTCTTTTTTCTTTTAAGGTATAGTTTTGATAAGCTTCGTCTAACTCAACATTTATACGATTTATCACAAACAGTTCAATGTTATTAACCTCATCTTCCGATATGTCGTCATCGTCTAAATTGTTCAAATATTTAAACACTTGTCTTTGTATTTGCAACAAAATTCCAGCTAACATTTTTTTATAGTTTGAAATCTCTATATTTTGTTCTAACACAACAATATTATCGATGTTTTTTATAAAAACAAGATCGAAATCTAACCTGTTTAAGTTTTCAATTAAAGCGCCGTGACCCGATGGTCTAAATAGTAATTTACCATCTTCTGTCCTGTAAAGTTCATCTTTTGATGTGATAGCAATAGTATCGGTAGAGTTGCCTTGGTATGAAAAAGACACATCAAACTGCGTGTTGTTTTCTTTTTCAAGTCTTTCTTTTATAAGCTTTAATTCTCCTTCAAACATTTCTTTATGTGCTTCCGATATGGTAAAATGCAAATGCGTAGCATCTCCCAAAGTTACATACATGGTAGCTTCTAATAAATGTTCTTGAAAAGCAGTTGAAACGTGATTTTCGTATTTATGAAATGGCAATAATCCCTTTGGAAAAAAACTATAGTTTAATTGATTGGCATCCAGCATGGTTTTTACAAACAAAACATATTGTTCGGCTAATGGTAAGCTATCTATATTTGGATTTGCCTCTTCCATTTTGCTTCTAACTATTTCATAAAAAGGAAGCTTTTCTAAACCGTTTAAAAACTCGTTAAAGAGTTTGTTTTTTTCAGAATAAGCTTCAATAGTATCTTTGGTTTCATCAAATTCATTTAAAAACTGAAACAAAAATTTAAACATACGTGTTGCAGCACCTGAAGCTGGCACAAACTTTACAATGGATAACTCGTGTCGTTTGCTTTCAAAAAAATCGATACAACCTTGTTGTTGCTCATCATTTTTTCTTAGAACACCATTGCCAATAGTTGCAGCATCTACCAAATTTGAATAGCTCACTCCAGACTTAATAAGTTCTATTTGGGCTTTTACTTTTTCAACCGTTAATCCGTGATTTTCTATTTGTTGAATATCCTCTTCTCTAAACATTACTTGTTTTTACTTAGTAATTCATCAATACATTTAACTGCCATTTCTAAGCGTGCTTTTTTATCACCTTTTAATAAAACATAAGGACGATTGTTTTCAATTAAAGCATTTTCAAAAGCTTCAAACATGGCTTCTCGTTCTTCTGGTTTGTCCCTTAAATCGTCCGCTTCCCAAGGGATATCAATATAGGTCAAAAAATACAAATCGTAAGTGTTTTCTAACGCATATTTTTCAAGGATTGGGTCGCAATAACCTAGGTAATAGGCTTCGGAATATACTTTGGTTTCAAGCAAATCGGTATCGCAAATTAAAACTGTATTGGTTTTTTGAGCCAATTTGTTTTCTAATTTAACCTGACCTTCAGCAATAGGCAATAAATCGTTTGGCTCACAGGTTTTTCGTTCATCGTTCCATTTATTTTGAAGGTATTCGCGAGCATATTCTGGCACCCAAACCGAATTGTAATATCTCGCCAATTGAACTGATAAAGTTGTTTTTCCAGTTGATTCTGGGCCAAATAAGACTACTTTTATGCAGTTTGAAGGTTGTTGTTTAAATTTTTCTTCCATAAAAAATAAGCTTGTACCGCTAAAACCGTAAATATAAGGTATTGAAATGAAAGCATACCCCAACCTCTGTAGGCATAGAGTGGAATGGTAACAATATCGGCTATAATCCAAAGTGTCCAATTCTCAATTTTCTTTTTTGCCATATACCACATAGCTGTAAAAAACAGACCGGATGTAAACATATCTACGTAATTTGAAGTTGTTATTTCGTTCCCGAAAATGCTATAAACTATGTATGTAAATACTATGGTAAAAACAAACAAACCAAAACCAATGACTTTCTCCTTAGTGTTTGTTATTGAAATTTCAACTACCTTTTTATTGTTTTTAGTTCTAGACCAATTCCACCAACCGTATATGCTCATTATGGAAAAATAAAAATTCATCATCATATCTCCATATAATTTATCATTTAACAATAAATAAACCGAAATTACGGTAGCAATTAATCCTGTAGGATATACTAAAATATTTTCCTTTTTGGCACACCAAACACTTATAATACCTGTAACCATAACAATAGCTTCCAGTATAATTACGAAAGTGTCTTTATCTTGATATGAATTTAAGAAAAAATCAAAAATTTGATTCATAGTTGCATATGCTTTACTTCTCTATTTTCAATAATAATTAAAACTTTTAAATATACTATGTTTTCATTCTGTATTAATTTCCCTTTACATATAATGAAATTAATTCAGTAAATCTAAATGATTTACAAATGTCAATTAAAGCAAGCTTGTAATACAATAAATACACTAATGAACATCAATGCTTTATTTGTCTATTATCCTATAATTAAATAGTTTATAACAGGATGGAACAGGATAGTATCCTTAAATGTAAAATTTACATTTGTTATTCACAATTAACAAAAAACGGTTAATTACATAAATAACATTTTCGATTTGTTTTTACTAAACACATGTTAAACATAACATGTTAGAAAAAAGGTGACAAATATAATTTACCTATATATCTTTTCTAAAAACAACTATACTAAACCACTTTTATGACAAGAAAACTACTAAAAATTAAGACAATAAAAAGTAGGCTTAGCCCTTATTTAAAAAACAATCTGTGCATTTTAGCTTTTATAATAACAATTCCTGTTATAGCCCAAAAGCAAATGGAAAACTTAGACCGTGGTGTATTGGCGGTACGCACAACCTCTAGCCAAGTATTGGTAAGTTGGCGAATTTTCGGTCATGAATTTGAAAATGCATCTTATAATGTATACAGGGGTTCTACTAAATTAAATGCAACACCTATAACTGGCGCAAGCAATTATGTAGACAACACTTCAATTAACGGTACATATAGCGTATCTGCCATTATAAACGGTAATGAACAAGAGGGTTCTAAACCCATAGATGTATGGAATAAAATATACAAGAAAATACCAATAACAGCACCTACAGGCGGTACAACTCCAGACAATGTAAGTTATATATATGAAGCCAATGATGCTTCTGTAGGTGATTTAGATGGCGATGGCGAATATGAAATAATTTTAAAATGGATGCCAACCAACTCCAAAGACAATTCTCAAAGTGGTTATACAGGAAATACCATTTTACAAGGATTAAAAATGGATGGCACTGTTCTATGGACTATAGATTTAGGAAAAAACATTCGTTCTGGCGCGCATTACACACAATTTATGGTGTACGACTTAGATGGCGATGGAAAAGCTGAAATTGCCTGTAAAACTGCCGATGGAACCGTTGATGGTGTTGGAACCGTTTTAGGCGATGCCAACGCTGATTACCGAACTTCAAATGGTTACATCTTAACTGGTCCAGAATATCTAAGTCTTTTTAATGGTGAAACGGGAGCTTTTATTACTACACATGACTATATTCCTGCCAGAGGGTCTGTTTCTAGTTGGGGAGATAATTATGGTAATAGGGTCGATAGATTTTTAGCCTGTGTTGCTTACTTAGATGGAGAACGCCCTAGCTTAGTATTTTCTAGAGGCTATTACACGCGAGTTGTTATAGCTGCCTTTGATTACAGAAATGGCCAATTAACAAGTCGTTGGGTATTTGACACCAACGATGGCGGCGGTAAAGAAGTTGTTTATGGGCAAGGAAACCACAGTATAACTGTTGGTGATGTAGATGGTGATGGAAAAGACGAAATACAGTTTGGATCGGCAGCCATAGATGATGATGGCACAGTACTATACTCTACCGGCTTTGGACATGGTGATGCGAGTCATTTAGGTGATTTTGATCCTGCCCGTGAAGGTTTAGAATACTTTATGGTACACGAAGAAGCTAATAGACCTGAAGTACCACAAATAGATTATAGAGACCCGAAAACGGGACAAGTATTTTGGTCTATTCCTGGAAGTGGAGATATAGGCAGAGGAGTTATTGCTGATATTGACCCCAATCATCTTGGAGCTGAAATGTGGGCCTCTAATGGATCGGGTATACACAATATTAATGGCGATGTCATTTCTACAACATATCCAACAACAGCTGGTAATGGAACAACTTTCAACATGCTTGCTTGGTACGACGGAGACTTATTAAGAGAGTTAGTAGATAGAACAGTTATTACCAAATGGAATGCTACTAGAGTAAGTACAGATAGAGTTTTAACCGCTTATAATTATGACAATGTTTCTGTTACAAGCAACAATGGTTCAAAATCAAACCCATGCTTAATTGCGGACATTTTAGGTGATTGGCGTGAAGAAATTATTTGGAGAAAGTCTGACAATACGGAATTGGTCATCTTTTCAACACCTAACACTACAACCGAAAGAATTTTTACATTAATGCACGATCCTCTTTATCGCACAAGCATTGCATGGCAAAATGTAGCGTATAACCAACCTGCCCATACCGGTTTTTATTTAGGGGTTGGTATGCCAACACCGGCAGCTCCTAATATCTATTTAGCAAACAGCGGTACACTTTCTGATACGGATATAAACATAAAAAACAGTTCATCAATAAAAATTTATCCAAATCCAACCACCGGTAAATTATATATTTCAGGAGTAAATACTGGCACTATTGAAGTATATGATAGTATGGGTAAATCTTTAATTAAGACAGACGCTATTAGCACTAAAAATATAGACTTAAGTAATTACCCTAAAGGATTATATTTAGTAAAAATATCGCAAGAAACAGGAATAAAGGTATTTAAGACCGTAGTTAAATAATTTCATTTTCTCATGAAAACGCATAAATTTCAAACTATTAAAACTACAAAAAAAGTCTGTTTTTCATTTTGTAAAAACCTATTGCTTCTTTGCGCATTTATACTAACATTTATGCCAATGTCAGCTCAAAAACAAATGGAAAATTTGGATAGAGGTGTATTGGCAGTTAGAAAAAACAGCAACGAAGTTTTAGTAAGTTGGCGAATTTTAGCTTCAGAGTTTGAAAATGCTTCATACAATATATACAGAGGCTCTACCCTATTAAATACAATACCTATTACTGGTGCGAGCAACTTTATCGATACTATAGATTCGAACGAAACATACAGCGTATCTGCAATTATAAATAGTAAAGAGCAAGAAATCTCAAAGCCAGTAAATGTTTGGAACAATATTTACAAAACTATCCCTATTAAAGCTCCAAAAGGAGGAACAACTCCTGACGGTAGAGACTATAAATATGAAGCAAATGACGCTTCTGTTGGAGACTTAGATGGTGATGGCGAATATGAACTTATACTTAAATGGATGCCCTCAAATTCGCATGACAATTCCCATAGAGGTTATACCGGTAGTACTATTTTACAAGGATTGAAATTGGACGGCACTATTTTATGGACTATAGATTTAGGAAAAAACATTCGTTCAGGTGCACATTACACGCAATTTTTAGTTTATGATTTTGATGGTGATGGAAAAGCAGAAATAGCTTGCAAAACTGCCGATGGCACTATTGATGGAAAGGGAACTATTTTAGGTGATGCTTCAGCAGATTTTAGAACCCCAAACGGCTATATTTTATCCGGTCCCGAATATTTGAGTCTTTTTAATGGTGAAACAGGAGCTTTTATAACCACCCAAGATTATATTCCTGCAAGAGGAAATATATCCGATTGGGGTGATGGTTACGGGAATAGAGTAGATAGATATTTAGCCTGTGTAGCTTACCTTGACGGAAAACGACCAAGCTTAGTATTCACAAGAGGTTATTACACACGTACTGTTCTAGCTGCCTACGATTATAGAAATGGAAAACTAACAAACCGTTGGATATTTGACACCGATGAAAAAGGAAATGAAAAATATTACGGACAGGGAAACCATAATTTAGCAGTAGGTGATCTTGATGGCGATGGGAAAGATGAAATTCAATTTGGCTCATGCGCCATAGATGACGATGGTACTGGTCTATACTCTATTGGATTTGGCCATGGCGATGCTGCACATTTAGGAGATTTCAATCCTGAACATGAAGGATTAGAATATTTCATGGTTCACGAAGAAGCCGACAGACCTGAAGTACCACAAATAGATTATAGAGACCCTAAAACAGGCAAAGTATTTTGGAGCGTTGCAGGTAAGGGCGATATTGGAAGAGGTGTAACTGCAGACATAGACCCTAACTATATTGGCACAGAAAGTTGGGCATCAAATGGTTCCGGAATCCACAACAGCAAAGGCGAAGTCATTTCAACAATATATCCTTCCACAGGTAGAAGAGGTGCTAGCTTTAACATGCTTGCATGGTGGGATGGTGATTTATTGCGTGAGCTAGTAGATAAAACTGTTGTAGCCAAATGGAATCCTACCACTAAAAGCTCAGACATTCTACTTACTGCCTATAACTATGACAGCATGAACTTAAGAAGCAACAATGGCACAAAATCAAATCCTTGTTTAATTGCTGATATTCTTGGAGATTGGCGGGAAGAAATTATTTGGAGAAATTCTGAAAATACAGAATTGGTTATTTTCGCAACACCTTATAGTACTAACGAGCGCATATTTACATTAATGCACGACCCATTGTATCGCGTAAGTATTGCATGGCAAAATGTTGCTTACAACCAACCTGCCCATACTGGTTTTTATTTGGGTCATGGTATGGCAAAGCCAAAAGCTCCTAAAATTTATTTGGCAAAAAAACCAATTAAATAAAAACCTAGAAAACAGAACATCTTATCACCCTTTTTTGAAATTTCTGTAATGTTTTGGTGATTTACCCATGATCTTGGAAAAAATTCTACTAAAATAAAATGGATCTGGATACCCTACTTCAATTGCTATTTCATTAATTTTAAGTCCACTAAAATCTAACAATTTAGACGCCTGCTCAATTCTTATATAAGTTAAATAATCCAAAGGCGTTCTAGATGTTTTCTTTTTAAAGAGCACACAAAATTGAGACACAGATAGCCCCACGTGATTGGACATCATTTCTAAACTTAATTTTTCTGAAATATGATTTTTCATATATCTAATACTCTTTTCTATCCTGTCATGCGTTTGAAGTTCCTTAATTTTTCTAAACTGAGATAAGTAACGAAATGACCCTAGCATATGCCATAAACAAATATTGGCATATTCTAAATTATCCATACTATACCCCATTCCTAGGTTATTAAAAATTTCTTCAAAAAGTAGAATTCTGTCACTAAACCTAGCATTTTTATCCAAATCTATTCTTAACTTTTCATTAGGATAATTAACAAATAAATGCGCTTTTTCTCCAATAAAGTGAATCCAATAGATACTCCATGGATCATGATAATCACTTCCATATCGATGAGGTGTTTTTGGTGATATTATAATATATTCATTTTCTAATATCGCCTGTCTTTTATTATTAATTTCTATCCACCCTTTTCCTTCTGTACAATAAATTAAAATATTTTCTAAACTTCCATTTTTCCTATATATACTATGCCCTTTAGACTTAGGATAATAACCAATATCTGTTACCAAAAGCGATTTTGTGAGATTATTTTCTTTGAGTTCTTTAATAATTCCTTTAGGTAAAACAATGGCTTTTTTCTCAGTATCAAGTATGTTTTTTGTCATAATATAAAGATATTAAAAACAATAATATAATCCATTTTAATAAATTAATAATCTATTTTATAAACCTAATGGATACCTTAGTTTTGTATAACCCGCTAAACCAATAACCATTAACTAATATGATAGAAAAGAACAAATTCAACAATCGATTTTTATTAAGTATTTCCCTAGTAACCGCTATGGGAGGCTTATTATTTGGATATGATTGGGTGGTTATTGGAGGCGCAAAACCTTTTTACGAGAAATTTTTCAATATTACAAGTTCACCATCCTTACAAGGTTGGGCCATGAGTTGTGCTCTAATTGGCTGCTTATTAGGTGCTATTTGTTCGGGCATACTTAGTGATAGGCATGGTAGGAAGAAACTGTTAATCGCTGCTGCCTTTCTCTTTGTTATTTCTGCCTATGGGACTGGAGCCACAAATAATTTTACCCATTTTATTATTTATAGAATTATTGGAGGTATTGGTATTGGGTTAGCTTCTAATCTATCACCAATGTATATCGCCGAAGTTTCACCGAGTGCAACTAGAGGTAGATTTGTATCTCTAAACCAACTAACAATAGTCATTGGAATTTTAGCGGCACAATTAGCAAATTGGCAGATAGCAGAACCTGTTCCAGAAAATATTACAGATTTAGAGATATTAAATTCTTGGAATGGGCAAACAGGTTGGCGTTATATGTTTTGGATGGAATTAATTCCTGCAGGCTTATTTTTCCTATTAATGTTTTTTGTTCCAGAAAGCCCTAGATGGTTAGCTGCTAATGGAAAATCAATACAATCGAAAATCATTTTATCAAAAATTGGAGGGGATATTTATGCTGAAAACGAATTAAAAAAAATTAAGAGTACCCTTGATGATGGTAAAAATCAAATTATTAATTTAAGACAATTATTTGAACCCAGTTTAAAAAAGATTATCATTATTGGCGTTGTAATTGCCGTTTTCCAGCAATGGTGCGGTATTAATGTTATTTTTAATTATGCCGAAGAAATTTTTAAAGCTGCTGGGTATGGTGTTTCAGACATCCTTTTTAATATTGTTATTACTGGAAGCGTAAATTTAGTATTTACATTTATTGCCATAGCCACAGTAGATCGTTGGGGAAGACGATCTTTAATGCTTTTTGGCGCTGGCGGATTAGCGGGTATTTATGCCTTAATGGGAATCGCCTACTTTTTTCAAATTAGCGGATTACCGCTTTTAATTTTGGTGATATCTGCAATTGCATGTTACGCTATGTCTTTGGCACCTGTAACTTGGGTTGTCCTTTCAGAAATATTTCCAAACAGAGTTCGAGGTGCAGCTATGTCTGTTGCCACAGTAGCGTTATGGTCAGCCTGCTTTATTCTTACGTATACATTCCCACTTTTAAATGACTTTTTTGGCACTTCAGGAACGTTTTGGCTATACGGTTTAATATCGGTTGGAGGATTTATTTTTATTTATAAAAAACTGCCCGAAACAAAAGGAAAATCTTTAGAGCAAATTGAAGAAGAAATTAAAAATTAATTAGTTACATAAAATGAGTGTAAACGTTTGGAAGGAAAATATTGTAATACCAACTTATGAAATAGAAGCACCAGAAAAAAATCCTATTTTTTTAGAGAACAGAGTCTATCAAGGTAGTTCGGGTAAAGTGTATCCGCTTCCCATTGTAGAAAAAATAAGCGACACTAAAATAGACAAAACATGGCATGCTATTTATTTAGAAAATGATTTTCTGAAAATCATGATACTTCCCGAATTGGGAGGACGTGTTCAAATGGCATTCGACAAAACTAAAAACCGACATTTTGTATATTACAATCAAGTAATAAAACCCGCTTTAGTGGGACTTACAGGACCATGGATTTCTGGTGGCATAGAATTTAACTGGCCACAACACCACAGGCCTTCAACGTATAGTCCTATTGATTCTGATATTGAAGAAAATGAAGATGGTAGCAAAACTGTTTGGTGTAGCGAAATAGAACAAATGACCAGAACCAAAGGCATGATGGGTTTTACGTTATACCCAGACAAAGCCTACTTAGAGATTAAAGTAAAACTTTACAATAGAACCGCCCAACCTCAAACCTTTTTGTGGTGGGCTAATCCAGCGGTAAAAGTCAATGATCATTACCAATCTGTTTTTCCTCCGGATGTTCATGCCGTTTTTGACCATGGAAAAAAAGATGTTTCAGATTTCCCAATAGCCACAGGAACATATTATAAAGTAGATTATTCACCGGGAACGGATATCTCTAGATATAAAAACATTCCAGTCCCAACATCATATATGGCCATAAATAGCGCATTCAACTTTGTAGGTGGTTATGAAAACGATTCTAAAGGTGGTTTGCTTCATGTCGCAGATAACAACATTTCTCCCGGTAAAAAACAATGGACTTGGGGCAATGGTGATTTTGGAAAATCATGGGATTTAAATCTAACGGACGAAGATGGGCCTTATATTGAACTCATGTGTGGCGTATACACAGACAATCAACCCGATTTCTCATGGATGCATCCCTTTGAAGAAAAAACGTTTTCTCAATACTTTATGCCTTATCGCGATTTAGGCGTTGTTAAGAATGCCACTAAAGAAGCGATGCTTAATTTAGAATTCGATGATAAAACAGCCATAATAAAATGCTATACTTTAGGCATTTACAATAATGCAAAAATTGTACTAAAAGTAAAAGATGACGTTCTATTAGAAGACACGATAAACGCCACACCCAAAAGTTCTTATGAAAAGGAAATAGCTATCAATCCTAAAACACCGCTTACAGATTATAATCTTACACTCTTCGACGAGTTCGGCAATATTTTAGTAGCTTATCAACCTCTGGGAAAAGAGGAAAAGGAAATCCCAGAGCCCGCAAAAGCTGCTAAAGCTCCTAAAGACATAAAAAGCATAGAGCAACTCTATTTGCGAGGACTCCATTTAGAACAATATAGGCATGCTACATTCAATCCTCAAGATTACTATTTAGAAGGATTGAGAAGAGAGCCTGGAGATGTTAGATGTAATAATGCCATGGGATTGTTAATGTTAAAAAATGGTCAATTTGAAAAAGCTGAATCTTACTTTAAAAATACTATTGAAACATTAACAGAAAAAAACCCAAATCCGTATGATGGTGAGCCATATTATAATTTAGGTCAAAGTTTAAAATATCAAGGCAAATTTGATGACGCCTACAAAGCATTTTATAAATCGGCTTGGAATGCCTCATGGCAAGATGCCGCATATTTTCATTTAGCCCAAATTGCAACCTTAAAAAGCAATTATGCTTTAGCTTTAGAATTAATAGAAAAATCATTGTTACGAAATTGGCACAATCATAAAGCCAGAGTTTTAAAAATTGCTTTATTACGCAAAACGAAACAAACTCAAAAAGCATTCATATTACTTAATGATAGCCTCTTAATTGATAGGTTTAATTTTGGTGCATTATTCGAAAAGTATTTGCTAAACAGCAATGAAAACACTTTAGATGAGCTAAAATTATTAATGAGAAACAATATAGATAGCTACATAGAATACGCACTCGATTATGCTAATTCTGGCCTTTATAATGAAGCTATTTCGCTGCTAAACACTGGGATAAAGACATGTAAACCTCATTCTTTAGCTTTCTATTATCTGGGCTGGTTTGAAACACTATATGGCAAAACAGAGCAAGCCTCAAATACCTTTGAAAAAGCAAAAACAATTAGTACAGATTATAGTTTTGCCTTCAGACTGGAAGCTATTTTAGCTTTAAAATGTGCCATCAAAAACAGTAAAGACCCCATAGCTTATTACCATTTGGGAAATCTTTGGTACGATAAAAAACAATATGATCTTGCCATAGCATGTTGGGAGAAATCCCGAGACTTCAATCCTGAATTCCCGACGGTTCATAGAAATTTAGCACTGGCATATTTTAACAAAAAGAATAATCATGGTGAAGCTTTAGCATCTTTAGAAAAAGCATTTGAATTAAATAATTCAGATTCAAGAATTTTATTCGAATTAGACTGCCTATATAAAAGGTTAAATTACCCTATTCATAAAAGGTTACAATTTTTAAATGAACATAACCGTTTAGTTGAATTTAGGGATGATTTATATTTAGAAGTTTGCACCCTACATAACTTACTTGGTGACTACGGCAAAGCATTACAACTTTTAAACACGCGTCAATTTCACCCATGGGAAGGTGGAGAAGGTAAAGTTACAGCACAATATTTATTTTCATTAATCGAATTGGCAAAAACCGAAATAGAGAGCAAAAATTTCGAAAAAGCTATTTCGTTATTAGAAAAAACTATAAAATACCCCGTAAATTTAGGCGAAGGAAAACTTGAAGGAACTCAAGAAAACGATATACATTATTGGCTTGCCTGTGCCTATAGCGGTTTAAACCTTAAAGACCAAGCAACACGATACTGGGAAAGGGCATCTCATGGGCTAACAGTGCCTTCCGCAGCCATTTTTTATAACGACCAACAACCCGATAAGATTTTTTACCAAGGATTAGCATGCTTAAAGTTAGGCAAAACAAAAGAAGCTGAAATTAGATTTAATAATTTAATAGATTACGGATATAATCATTTTAACAATGACATCAAAATAGATTATTTTGCAGTGTCATTACCAGATTTACTGATTTGGGAAGATGATTTAAACAAACGAAATAAAATTCATTGTCAATATCTAATCGGTTTAGGTCATTTAGGATTGAATAATTTATCTAAAGCAAAAGAAGCATTTGAAAACGTGTTATCCGAAGATATAAATCATCAAGGCGCTACTATACACCTAAACATGGCATTAAATCATAAAAAACATAAAACATGTTAAGAAAGTTATCACCGTTTTTATTATTTGTTCTAATAGCAATTCAAAGCTGTCAAGAGAAAATAGAGAATATAAATCTTTCTGGAAACTGGTCTTACAAACTAGACAAAAACAATGTTGGTTTAATAGAAAAATGGCAAAATCTTAAATTTAAAGACACCATTCAATTACCAAGTGCTTTAAGAGACAAAGGCATTGGCGATAACCCAACATTAACTACAGAATGGACTGGAAGTATTTATGATAGCACATGGTTTTTTAACCCAGCAATGGAAAAATACAGAAAAAAAGACAGTTTAAAATTCCCTTTTTGGTTAACGCCTAATAAACATTATGTAGGTGCCGCATGGTATCAAAAAGAAATTACAATTCCCGAAAATTGGAAAAACAAAACAATCGGTTTAGAATTAGAAAGACCGCATTGGCAAACACAAGTTTGGTTGGGCACTGTATATGGCGGTTCTCAAAACAGTTTGTCTACATCTCACATTTTTACTTTTAACCAAAATGTAAAACCAGGAAAACAGCTATTAACCATTCGCGTAGATAATGCCATAAGAGATTTAGATGTTGGTATCAATTCCCATAGTATTTCTGATCATACCCAAGGTAATTGGAACGGAATTATTGGAAATATGGTTTTGTATCCAATCAATGAATATAAAATCAATCAACTTAAAATAACGCCAAATCTTAGTGATAAAGCCATTCAAGCTAAAATCATTCTGAATAAAAACACCCAGGAAAATCTTAAAGTTTCTATTAAAGTTAATGGTTTGAATCATGAACATCACATACAACCTTCAACATTTAATTTTGAAAAGGAAACAAGTGAGTTTTCTTTTAAAATACCAATGGGTAATGATTTTAAAACTTGGAGCGAGTTTAATCCTAACTTATATAAAATTGAAGTCACCATAGAAAACGAAAATGGCATTCAAGATATAAAAGAAGATGTATTTGGAATGCGGGAATTCACCATTGAAGCTAAACATTTCAAAATTAACGGCACTCAAATATCATTAAGAGGCACTACAGAATGTAGTGTGTTTCCGCTAACGGGTTATCCGCCAACAGACGAAGCTTCATGGACACGTATTTACGAAATATGTAAATCATTTGGATTAAACCATATGCGTTTTCATTCTTATTGCCCACCAGAAGCTGCTTTTATAGCCGCTGATAAAGCAGGCATCTATTTACAAGTTGAAGGTCCGAGTTGGGCCAAATATTCGGTTAGTCTAGGAAACGGAAAACCCATTGATAATTATTTAATGGAAGAAACAAAACGAATTATTGATGCTTATGGAAATCATCCGTCGTTCTGTATGATGGCCTACGGCAATGAACCATCAGGAAATTATGTGCCATATCTAGAAAATTGGGTAAGCCATTTTAAAGCTTACGATCCGCAGCGGGTTTTTACTGGAGCTTCAACAGGTAGAAGTTGGGCTATTATTGAAAATAGCGATTTTATAGTACGCTCTCCCCCTCGCGGATTGGAATGGAAAGACAAGCAACCAGAAAGTTTCTTCGATTACAGAGATAAAACTGAAAACCAAAACAGGCCCTACGTCACTTTTGAAATGGGGCAATGGTGCGCTTACCCTAATTTTGATGAAATTAAAAAATATACCGGTTCTTTAAAAGCGAAGAATTTCGAACTGTTTCAAGAAGACTTAAAAGATCATCATATGGCAGATCAAGCCCATGATTTTTTAATGGCTTCTGGGAAATTACAAGCTTCTTGCTACAAACAAGAAATTGAAGCCACACTAAGAACGCCTAATTTGGCAGGATTTCAGTTATTAAGCTTAAACGATTTTTCTGGACAAGGCACCGCACTTGTTGGTGTTATAGATGCTTTTTGGGATGAAAAAGGCTATATATCAGCAAACGAATTTAAATCCTTTTGTAATGACGTGGTGCCGCTTGTAAGGTTGCCAAAATACACATTTTATAACAATGAAATATTAACAGCAGAAGTTGAAGTAGCAAACTTTAGCGGTCGAAAATTAAAAGATACGAACTCAACATGGCAATTACTTGATGAAAAAAACACAATACTTCAATCAGGACATTTAAATTCTGAAACCATTCCTATTGGAAAAGGAAATGACCTAGGGACCATTAATGTGCCTTTAAATTTTGCAACAGAAGCTTCTAAATTAACTTTAAAAATTAACGTTGGAAACTACACAAATCAATGGCATATTTGGGTGTATCCTAATTCACTTCCTGAGATTGAGGATTCAAATATTTACATCGCAAAAACTTTAGATGCTAAAACAAAACAAGTTTTAGAACAAGGAGGCAAGGTATTATTGTTAGCTGCTGGAAAAGTTGAAAACGGAAAAGATATTATACAATACCAAACACCTGTTTTTTGGAATACTTCTTGGTTTAAAATGAGGCCGCCGCATACAACGGGTATGCTTATAAAAAATGAACACCTTGTATTTAATGATTTCCCAACGGATTATTACAGCGACTTACAATGGTGGGAAATAGGAAACAGACAACAAATTATGAATCTTGAAAATTTCCCAGCAAGTTTCAGACCTATCATTCAACCTATTGACACTTGGTTTTTAAACCGAAGACTCGCCATGCTTTTTGAAGCAAAAGTTTCTACTGGAAAATTAATGGTTTGTAGTATAAACCTAAATGATATTGACGCTACTAAACCTGTTTCAAAACAACTTTATCACAGTATTTTAAACTATTTATCATCAGAAAAATTTAATCCAACCGAAACAGTTTCGTTAGATGTTATTTCAGAATTATTCGAAAAGAAAGAACGTGCAGTATGGAATTCATATGTTTCAGAAAACCCATAATTATTTAACCTTAAACCTTTATGAAATTTAAATTTACACTTATTGGTTTACTATACATAACAACTTTGTTAAGTGCTCAAAACATATCTATTAATGGTAATATTGAAGCACCAAAAATTGTTGAAGGCACTTTAAACATGGGACATCCTGGTTCTAAAGGAAAAGAACTTACGGTTAATAACAAACACTTATCGTTGGCTGGAAAGCCTATTTTACCTGTAATGGGTGAAATTCATTTTACTAGATGTAACCCAAATAAGTGGGAAGATTTAATATTGAAAATGAAAGCCAATGGCATTACCATTATTTCCACCTATGTATTTTGGATTCATCATGAAGAGGAAAAAGGCGTTTTCAATTGGGAAGGAAGTAAAAATTTAAAACGATTTATAGAACTATGCAAAAAGCATGATGTATGGGCGTATCCTCGTATTGGCCCTTGGTGCCATGGCGAAGTTAGAAATGGCGGATTACCAGATTGGATTGTAAACCAACAAGAATTTAAACCACGAACAAACGATGCTAAATATCTAGAATATGTAGACCGATGGTATCGTGAAATTTCAGAGCAATTAAAAGGGCTTTATTACAAGGATAATGGGCCTATTATTGGAATTCAATTAGAGAACGAATATTGGCGAGGAAAAGAAGGCGAAAAACACATCATGGCTTTAAAAAACATGGCTTTAAACTATGGTATTGATGTACCCATGTACACTGTAACAGGATGGCGAAATGCATCGGTTCCAGAAAATGAGGTCATTCCGCTTTGGGGAGGTTATCCTGCAGCTCCTTGGAATACCGATGTTAAAGCCATAAAAACCAATGCCAGTTATGTGTTTAACAAACCTATAAACGACCATAGTATAGGTAACGAAGCAAGCACTGCTCAATACCAACCAAATTATGCGTTATATCCTTATTTTACTTGCGAATTAGGTATTGGAAACCAAATTTCAGAACACAGAAGACCTATTTTAAGCCCTATTGATGGCGTAACTATTGCAACAGCCAACGTTGCCTCTGGAAGTAATTTACCAGGTTATTATGTGTTCGCTGGTGGTTTAAACCCTGTTGGAAAACACACAACATTACATGAAGAAAGATATGAATCTGGCTATTGGAATGAATACCCTATTATTTCCTATGATTTTCAAGCTGCTTTAAAAGAAACTGGCGAAATATCACCAGCGTATCATAAATTAAAACCTTTACATTATTTCATGTCAGAGTTTGGAGAACAAATTGCTCCTATGACACCTATTATTCCTATAGATAACAACAATCCAGACGATTTACAATACACCTTTAGAGTTAAAGATGATAGTGGTTTTTTATTTGTCTCCAATTACTATAGAGGTTTTAATAAATCTACCAAGAAAGATGTTCAGTTTCATATTAAGTTGAAAGAGGGCGACATTAAAATTCCATCATCACCAATAAATATAGAAGACAGTACTGTTTTTATATGGCCTGTAAACCTTAAAATGGGAAATAATACCTTAAAATACGCAACAGTACAACCTATTTGCAATATTTATAATAAGAAAACTGAAGATTGGTATTTTAAGAAATCAGAAAATATAACCACAGAGTTTTTATTTGATTCAAAAAACATTGAAACAATTATTATTAATGGCGTAAAACAAGAAAAAACAGGTGATTTCTTTTTATTAAAGCATCTCAAAACAGGTCTAAGCCATCCAATTATTATTAAAACCAGAGATGGTTTTTTGAAACGTATTTTTGTGCTATCAGAAGAGCAAATGGATAACTTTTGGTATTTTAAAAGCAAAAACAAAACATATGCTTTTTTATCTACAGCCAATTTGACAATGGATGAAAATGAGAGTCTACACGTATTTTCAACTCATGAAACTGATGAAATTATTGCATTAAACAGCGCGTTAAAAGCATCAAAAAAATCAAAAGATGGTTTTAAGCATTACACCATAAGAAACCAAAAAAACAATATTCCTTTTACTCTTGATGTAGCTGATTTAATCGATGAAGCAAAGTGGCTTCAAATTTCACCTGAAAATTATCAAGACAAAAATGAGATGTACCACAAACAATTTTTTAAAGATTTTAATCTTACAAATACTGCAAACATCAAAAAAGCTACTTTTCATTTTTTAACAGAAGAAACATGTATAATTCGCATCAATGGCAATTGGCTAAATCAAAATATGGATATTGAAAAAGTAAACGAATTAGACTTTACGGGCTATTTAAAAAAAGGAGTTAACCGTATTTTATTGGATTTCCCATATATAAAAAACAAAAAAGCTTTTGCTGGAGTTTTAGAAGTGGAATTTTATAATGCCAACAAAACATTTATCGCAACAGATGCAAGTTGGCTAAACACAGAACAATATAAAATTCCTGCACCTTGGGATGATGTTCGTAATAAAACAAAACCTGTAATAACAGAAAAACCCATCCAGTTTCAAGATTTTGGTTTTACACCAAACAGATATCAACTTACTTTTGATAAAACTAAAATAGACGCATACAAAAACGTGTATTTAAGACTTAACTATTCTGGAAACAAAATAAAATGCTATTCTGGAGAAAATTTGGTTGCAGACAATTTTAATAATGATACTACTTGGTCGATTAATCTAACAGATGTTAAAATAGAAAAAGATGTGCCATTAATTTTTGAAATAGAGCCCCACGGAGAAAATCCTAAAATTTATTTTGACAAACCTCAGATTTTAGATAAAACAAAAATAAATTCAATAGAAATAAATGAAGAACATCTAAACGTTTTTGAGCTAAAACAATAGAAAACCACTTATTTTAAATCATTAAAAAACGATTCATCATCTTCAAATGCAGTCCCAATAACCACAAAATCCGCTCCAGAATGGTAAGCGTCTAACAATTGCTCTTTATTTCTTATGCCACCACCAACAATTAAAGGTATTTGTAATTCTTGCTTAACTAAAGTAATTATTTCAGATGTTACCGGATGCGTTGCCCCACTACCTGCTTCTAAATAAATCATCTTCATACCTAATAATTCTCCAGCTCTAGCAGTATCAACAATATTCTGAATGCTATTTCTAGACATAGGATGAGTTCCTGTTACTCTTTGTACCGCCGTTTCTTTACCGTTTTCAATTAGCATATAGCCTGTAGAAATCACTTCTAGGTCCATATCTCGTAATTTTGAAACAGACTCAACGTGTTTCCCTATTAAATAATCTGGATTTCTACCTGAAATCAAACTTAAAAACAATAAGGCATCAGCGTTGTTTGTAATTTGTGTAACATCGCCTGGAAACAAAACTATCGGAAGTTGGGTATGCTTTTTTATTTCTGCAACCAAAACATCCGTAACACCTGCTTTAACGGTACTGCCACCAACAAAAACATGTGTTGCTCTAGATGTATTTACTTTTTTTATAAAACCCACAACACTTTCAATAGGAAATTTATCAGGATCTATTAAAACAGCCAATAATTTTTCGCCATTAGCAATGGCTTCTTGTATATGTCTATAAACACTGTTCATTTAACCAATGGCGTAGGCACAAGTAAATCCTTCAAACTCTAAAAAATGAATATGATATCGGTATTTCCTGTCCTCATAATCAATCCAAGCCACCGTTTCTTTTTCATTATCCGACACAGGAATAACCAAACAATGCTGTATAAAACTTAACCCAGGGGTTGCAAATAATTTATAAAGCGATTCTTTTACGCACCAAATTATCGTTAATTTATTAATGTAATCTGAAGCGTTTTTATCTAAATAATTAAATTCATAATCAATAAATTTATGAGCAATTACAGTTATTTTATCGCGCTGTTTTTCAATGTCTATCCCAATAATGGCTTTGCTAATTATAATAGCCGAAAAACCAAATGAATGTGTAATGGAAATATATTTACCATCATTTAAATACGGCTTGCCATGTTCATCATAATGCAAATCGACATCTTCATAACCAAAAGCCCTTAACAAACAACGCACACTTAAAAACCCACGTTGATGCAATTCACTTTTCATACCTAAAACACGCTCTAAACTTTTGGGTTTTAAGTTTACCATTTGCATTAAATCATCAAAAGATTCAGTAATCTTCCAGATTTTAACAATAGTTTCTGAATTTGGAGTAATAGTTTTGTAAAGAGGCATTTAATATTCTAAAAGTTATTAGTTATCTTTGCACCGCCTAAGGCCAGTTAAACATTTTTTGTTGAGCAATTTAACTATTTTAAATACGATTCCAAAGATGTTTCCATTTTATAAAACAAAGAAAAAACAAAAAGTTGATATGAGTACAAAAACAATTCCTTACGTAGCCAACAAAGTAAAAGATATGTCGCTTGCAGATTGGGGACGAAAAGAAATAGAATTAGCCGAGGCTGAAATGCCAGGACTTATGAGTTTACGTGAAGAATACGGAAATTCACAACCACTTAAAGGCGCAAGAATTGCTGGATGTTTACACATGACCATCCAAACAGCGGTTCTTATTGAAACCTTACAAGCTTTAGGTGCCGAGGTTACTTGGAGCTCTTGCAACATTTTCTCAACACAAGATCAAGCTGCTGCCGCTATTGCTGCTGCAGGAACATCAGTGTACGCTTGGAAAGACATGACCGAAGAAGAATTTGATTGGTGCATCGAGCAAACCCTTTTCTTTGGCGAAGACAGAAAACCATTAAACATGATTCTTGATGATGGTGGCGATTTAACCAATATGGTTTTAGACCGTTACCCAGAATTAGTTGCCGATATTAAAGGATTAAGTGAAGAAACCACAACAGGTGTTCACAGATTATACGAACGCGTTAAAAAAGGAACTTTACCAATACCTGCCATTAACGTAAACGATTCGGTTACCAAATCGAAATTCGATAACAAATACGGTTGTAAAGAATCTGCTGTAGATGCCATTCGTCGTGCAACCGATATCATGCTTGCCGGAAAACGCGTAGTGGTATGTGGCTATGGCGATGTTGGTAAAGGTACCGCAGCCTCTTTTAAAGGCGCTGGAAGTATTGTAACTGTAACTGAAATCGACCCAATTTGTGCCTTACAAGCGGCTATGGACGGTTTTGAAGTTAAAAAACTAGAAACAGTTGCTCCAAATGCAGACATCATCATAACAACAACTGGAAACAAAGATATTGTACGTGGTGAACATTTTGAAGCGGTAAAAGACAAAACCATCATCTGTAACATCGGGCATTTTGATAACGAAATTGATATGGCTTGGTTAAAGAAAAACCACGGGCACACCAAAAACACCATCAAACCTCAAGTTGATAAATATACCGTAAACGGAAAAGATATTATTATTCTTGCCGAAGGTCGTTTAGTAAACTTAGGTTGTGCTACAGGTCACCCAAGTTTTGTAATGAGTAATTCGTTTACAAACCAAACCTTGGCTCAAATTGAGCTTTGGACCAATAGCGAAGCCTACGGAAACGACGTGTACATGTTGCCAAAACATCTAGATGAAAAAGTAGCAAAATTACACTTAGCTAAAATTGGCGTAGAACTTACCGAGTTAAAACCAGACCAAGCAGACTATATTGGTGTAGCTGTGGAAGGTCCTTTTAAACCAGAATATTATAGATACTAAATTGTCATACTGAACTTGTTTCAGTATCTCATTATAAATTATAAATCCCAAGCAACTCCTGTTTGGGATTTTTTCATTTTTTGGCAATTGCTAAAGCACCGCGCTTTTCGTTCATAGTTTTGCAAAACCATAAATGGAAGTTTTGCAAAAGCTAACCACTACAATCGCTATTGCACCATCAGCTAAATTGGTTGCCAATCCATTTTTCATTATATTCAATACGTTTATGGGCTATAGTGAAGAAAAAATAAAAGTACCTCGATTTAACGAGGCTTCTGGTTTTTACACCACCAAAAAACGCTCTAAAATAATGAGCCGAATAAGGGGTAAAAACTCCAAACCTGAATTGCTTTTTAGAAAAGCATTATGGGCAAAAGATATACGTTATAGAATAAACAATAAAACACTACCCGGAAAACCAGACATTTCAATAAAAAAATACCAATTGGCCATTTTTATTGATGGCGAATTTTGGCATGGTTACAACTGGAACGAGCGCAAAGAAACCATAAAAAGCAATCGTGGATTTTGGATACCAAAAATAGAGCGCAACATACAGCGCGATATAGAAGTAAACCAACAACTGACCGAAATGGGCTATACGGTTTTCAGGTTTTGGAGCAACGACATTAAAACCGAACTCCATAAATGTATTAATAATATTTTGGTTTATATAAATACGGGGGAAACCCATTAGAATATGTTATTCATCAACCATATCTTTCTCAAAATACCACCACAAACTAGAATCAATAGACGCTTTCATTCTATTAATATCAACCGATTCTTTTAAAAAGATGGTCAAGTTTTCATCCGCACGATTTTGCTCTACAGTATCGCTTATTTCAATAGATTCAATTTCAGTGAAATGCTCTAAATGTTTTTTAATCTTACCATCTAAAGACTCATCACTCAAATATATCTTAATAGTTTGTTGCGATGGAGAATTTCTAATTTCAGATCTAAATGGTGGAAGCATAAACAATAATTTTTTAGTGAAACAATACTTAATTGCAAATGCGTAATGCAATATGTCTAAGTTAATAAATTTTTTCAATAAAATCAATAAAAAACCCTTTCTGTTTCCAGAAAGGGTTTTAAAATATTCAGCAAATATGATTTACTCTGTTAATTTAAGTTTTCCCAAATCATGAAAAAAGAAATCCTTTTCATCGTTCATACTTACAAACAATCCGTTTGGAAACTTACTTCCCAAAGGCAGTGTTGTAACATCGCAACCATCAGTTTCGAGAGTTCCTAAATTCATCTCTTTTATAAACGCGTTGGTTTCTAAATTAAAAATATTAAAGGTATGCGCTTGTTGGTTGGACACTATTAAATAGCCTCTATCTTCATATTTTGCAATGGCAATCCCTTCAATATCATCTTTAAAATGCTCGCCACCAAAAAGAGCTATTTCAGCATCTCCGTTTTCTGGATTTGCATGGTATTTTCTAATGCCCACGCCCTCATCTGAATAATAAACAAAACCCGCTTCGTCATCAACCGCAATAGCTTCAATTTCTTTTTGCCCGCTAAAGTTTCCTAGTTTTCTAAGTAAATTAGCTTTTACACCTGAAGCATCTGAAACCAATTCATATTGATATAAATAGCCTTTTTTTGGACCGCTCTTTCTGCTTACAAATACCGAAATTCGACCTGTCACAGGATTTTTATAAAGAGCAACACCCATAGGTCGTTTCATTTCAATAGTGGTTTCATCTTCAAAAACCTTAAAACCGCCATTATCTAAAGGTTTCATATCTGGAACGGAAAACAAACGGATTTGGTTTTTTTCTCGTTCAGAAAACACCATGATATCTGTTGAAGTAGAATCGGTTAATTTGAAACCATATTCTACATCCACATTATTTGGATAGCTAATATTGGTGATACTTTTCTCTTTAATAATTTTCCCATCTAAATCGAATGCATATACGCCGCCATTTACTTCATCTTTATCAGTACCAAAAACAATACTGGCTTCAGGATTGTTTTTATTAATCCAAATAGCAGGATCATCGGTATCATGCGGTGATTTTTCTGTTACGGTTGTGGCAACTATTTCTGGTAATTTAGCGGCACATGCCAATAACAAAAAGGTTAATCCAAAAACGATATTTACTTTAATTTTTTTCATGCTTGCTATCTAGTTTTTCTTAAACAAATCATATTTTAAACCAAAGGTTAAGCGTCTGCCGTAATATTCCATTTGCATGGTTCTAGACTTTACACCTTGAAAATAACGCAACGGTTGGTTGGTAATATTGTTTAAATCGGCATACAGACTCAAGTTTTTGTTTATGGAGATATTAGCGTTGAAATCTAAAAAGAATTGCTCATCGTAATACCTGTCTTCAAAATCACGACCTCCAATTTCATCTATATAAGCATCGGAATAATTACCTGACAAACGCAGACTTAATTTTTTAGTTGCATAACCTAAAGAGGCATTAAACATGTTTGGTGCAGTTTGAGGTAAATCTAAATCGTTACGCTCTTCGCCATCTTCATTTTTAATACCTTTAGCGTTAGATGTTAAATAGGTGTAATTTAAATAAATGCTGAAGTTTTTTGCAAAACCTGGCAAAAAGTCTAACTGACGTTGTAAAGAAAACTCTGCTCCGAATACTGTAGCACCATCGCCATTTAATGGTTGATATACTTCATAACCATTAGTATCTTCTGACTGACTTGTGTACACAAAATCTTGAATATCTTTATAGAATATACCCGCAGAAATAATTCCAACAGATTTGAAATAATGTTCAGCCATCACATCAAAATTCATAGATGTGGTTGGGTTTAATTCTGAATTACCTAGATAGATTTCTTCGTCTTCGTTATTAACTTCTTGATAAGGTACTAGATCTACATAATTTGGTCTTGCCAAAGTGTTTGTCCACGCAAAACGCAACACAGTATTGTCGGACACATTATATTTAAAATGTAAACCAGGTAAGATGTTTGTATATGAGTTTTCGTCTTTTAACTCGTTTGTTCCAGCATAATCGCCATCTTCATCAAAAATCAATTCATTTCCTAAACTGTTGATTTTTGTATGCTCTAATCTTACACCAAAAAGCACACTCAATTTATCTGATAGTTTTTGGTTGGTCATAGCGTAAGTTGCAAACACATTTTCATCGACATCAAAATTGGCCGTAAGGTATTCCTCTGGAAGATCTTCTGCTTCAAATTGTGCTGCATCATACAAATTTAAAGTTCCTAAATATTCTGGCGTTGCAAAAGTTCCAACCGCATATTGGCTACCAGCTAAAAAGTCTTTATCTGAATAATTACGTGTTGGCACTCCTCCTAACAAATCTAAATCTGAAGTTTTGGGGCTGTATTCAACAAAATCATTATCCCTGTTTTTATTCTTTAACCTGGTGCGTACACCAAACTTTAAAAAACCATCTTCTTGTTGGAAAATGTTTAAAGGCAATTTAAAATTGGTAAAGAAATTAAAATCCTTTTCTTCTGTATATTGATTTTCTTCTGTTAATTCTCCAAACTCAAAAATATCGAAAGCCGCAACATTAGCATCTAAAGGTGTAAATAATGGCTTATCTGTATTATTGTTGAATGCTACACCATACTCACTTTCATACTCCAAATAACGCTCGTTTAATCGCTCTTCTGAAGCTTTAGCAAATGAAGCCATCCAATCTATTTGCAGTTTATTTGCTAAATGCTCGCCTCCTAAACTAAAGTTAAACATGCGTTGGTCTTCTAAACGTCTGTTTTTACTACGGTTATTATCAATACCTCCTTTAGATTGTCTTTTAGCTTCAATGGGAAATGAAGTTAAATTGCCATTTCCATCAACGGTAAAATCACCTGGTTCAATATCTTCACCATCTAAAATTTCTTGTTCTAAGCGGAATCTGTTTTCGCGGTCGTCTCTCCAATTATAAATAGACTTGAAATAAATATTGTTGTTTTCGTTTAATTTATAATCAAAATTTGCTGAAAAACTACGACGAATACGTTGTACCAAATACTCTCTAATTTCAGACACTTTAGCATATGGATTTACATCTACTTCTTCTAAATTATCTTCATCATCAAAAGCATTGTATTCAAATGCGTCTTCCCATTCTGCCTCCACATTATCACTTCCAAAGTCGTTGTCGTTAAAAGATGCAGAAAGCATGTATCCAAATTTTCCATTTTTGCTTCTATCACCTAATAAAAAAGACCCATTTAGAATTCTTTTATCGGTAATGTAATTGACTCCAGAACCAGCAGTTGCCGACAAACGGAAACCTTGGGGAGATGTTTTTGTTATTAAATTAACCGAACCACCTAATGCATCGGCATCCATATCGGGCGTTACCGCTTTGTTAACTTCAACGGTTTGAATCATATCCGCAGGAATTAAATCCATTTGTACATTGCGGTTATCACCTTCAGCGGAAGGAATACGGCTTCCGTTTAATGTTACAGAGTTTAATTGAGGCGATAAACCACGAATAATAATATTACGCGCTTCCCCTTGATCTACCTGCATGGTGATACCTGGAATACGTTTTACGGCATCACCAATATTAGCATCGGGGAATTTTCCAATCTGATCCGTTGAAACGATATTGGTGATGTTTTGCTTATTTTTTTGAGTGTTCAAAGCCCTAGCTTGACTTCCTAAAGAGTAGCCAGTAACCTCAACTTCATCCAATTCAGTATTGTTAGATTTTAATGTTACATTTAAAGTACTTGTCTTCCCATTTGTAACAATAACTTCCTGTTTAAAATCGGCATACCCCAAATATTTAATTAAAAGATTATAAGTTCCCTCAGGAATATTAACTAAAATGAAGCTTCCATCAAAATCTGAAATAGACCCCTTTTTTAGTTCCTCTATTACTACGTTAGCTCCTGGAACAGTAATTCCGTTTTCGTCGGCAATGATGCCTCGTATATTTCCATTTTGTGCAAATACCCCTATTGATATTAGCGCTAATAATAAAAATACATAGTGTTTTTTCATGTTGTTTTTGTTGATTAGTTATTTGAGCGAAATAACAAAACAATCAAGCAAAACACTTTAATCCATTTTTAAGCTACAGTTAAGTATGAAAAGGAATCCATCATACTTTGCATTAAATTAACAATTATAAAACTTTACGGAAAGAAAACGGGTTTTAGCAATTAAAAAACCCTTTCTGTTTCCAGAAAGGGTTTGTACTTTTTAAAAGAAAAGTGTTTCTTAAACCTCGAAAGGTACTACAGACACATAAGATTTGTTATCTTTTTTCTTTGTAAATTTTACAACGCCATCTACATAAGCGTGTAATGTATGATCTTTAGAAGAATATACATTTTCACCTGGGTGGTGTGTATTACCTCTTTGTCTTACGATAATGTTTCCAGCAATAGCAGCTTGACCACCAAAAATCTTAACACCTAAACGTTTTGATTCTGATTCTCTACCATTCTTAGAACTACCTACTCCTTTTTTATGAGCCATTGTCTTAAGTTTTTATATTGTTAAACTTCAGCGGTTAGCAATTAAGCTTTCCCACCATTTAATTCGTCTTGCCATTTTTTTAACTCATCCCATTTACCTTCAGCAGCTAATTTAGCTTGTGCTGACCAAGTATCAGTTACGTGGTTTCCACGAACCTCAGCGATGATTTCAGAAATTTTAGCAGCATCCGTTTTTGCTAATTCAGCGAAAGTTGTAATACCTGCAGCAGCTAATGTTTCTGCAATCTTAGGCCCTATACCTTCTACTTTTTTCAAATCGTCTGCTTTACCTGTTGCTTTTTTAGCAGCTGGTTTTGCTTCAGCAGTTTTAACTTCTGCTTTTTTCTCAGCTTTTGCTGGTGCAGCTTTTTTAGCTCCAGAAGCAGCAATGCTTTCTATTACAATTTCAGTTAAAGATTGACGGTGACCGTTTTTCTTGCGGTAACCTTTACGTCTTTTCTTTTTGAAAACTATAACTTTATCACCTTTAAGGTGCTTTAAGACTTTTGCTCCTACTTGAGCTCCGTCTATAGCTGGGGCGCCTACAGTTACATTGTCACCATCACCAATTAGAAGAACGTTATCAAAAGCTACTTGCTTTCCTTCTTCTGTTTGTAAACGGTGTACAAAAACCTTTTGGTCTTTAACAACTTTAAATTGTTGCCCTGCTATCTCTACAATTGCGTACATAGCGTAACGTGTTTATTAATTAATTTTTGTTCAAAAATGAGTGCAAATATACTGCTATTTAATTAATCTACAAACGTTTTGTTTTTTTTAGGCAAGATTTTTACTGTTTTTAAAAAGTTGCATGACTGCAAGTGTAGAAACTACCGTGGTTGCAAAACCCATAATGGCAACAACAAAGGTTACCAAACCCACATCGGCACCAAGGCCTCCATGCATTTCTTTAAGCAATTCGGGCAAAAAGCCTGTACTAAACTCGGTAGCATAAAATAAGAAAAAAATGGTGAAAAACACAGTAGCTACAAAACCTGTAATAAGACCTATTTTAAAGCCTTCTCCATAAGAAAACGCACCAGGACTCTCTAGCTTACTTAATCGTATGGCTTCATAAATCCCAAAAGCAGTTATTACCGCATTAAAAAAACTAAATACAGGATTAATGTGTTTGTGAAACAATGCTAAAATTAAAAAATAAGCAATTAATACAGCACTAGTAACAAGTCCAAACCGAATAGGGAGCGATATTTTTTTCATTTTTCAAAGTTTTAATTTATTGACTAAACATTATGGAAATTTGACCAATAACCATTTATGCTACTAAATTTCGTGAAAAATTTGGTAAAAAAATAATTTTAACGTGCATTTAATATTAATTTCCAATTAACAAACCTCATTATTTAGTAAATTTGCTTGAAATTAAATACTCAAAAATAATGAAGTCTCTAAAAAATATCATGATAATTGGGTTTATGGCATTATTTGCTATGAGCTGCAAAAACGAAACTAAACCAGAAGTAAAAACTGTGGAAGTTGCCAACGAAGCCACCCATACCTTAAACCCTAATGCCACTTATGCTAAAGCAGAATTCACCATTGAGGGTATGACCTGTGCGATGGGATGTGCAAAAACCATTGAAAAGAAAATTGCAAAAATGGATGGTGTGAAATCTGCCACTGTTGATTTTGACAAAAAACTAGCTATGGTTGAGTATGATGAAGCAAAAGTAACCCCTTCTTTATTAGAGCAAACCGTTACCAAAGTTTCAGATACTTATACCGTTAAGGATATGAAAAGTGGCCATTCTGATAAATCAAGTTGTGATGCAAATTGCAAAAAGGCTTGTTGTACTGGCAAAACCGAAGCTGAAAAAACAGCTTGTTCAAGTGATTGCAAAAAAGAATGTTGCACAGCAAAAGCTAGCGCATAGTCTTTAAAAAAACTTTTAAAAAGGCTTCTTAGTTTCGAGTTAAGAAGCTTTTTTTATTTCCAACGTAGCGTTTCCATAATGTGTGCCATATCTTTTTGCAGGTAATTTGCTGCTGGCAAAATAGAATCGTAATTAGGTTTTGTATTGAAATACAGCGAACCAATTAAGAAATGCTTAATACTATCGGTTACATAAAATTGGGCTGGCGATGCTACATTTCCTTTTACTTCAGAAAAAATACCATACACCTTTCTTTCTTTATTTTCGTAAGGAAACACCGGAATTTCGTCCGCTTTAATAGTATGTTCTAAAGTGAATTTTTGTGCATCCCGTAAAAAATCGGTTAGATTTTTTTGGTCGTCATCAACCGCTTTGTAAGTTAAAAATATGGTGGCCTTAAGCGTTGGATACTCTATATTGATGCCATAACTTTCGGTTGAAGCGGCTAACCTTTTTAGCTTAATTTCACTCGCCAACGCATTGGTTTCAAAAGAAAAAGGAAGCTCTGCATTCACTTTGTCATATTGCGCCTGCGGATACTCCAACCTTAAATAGCCTTTAGGTTTTGGTATATAATCTTGCCCACAAGACATCATTATAAAAAACCCGACTGTTATTAAACTTTTTAAGATATAGGTGCTTTTCAAATTATAAATGCTGTTTAGGTAATGGTGAATTTTAATAGTTTTATACGTTTTTTGTCTAAAGCCTCAATTTTAAAAACGTAATTTTCGAAGTTTATTTTAGTGTTCAATTTTGGAAAACTGCCCGATATTTCTAAAACAAACCCTGCAATAGTTTCGGCTTCTCCTTTTTTATCTTCAAAAATAGTGTTGTCTTCAATTTTAATGATTTTATAAAAATCTTTCAAAGGTGTTTTTCCTTCAAACACAAAATTATTATCATCTAATTTAGAATAGGTCAAATCTTCATCATCAAATTCATCACTAATGTCGCCTACAATTTCCTCAATAATATCTTCTAAAGAAATGAGCCCCGAAGTACCTCCATATTCATCTACCACCACCGCTAAATGCACTTTTTTCTCTTGAAATTCAGACATTAAATCGTCTAACTTTTTATTCTCAGGCACAAAAAATGGCTCCCTCATCAAGCTAGTCCAATCGAACTGCTTTCTTTCTATATAAGGCAATAAATCCTTTACATATAGAATCCCTTTAATGGTATCTATATTATCTTTATAAACTGGAATACGCGAGTAGCCATTTTTTATGATTTCAGGCATAATCTCCATGTATTTTTGCTCGATGTTCAATGCAAAAATATCTATACGAGGGCGCATCACCTGTTTGGTATCGGTATTGCCAAAAGACACGATACCTTGTAGAATTTTATGTTCTTCTTTGGTAGTATCTTCTTCACTGGTAAGCTCCAGTGCTTGCGATAGTTGATCGACACTTAAATTAGATTTTTGTTTCCCCAACCTATTATGTATCCCTATGGTCATGCTTCGCATAGGCAAACTTAATGGCGAAAGTAGCACATCTAAAACCTTAAGTGGATACGACATGAAAGTTGCGAACTTTAAATTGTTTCTACTAGCATAAATTTTAGGTAAAATTTCTCCAAACAATAAAATCAAGAAGGTTACTAGAATAACTTTTACAAAAAACACTAATTTGATTTGAAAATAATAAAAGTTGACAGAGTAATCAAATCCCTCAAACATTACTCCACTCATAGACTCAAACAAAATAACAATAGCTATGTTAATGAAATTATTGGCTACTAATATGGTCGCTAATAATTTTTTTGGACGCCCTAAAAGACTTGCTATAATTTGAATACGCTTGGATTTTGCTTCCAGCCCTTTGTCTACATCTGTTTTTGAAAGTGAAAAAAGAGCTACTTCGGCACCAGAAATAAGTGCAGAACAGAATAAAAGCAAGAACAATAATACAACACCAAAAACAATTGAAACATCAATTGCAATGATTAAACTTTTAAAACTCGCGGGGTCAGGATCCAATACTGTGGTTTTAGTTAAACAATGAATTCTCGTTGTAACGAGACATTATTAAAATGGCAAATCGTCATCCTCTTCTCCAATTGGCTCTGGAGCTTCCGGCTGTTTTGCAACAGGTTTTTGCGCCGTAGTTGGCGCAGCGTTTGATGCATTACTTTCACTCTCTTTCTTGGTAGATAAAAAAGTAAAATCTGTACATTGAATTTCGGTTGAATAACGCTCTGCACCACTTTCATCTTGCCATTTTCTGGTTTTCAATCGGCCTTCAATATATACTTTATCGCCTTTGCTTAAATACTTTTCGCAAATTTCGGCACCTTTATTTCTAACTACAATGTTATGCCATTCGGTATTGGTAACACGCTCATTAGTTTGCTTGCTGGTGTAGGTTTCGTTTGTTGCCAAAGGAAATCTGCCAACACAACCACCACCTTCAAAATAATGCATTTTTACCTCATCGCCCAAATGCCCAATAAGCATTACTTTATTTAATGTTCCAGACATAATTTTTGTTTTTTATAGGATAGCAAAATTACTGAATTGCTTTGCATTTTAACGATTTGCTTTCCGTTTTTTTAAAATTAATAAAAATTTTGATTGCGATAACTATGCCCATGAAAAATGTTGAATTTATTAAAATCATCTTTTAGTCTTTGGATTTCTGATGCCTCGAAAATGACAATTTCAATAGGGAACTCAAACGCTTAACGTTTGAGAGCATCTTAGAAATTAAAACTTTCAATAAAATTTCCAATTAAGATAGGCACTGCGTATGTGTGTATTTCAATTGTTGGGATGGCATTGGGCAACGCATTGTTCACTTTTACAATCCAAAATTTAGTATGTAAATGTTGATGCGATAATTTATGCACAATATCTTGGTCATTATATAAGGACAACTCAAAAGCATGACCATTTAATAATGAATGGTTTTTAACCAAATTATTTAAGGTTTCAAAATCGCAACTTTTGGAAGTTTCAATTAAAGGAAACTGATATAAATTTTGCCAAATGCCTTTCCCTTTGCGTTGTTCTAAAATGGTATTTTCTTTATCGTCAATAAATACTAAAAAATTGAAATACTTTTTTTTCGCTTTCGCAGATTTAATTTTTACTGGTAGTTCGTTAATTCTATTTGTATTGAAGGCTGTACAACTTTTACTAAAAGGACATATAGAACAATCGGGACTTTGGGGTTTACATTGCGTTGCACCAAACTCCATAATGGCTTGGTTAAACGTTGCAGGATCTTTTCTATCAATAAGCTCTTGCGCCAATTGTTTAAACTCTTTACTGCCTTTTGACGAGTTGATAGGCGTATCGACACCAAAATAGCGCGCTAATACCCTGTACACATTGCCATCTACAACAGCCTCGGGTTTATTAAAACAAATGGATGCTATGGCACTGGCGGTATAATCACCAATGCCCTTCAGTTTTAATAAATCTTTATAATTGTTTGGAAATTCACCTTTTAGTTGGTTGGCAACATATTTTGCTGTGGTATGCAAATTTCTGGCGCGCGAATAATAACCCAACCCTTGCCAAAGTTTTAAAACATCACTTTCTTCGGCGTTAGCTAAATGAAAAACCGATGGGAATTCTTCTGTAAATTTGACGTAATATGGCAAACCTTGAGCTACTTGTGTTTGCTGTAAAATAATTTCCGATAGCCAAATAAAATAAGGGTTGTTTGTTTGCCTCCAAGGCAGATCTCTCTTATTAATTGAATACCAGTTGTTTAAAGTTTTTGAAAATATCATTAATTAAATAAATGCTGCGAACAAAAATAAACGTTTATAATCTTAAATTTTAATGAATTAGGTTTGAAATATTGAATTTTAAATTCCTATATTTGCATCCCTTTTAAAATTTATAGTAACTTAATAAAATATAATAAAAATGACTAAGGCTGATATAGTAGCAAAAATTTCTGATAAATTAGGAATTGAAAAAGGAGATGTTCAAGCAACTGTTGAAACATTTATGGAAGAAGTAAAATCTTCTTTAGAGAGTGGTGATAATGTTTACTTAAGAGGTTTTGGTAGCTTTATAATTAAAACTAGAGCTGAAAAAACTGGTAGAAACATTTCAAAAAACACTACCATTAAAATACCATCTCACAATATCCCTGCATTTAAGCCTGCAAAAGTTTTTGTTGAAGGCGTTAAAACAAATGTAGACGTTAAATAAAAATGCATTAGCTGGACCCGGTTTCAGTATTAAAATAAATTATTAATTTAAAAAGACATTATTTATGCCAAGTGGTAAAAAACGCAAGAGACATAAGGTAGCAACGCACAAAAGAAAAAAACGTGCACGTGCTAACCGTCACAAAAAGAAAAAATAAGCCCTAAAAAGTAGTTATAAAAGCTACTTTTTTCGGTTTAAAACAAAAACGTTCATTGAAATGAGTTTATTAAATTTTTAGACACTTTACGGTGTTTTATAAACTCCACGGATATTAAAAATCCTGTGAAAAATAATGTATAATCCATCTGTACAGTTCAGTCGTTAGTCGCTAGCTGTTAGTTGTTGGTTGTTTTTTGTTAAGCATAATATCTTAACGTTCTTACAACTTTACAACTTCACAACTTTCAACTTCACAACTTAAACGTATGGATAAAAATTAACTTAATGGATAAAGAATTGATTATTCGATCTAGTTCCGAGCACGTTGATTTTGCCTTATTAAAAGATGGAAAACTTATTGAATTACAGAAAGACGAAGATGGTAATAACTTTTCGGTTGGTGATGTGTTTATAGCCAAAATAAGAAAAGCTGTTCCTGGGCTAAATGCTGCATTTGTAAATGTAGGCTATGAAAAAGATGCGTTTTTGCATTATCATGATTTAGGCCCAAAGCTACCTTCGCTTTTAAAATTCACAAAAAGTGTAAGCACAGGTAAACTAAAAGATTTTACTTTAAAAAATTTCCCATTTGAAAAAGATATTGATAAAGACGGAAAAATTTCTGACGTCTTAAAATCAAATCAATCGCTATTGGTACAAATAGTAAAAGAACCTATATCCACCAAAGGCCCTAGAATAAGCTCCGAGCTTTCTATTGCTGGCAGATATATTGTTTTAGTACCTTTTTCAAACCGCATTTCTATTTCTCAAAAGATAGAAGACAAAGATGAAAAAGACCGACTAAAACGATTGGTAAAAAGCATTACGCCACCAGGGTTTGGCATTATTGTACGCACTGTAGCACAAGGCAAAAAAGTAGCTGAACTAGATAAAGATTTGCAAAACTTGTTAGGTCGTTGGACCGCAATGTGCAAAAAGCTACACAAAGCACATCATCCAAGTAAAGTATTAGGAGAAATGAATAAAGCCTCGTCCATTTTACGAGACATATTCAACGATACCTTTACTGCTATTCATGTAGATGATGAAGCGCTTCACATTCAAATTAAAGATTACGTACAAGAAATTGCACCAAACAAAGAATCTATAGTAAAATTGTATCAGTCTAACGTTCCCATTTTTGAAAAATTCGGGATTGAAAGACAAATTAAAACCTCCTTTGGTAAAACCGTATCTATGGCAAAAGGCGCGTATCTAATTATAGAACACACCGAAGCCTTACACGTTATAGATGTAAACAGCGGTAACCGCTCAAACAAAGCAAACAACCAAGAGGATACAGCACTAGAAGTTAACTTAATAGCTGCTACCGAAATGGCGCGCCAATTACGATTACGTGATATGGGCGGCATTATAGTGGTAGATTTCATTGATATGACGAGTGCTGACCACAGGCAACAATTGTTTAACCACCTTCGCGATGAAATGAAGGACGATAGGGCTAAACACAAAATATTGCCACCAAGTAAATTTGGTTTGATACAAATTACTAGACAACGCGTTCGCCCAGAAATGAACATTAAAACTCAGGAAGAAAACCCTGACGAAGTAATGAATGGCTCTGAGGTAGATGCACCAATAGGTATCGTAACAAAAATTACGCACGACCTAGAACAACTATTAAAAAAAGACTATAAAAAGCTGACCTTAAACACACATCCTTTTATAGCAGCCTTTTTAACAAAAGGTTTTCCATCAATACGTTCAAAATGGTTTTTTGAACACAAAAAATGGGTTAAAGTTTTACCAAGAGATGCTTACACGTATTTAGAATACCACTTTTTCGATAAAGATGGTAAACAAATTAAATAATTTAAAAAAGCCTTACTATTTGTTTAGTGAGGCTTTTTTTGTTTTTAAAATGTCATTGCAAGAAGTGAGAAACAAAGCAACCTATCCGTTCTTTTTAATAGCGTATAAAATGCGGTGGGCGTTACCCCAAAAAAGGGTCGGGTTATTCGTTACAAGTCCTCGCTCATACGTCGCTGTGGTCTTTTCACTGCTATCCCTAACGCGGATTTCGTATTCACTAGAATATTTATAGAATTAAATTAATTTCAAGACTTTTTCATACCGCCACTAAGCAGAGCTTAGTTGTAGCTGTTACCTTAACAGCCTAATCATTTAAAAACCTATCAATACATTTATAGTAGCTATTAAACTTAGCTTGGTAACCATATCTCTTTTTTCCTTTATTAATGCAATTTATAATTTCAGATAGTGATTGATTATTCTTTTCATACTTAGGTAATTTATCAATATGAATAATTTTACTTTCAAAGTCATCAGAATAAAATAAAGCATTTGTAGTTCTTGAAGAGCTTGAACTACCGCTTAAAATTTCTCCTAAATAAAAATAACCATCGATATAAAAAATTTTCTCAGATGAACCTAATATCAAAACTGGTATTCTAGGACTAGATTTGTTAATTCTAAAAAAAACATCATCTAGCCTAAATCCCCAGTATTTGTTTATATTAACTTTTACTTCTTTGGAATTTATAATGGCACATAATTTATTCTTTCCCCAGCTACTCCAGGAAAAATTTGATATTTGACCTAAATAGACATCTTTTTTATTTTTAAAATCTTCATAGGTATTATAAATATATAATTCCTTTGATTTTTGATAATTTGAATCTTGGCAAAATACATTAATAGAAGTTAAAGCTAAAACCAATAATATTAGTTCTTTCATTATTAAAGTTTATTTTAACAATCTCTTTTTTTCTAAATTAGCTACATATATCTTCATCGCCTTTGCGAAATAAGAAAATTCAGCGCCACTTTGGTAAATTTTATCTTCTATTCTATCTTCCACGTAGTAGCGTTTAAGTGTCACACTCGAACTTAACCCATCTGAATAAATAGTTGATCTTGTTGTTCCTAATGTATAATCAAAAACATATCTATACTTAGACATATTTCTATATTCTGGTTTTTTAAGTTCCTCTCTAGTCAATAAAACGTATGCCCCGTTGTAATTTTTTTTAAAAGCACTTTTCAGATATTTATCATAACTTCTCCTTCCCTTAAGAATTCCAACAATAACGGTGTGTTCAAACTTCCCAAAGTTAGGTGGAATAGCATCGTTTTCTTCTGTAAATTCAGACCTTGCTTTTGAAGACTGAATCGATTTTCCTATAAAACAAGAATTCAAACACAAGATGATAAACAAGAGAGAAATTATTTTTATCGTTTTTTTCATTTATAAATTTTTATTAAAGACAAATAAACGAATTTTCTTGTTAAATTCTATTAAAAAAACCATTAATGAAAGCTAAAGTTATTGTTAAGTCGATGAAGCCAAATATCTTTAAAATATGCAAACCGTTAATATCTAGAAAGAACACTTAGACAAGCGCAGTACATCAGTTCAGCATTATATAAAAATTTGTTACAACGAAGACGCACTAAACGTATCACCTTGCGATAAATCCCCCGTTTCAAAACCTTTTTTAAACCAGCGCATACGCTGTGCCGAAGTGCCATGTGTAAAAGAATCGGGCACTACCCTACCACTCGATTGTTTTTGTAGTCTGTCATCACCAATGGCATTAGCGGCATTCATAGCTTCTTCAAGATCGCCGGTTTCCATCATCTGTGTCATTTGTTGGGAATGATGTGCCCAAACACCAGCTAAAAAATCGGCTTGAAGTTCTAACATTACCGAATATCTGTTATATTCGGTTTGGGAAACTTGCCCACGTAATCGGTTCATTTTATCGGTAGTTCCCATAATTTTTTGAATGTGATGCCCTACCTCGTGCGCAATCACATAAGCCTGCGCAAAGTCTCCTGGCGCATTTAATCGGCGTTCCATTTCATCAAAAAAACTTAAATCTATATATAATTTTTCATCTCCTGGACAATAAAAAGGACCTGTAGCACTAGAAGCAGACCCACATGCAGAGGAAACCGAACCTGTAAAAAGCACCAATTCTGGTTCACGATAATTAGGCAATAGCTTATTCCAAACATCTTCAGTATTAGCTAAAATGGTAGCACTAAATTCGGCCAATTCTTGATCTTTAGCAGTAGCTTTGTAAGGTGCAGAAGATTCTGTTAAAGATCCACCACTTAAAAGTTGCGTAATTAACGCTAGTGGGTTTTTACCCATTACTAAAGATACCACTATAAAACCACCTACTATAAAAAGCCCAACTTTTGAAAAAAGAAGTCTAACTAATGGTACTAATAATGTAGGGCTAAATCCGCCTATACCTTGACCAGAACCACTTTTACCTCTACGATCATCTATATTTGAACTTTTTCTTCTGCCTTGCCATTTCATAATGACTAAAATTAAATTGTGATTTTTTTTTTGATCGCATCAATTTACATATAATTTCGATATTATAAATTAATCACATAAAAGTTATTGTAAAGTTTTACTGAAAATTTCATTTGAAATGCTTTGTTATTGATGAAAAAGGGAATCAAATTACATATGATTTTCAATTAAGTATATGATTTCTTAGTTTTGCCGCAAAAAAAATGATTTGTGAGTTAGAGCGAAAAGATATTGAAGAATTTAAAACAACAAACATATTGCCCCAAACACCTTTTTGGGGTCGCGTAAAAAGCAAACAAGGGTTTATACCACAGGGATTTGAGTTAACAATTTCCAGAAACCTTTTAATAAGCAATGCCAGTTCTTTAGAAAAAGAAGTTGAAGACTTATTAATACTCATTAAATATATAAATAACGATACCTGTATTGCCTATGTTCCATATGGGCCAAAATTAGAACCTACATTTGAAAACCAAGGCTTGTTTTTAGAACAATTATCAGAATCCATAAAACCACACTTACCTCCCAACTGCATCTTTATCCGCTACGATTTAATTTGGGAGAACCAATGGGCCACCGAAAAAGAATATTTTGATAATTCAGGCAATTGGGTTGGGCCACCACCCAACCAAACCCAAGAATTTAGAGTGAATTTTGGTACAAACAACTGGAACCTGCAAAAAAGCGTACAGGACAACCTACCTAAAAACACTTTTTTTCTTGATTTAACTTTAGACGAACAAGACTTACTATATAACATGCGATACAACACACGTTATAATGTAAAAAAAGCAAATAAAAAAGGTATTAAAGTTCGAGAATATGGCATTGATCATATAGATGCATGGTACAAATTATATGTTGACACAGCTTTAAGACATGGCATGCCTTTACAAAACCAAGAATTTTTTTCCACTATTTTAAAAAATCAGGATAACAACAAAAATGGTGTTACCGTTAAAATGCTCATGGCTGATATTGATGGTAAGTTCCTTTCCTCTATGTTTTTAGTGTTATCGAAAAAGAGAGGCACTTATTTATATGGGGCTTCTAAATCTTCTAAAAAGAATGCCATGGCAAGCTATGCATTGCAATGGGAATCTATACGAATGGCAAAAGCTTTGGGTTGTACAGAATACGATATGTTTGGCTCAGCACCCAATTTAAATCGCTCCCATCCACTACATGGCGTACATATTTACAAAAAAGGATTTGGTGGCGACCTCTACCATAGAATGGGTTGCTGGGACTACCCTTACAACAAGAAACTTTACGATTTATATAAGCTACAAGAAACAATGAATTAACCGAAAGTAGGAAACCAAGAGGGGTCTAAAAAGTCTATATATTGTCAAACTGAACTTGTTTCAGTTTCTAAAAAATATTGATTATCAAAGAGTTAAGATTCTGAAATGAATTCAGAATGACACTTGTTGATACTTTTCAGACCTCTTTTTTTTATAACTATAAAACTACGTTGCAGGATTAGGAATTTGGGCATGCACCGCATTAATCTGTTCAAGAATCTCATCAGTCAATGTTGTATGTATTGAATTGATGTTTTCTTTAAGTTGTTCTAAAGTGGTAGCACCAATAATATTGCTAGTTACAAAGGGTTGTTGGTTTACAAAAGCCAAACTCATTTGCGCTAAACTCATACCATGATCTTCTGCTATTTTTAAATAGCGTTTGGTAGCTTCGGTACATTGTTCACTGCTGTATCGTGCAAATCTTGGGAACAATTTGAGTCTTGCATTATCAGCCGCTGTACCTTTTATGTATTTCCCTGAAAGCACTCCAAATGCCATAGGTGAATAAGCTAACAATCCTATATTTTCACGCATGGAAATTTCAGCCATATCGCCTTCATAACCTCTGTTTATTAAGGAGTATGCGTTTTGAATGGTTTTCATTCGTGGCAAACTGTGATTTTTAGACTCTTCTAGATAACGCATGGTACCCCAAGCTTTTTCGTTTGAAATGCCAACGTGTTTGATTTTGCCCATTTTAATTTGCTCATCTAAACCATGAAGCACTTCATTAAAATTGTCGGTCCAACTATCGTTTGGGTTATGTTTATAATCGCGTGTACCAAATGTATTGGTTTCGCGTTCTGGCCAATGTATTTGGTATAAATCAATATAATCGGTTTGTAGGCGTTTCAACTCATTATCTACAGCTTCTTTTATAGATTTTGATGTTATTCCTGTGGTTCGAATATGCGCGGTATAGTCGCTTGAGCGACCTACAATTTTGCTTGCCACAACCACTTTATCTCTATTGCCTGTTTTTTTCAACCAAGTGCCTATAATTTTGCTTGTAGCGCCTTGCGTTTCTGGACTTGCGGGTACTGGGTACATTTCTGCAGTGTCTATAAAGTTAACACCGTTCTCAAAGGCATAATCTAGTTGTGCATGTCCTTCGGCTTCGGTGTTTTGGTTGCCCCAAGTCATAGAACCTAGGCATATTTTACTAACTTTTATATCGGTTTTTGGTATGGTGGTGTATTTCATTTTAGATTGTTAGACTACTTAGATGTTAGATTGTTAGACTGCTTAGATATTTAGATTTTTAGACAATTCTTTATGTTTTTAAATAAGATGTTAAAGATAAAAAAACCTTTCAGTTACTTATGTACTGAAAGGTTTAAAAATGTGTTAAGGTTTGTTTTGCGTTAGGGATTGCAGTGGAAAGCCCACAGCGAGGTACGAGCGAGGACTTGCAACGAAAAGCCCGACCCTTGTGGTAACGCCCAACTTTTAATTATCTTTTAATAATTTTGAAAGTTCGTCTAACTTTGGTGTCAAAATAACTTCGATACGACGGTTTTTTGCTCTTCCTTCTGGCGTATCGTTGGTGGCGATTGGTGCAAACTCACCACGACCTGCGGCGGTTAAGTTTTCGGCATTGATGGAGGCGTTTTCTCGTAAAATATTAACGATGGCGGTGGCACGTTTGGTTGATAAATCCCAGTTGCCCACTATTTGCCCACTACCTTGATACGGCACGTTATCGGTATGTCCTTCAATTAAAATGGCGATATCTGGGTTGTTTGCCAAAACATTTCCTAATTGTTGTACGGCTCTACGTCCTTCGGTACCAACGGCCCAACTACCTGAACTGAACAATAATTTGTTTTCCATTGAAACGTACACTTTCCCATCGCGCTGCTCTACGGTTAAACCTTTGCCTTCAAAATCGGTTAAGGCTTTGGAAATAGCGTCTTTTAAGGCTGTCATAGCGGCATCTTTATCGGAAATCACTTTTTCAAGTTCTGCTACACGGTTTGAACGGTCTTGTAATTGTTTTTTAAGATTTTCCAATCGCTGGTTTTCTGCTGCCAAAGCTTGTTCTTTTGCTTCTAATTGTGCTAATAATTCTCTGTTTTTTTCTGAATTTGCAGCGATAGAGGCTGAACTGTTTTTCTCTAAAGCATCATAAGAAGATTTTAAAGCATCTAAATTTGCTTTAGTGGCTTCGTAATCGCTCTCTAATTTGTTACGTTCTGCAAGCACTTTCGAATAATCTGCACGAAGTTGTTTTAAATCATTTTCTGCTTTTGTTTTATCGAAAAGTAAGTCTTCGTTTTCGTCTGAAAGTTTTCTATTGGCTTGCTTTAAATTGGCATATTTATTTTCTAAATCTTTATAAATTTTAGGCGAAACACATGAAGTAACAAGTATTAATGCTAATGCGATTAAGGAAATTCTTTTTATCATTTTTTTAATTTCTTTATGGGTTGGGTTATAATATTGGGGTTAATTTTCTATTTCTAACAATATGGGACAATGGTCGCTATGAACAGCATCCGACAATATAACGGCTCTTTTTATCTTTTCTTGCATCGCATTTGAAACCATGGCATAATCTAACCGCCAACCTTTGTTGTTAGCACGAGAGTTGGCTCGGTAACTCCACCACGTATATTGATGTGGTTCTTTGTTTAAATGACGGAAAGAATCGGTAAATCCACTGTTTATAAATGCGCCTATCCATTTGCGTTCGGCTGGCAAAAACCCTGAAACATTGCTCAATCCTTTGGGGTTGTGAATGTCTATTTCTTCGTGGCAAATATTGTAATCGCCACAAATAATTAAATTTGGAATATCTACTTTTAGTTTGTTGATATAATCTTGAAACATATCCATGTATTCAAATTTATGACCTAATCGAGCATCGTTTGTTCCCGAAGGCAAATACAAACTCATTACCGAAAAACCATCAAAATCGGCCCTAAGGTTTCTGCCTTCAAAATCCATGGAAGCAATTCCTGTGCCATATTCTACGTGATTGGGTTTAATTTTACTTAAAATGGCAACACCACTATACCCTTTTTTTTGAGCACTAAACCAATAGTTATAATTGTAACCTGCTTCGACGAAAATATCTAAATCCAATTGCTCTTTTAAAGCCTTAATTTCTTGTAAACAAATAACATCGGGGTTGGCACTTTTTAACCAATTTAGAAATCCTTTATTTAATGCTGCCCGAATACCATTTACGTTGTATGAGATTATTTTCATTTACTTTGTTTTTATGAGATCCCAACCTGTGTTGGGATAACTCGTTTTAAAAAACGAGTTAATTTCAGCTAAAATAAATAATGCGTTACTTTTACACTATTATTTTATAGCACTTTTAACGAAATCTATTAACAAAATATTTTAAACTATTTGAAGTTTAAGTATGTAATGAAGTTTATAACCTGCCTTTTTGTTTTTTTTATTGGATTTTGTGGTTTTGCACAGAGTCCGGTTTCAAACTATAGAACTAAAAAAGTTGCTGTAAACGATTCTATTGTAATAGATAGCGTAAGTATCAATTCAAATTACTTTTCAATTAAAACAAAATACAATGCGGTTGTAGATTCTTCTTTTTATAGGGTTGATTTTAAAAAAGCCTTTTTAATATTTGTCCAACCTGTTGAAACCGATTCCATCATTATCAATTATTTAAAATATCCCGAGTTTTTAACCAAAACATACCAGCAATTAGACGACAAAATTATTGTTGAAAACACCGATAACCTTCAAAAGCTTTATCAACTCTCACAACCTAACGAATCTAAAAATTACATTCCTTTTGATGGGTTAACAACTTCGGGAAGTATTTCTCGTGGGGTTACGGTTGGAAACAATCAAAACTCCGTTTTAAATAGCGAATTGGATTTACAAATTTCAGGGAAATTGAGTGAAAAAGTGTCGCTTCGGGCTTCCATTCAAGATGCCAATATTCCACTGCAAGAAAGTGGGTATAGCCAACGATTGGATGAGTTCGACCAAGTTTTTATTGAATTGTATAGCGACAAATGGAACATTCGTGCAGGTGACATTGACTTGCAAAATACCGATTCTTACTTTGCAAACTTTTCCAAACGCGTACAAGGATTGTCCGTTAACGCTAAATTGGGCGATGAAGATGCACAAACCAATGTATTTGGTGCTGGTGCTTTGGTGCGTGGGCAGTTTACCAGAAGTACTTTTAAAGCCCAAGAAGGTAACCAAGGGCCATACAAATTACAAGGACAAAACGGTGAATTATTTGTGCTTATAGTATCTGGTAGCGAAACCGTTTATGTAAACGGCATTGTGGCGCAACGTGGTGAAGATAAAGATTATATCATCGATTATAATGCGGGTGAAATTATATTCAACTCAACCTTCCCCATGACTTCCGAAATGCGTATCACCGTCGATTATCAATACAGTGAACGCAACTATTCGCGCTTAGTGGCATATGGTGGAGGCCGGTTTGAAAGTCAAAAATTGAATATTGGGGTTTCAGTGTATTCTGAAAATGATGCTAAAAACCAACCATTACAGCAAAATATATCGGAAGCACAAGTACAAATTCTAACAAATGCCGGAGATGATAGAACGCAAATGGTAGCGCCTTCGGAAGTTTTAGAGTCCTTTAGCGATAATAGAATTTTGTATAAAAAAGAGCTTATTGGCGGTGTTGAAGCTTTTGTGTTTTCTAACAATCCTGATGATACGTTATATCGTGTTACATTTTCACAAGTGGGTGCCAACCAAGGTGATTACGTTTTACAAAGCAGCAATGCCATTAATAATATTTATGAATACGCTGGTACTTTACAAGGTAACTATGCCCCCATTGTTCAATTGATTGCGCCAACAAAGCTTCAAATAGCTGTTGTAAATGGGAACTATACCCCAACCGAAAAAACCGATATTGGATTTGAAATAGCCGCCAGCAAAAACGATTTAAACCTGTTTTCAAGTTTAGACGATGCCAATAATGATGGTTTTGCAGGAAAACTAAAAATATCACAAAACCTTATTGAAAATGACAGTTTATGGAATTTGAACGTGTTTGCAGATGGCGATTTCATTCAAAAGAACTTCAAAACCATCGAGCGTTTATATAATGCTGAATTTAATAGAGATTGGAATTTAGATGATGCTTCTTCAACCTCAAACATCATACTTGGGAATCAATCATTAATCACTTCTGGGTTGCGTTTAAACCATGCTAAAAAAGGATATGCTACCTATCAATTTGAACATTTGGGTTATTCTGAAAATTTTAATGGTAACCGACATGTTTTTAATGCCAACTTAATGCTTCATAAATTTAGAATTGCATCGTATTCTAGTTTTTTAAATGCCACTTCCAACACCAATACCTCCACATTTTTAAGGTCTTCAAATACTGTTGCCTATAGCATGGAAAAAAGTTGGTTGGGAACTAAATTGTCTATTGAAGACAATGAACAAAAAACTGTTGACACCCAAGAGTTGACTGATTTAAGTCAGAAATTCAAATCGTACGAAGTATTTTTTGGCGTGGGCGATAGCACAAAAATCTTCACCGAAATTGGATACAAAAACCGTGTGAACGATAGCATTAGAAACAACCAATTACAAAAAGTAAATACGTCTAATACTTTTTATTTAGACACACGACTTGTTCAAAATACCAACACTAATTTATCGCTTTATGCAAATTACAGAACTTTAAAAAGCGCTGATGAAGCTATAGATGATGAACAATCCATCAACTCCAGACTACAGTTCAATCAAAAATTATTCAAACAACTTGTGCAATGGAATACACTTTTTGAAACCAACTCTGGCACCTTGCCACAACAAGATTTTACCTATGTAGAAGTAGAACCTGGACAAGGTACCTATACGTGGATAGATTACAATGAAAACGGTATACAAGAATTAGAAGAATTTGAAATAGCCCAATTTCAAGACCAAGGCAAATACATTCGTGTGCTTTTACCCAACCAAGTTTTCATAAAAACACATCAAAACAGGTTGAGCCAAACCTTAACAATCAATCCGTCGCAATGGTCGGTTAGTGAAAATAAAACCAAAAAGTTCTGGTCGCATTTTTACAACCAAACCAGTTATTTGGTAGATAGAAAATTAAAACGTGAAGGAAGCAGTTTTAATTTGAATCCGTTTGAAAGCGATGAAGAAAACCAATTGGGATTGCAGTTAAATTTCAGAAACGTGCTGTTTTTCAATAGAGGAAAACAAAATTATACCACATCGTACACCTTTCTTTCAAACAGAACCCGTAACATTCTATCTATTGGGTTTATTGAAAACGGATTGAAAAGGCATCAGTTTAATTTCAACCATAAAATTGCTGAAAACTGGTTAATAACCTTGCAATCTGATTTTGGAAACAATGAAAGTTTGAGCGAAAATTTTGTAAGCAAGAATTATAATTTTGATGAAAGCCGCTTCAACCCTAAACTATCGTATTTGTTTAATGATAATTCCAGATTTGATATCTTCTACCAACATGTCAGTAAAGAAAATACCATAGGTGGTTTAGAAACCTTAAAGCAACAAAAATACGGCACCTCTTTTACGTTTGCAGGCAGCCCAAAAAACTCCATTATAGGTGAGTTTAACTTTTTCTCCAATACCTTTGAAGGCAATGCGAACACACCTGTTTCCTACCAAATGTTGGAAGGTTTGCAACCCGGAAAAAACTTTACTTGGAGTTTGTTAGCACAGAAAAAACTAACCGATTTTTTAGACCTAAACCTAAGTTATTTTGGTAGAAAAACCGAAACCAGTAGAACCATTCATACGGGAACCGTTCAATTAAAAGCTTATTTTTAAAATTAAATATACCTACAAGGTTTTGAAAACCATGCAGGTATTAAGACTACTAAAAGTTTAGTTGATCTATTTTTTCAAAAACGGACATGATAACCCTAACTGCTTCTATATAAAATTCAGGTTGGATATTCTCGTAATCATCAGTTGGTTTGTGATAATCTTCATGGTCGTCAACACCAAAATACAAAAATGGAATTCCTTTTTTATGAAAGTTAGCGTGATCGGAAGCATAGGTCCAATTGTCTTTCCAATTACCTTCATCATGACCTGCTAAAAAGTTTATTTTTTTGGAATAAGTATGATTTGTAATTACTTGTTTCAAAGTTTCATTATGAACTGTGCCAACTGCAAACAATTCATTGGTATCGCTTCGGCTAATCATATCCATGTTCAGGTTTACCATAATTTGTTTAAAAGGAATAATGGGATGATTCACAAAGTATTTAGACCCTTGCAATCCCAATTCCTCCGCATCAAAAGCCGCTAAAATAACCGAATGTTTTGGGGGATGGGTTCTAAAATATTCAGCAAAACTAAACAGGGCACTGGTACCAGAAGCATTATCATCTGTTCCATTATAAACGTTTCCATTTTTAACACCTTCATGGTCGTAATGCGCACTAATAACAATATATTTATCTGGGTACATTGTACCTTTTATACATCCTAAAACATTTTTACCTTCATAGCGCTTACCAGCTTCCGTAAACGAAAATGGCTGTAAATAGTCCTTTCCTAAAGGCAAAACATCAAACAGCACAAACTGATTGATGATGTACTTTTCAGCCTTTAAAGCACCATTTGTTCCAGTTCTTCTGCCTTCAAAAACATCAGATGATAATGTTTTTATATGTTGAAGCAACATCGTTTCAGAAAATAATGGTGCTCTTGTAACATCATCATGGTTTATAGTTTGTGCATCACACTGTATGCCCAAAAGATATACCAACACAAATAGGCATAGCGTTTTTTTCATTTTCAAGAATTAAGCAACCAAATCTAAATAAAAAACCCAAGCAAAAGCCTGGGTTCTATTTATTATCGATGAAAGGTAAGTTTTAAGACAAACTCGCTTTCATTAACTCTCTATTCATACGAGCGATGTTATCTAATGAAATGCCTTTTGGACATTCAATTTCGCAAGCACCGGTGTTGGTACAGTTTCCAAAACCTTCCAAATCCATTTGTGCCACCATGTTACGAACACGATCTGCAGCTTCAACTTGTCCTTGAGGTAACAACGCATATTGCGATACTTTTGCCCCAACAAACAACATAGCAGATGAGTTTTTACATGTAGCTACACAGGCACCACAACCAATACACGTTGCTGCATCCATAGCTTCATCGGCAGCATGTTTTGAGATTGGAATAGAGTTGGCATCTTGTGTGTTTCCTGAAGTATTCACTGAAATATATCCGCCAGCTTGTTGGATACGCTCAAAAGAGCTTCTATCTACAACTAAATCTTTTATTACTGGAAATGCAGTTGCTCTAAATGGCTCAATAGTAATAGTATCACCGTCTTTAAACATACGCATGTGTAACTGACAGGTTGTTACGCCTCTATCTGGACCATGGGCTTCACCATTTATATACATAGAACACATACCGCAAATACCTTCGCGACAATCGTGATCGAAAGCCACAGGCTCTTCTCCAGTATTTACTAATTGTTCATTCAAAACATCCATCATTTCAAGAAAAGACATATGTTCTGAAATATCAGTTACTTTATAATCGACCATTTGACCCTTTGATTTTGAGTCTTTCTGTCTCCAAATTTTAAGTGTTAAATTCATAATGTCTTTCTTATTTGTATGAACGTTGTTTTAGTTCAATATCTTTAAACTCTAATATTTCTTTATGTAAAACGGCATCGGCAGGTTCGCCTTTGTATTCCCAAGCAGCTACGTAAGCGTAATCTTTATCATTACGTTTAGCTTCACCTTTTTGTTCACCATCTAATTCAACCGATTCTTCTCTAAAGTGACCACCACAAGATTCGTTTCTATTAAGTGCATCTTTAGCGAATAACTCACCTAACTCAAGAAAATCGGCTACACGACCCGCTTTTTCCAATTCAGGGTTCATTTCGCTTGCAGAACCAGGTACTTTTACGTTTTTCCAGAAATCTTCACGCAATGCTTTAATTTCCGTCATCGCTTCTTTTAAACCTTGCTCGTTACGAGACATGCCGCATTTATCCCACATAATTTTTCCTAATTTTTTGTGGTAATAATCTACGGAGTGCTCTCCTTTATTATTGATAAAGAAATTGATTCTATCGGTTACTTCTTTTTCAGCTTCATCAAACTCTGGCGTGTTGGTTGGAATTTTACCAGTTCTAATTTCGTTAGATAAGTAATCTCCAATTGTATATGGTAATACAAAATATCCATCTGCAAGTCCTTGCATTAAAGCTGAAGCTCCTAATCGGTTAGCACCATGCTCAGAGAAATTAGCTTCACCAATACAATACAAACCATCAACTGTAGTCATTAAGTTGTAATCTACCCAAACTCCTCCCATGGTATAATGAGTTGCAGGGTAAATCATCATTGGTGTTTCGTATGGATTCTCATCAACGATTTTCTCATACATTTGAAATAAGTTTCCGTATTTCTCTTCAACAATGGCTTGACCTAATTCGTATATTTTAGCATCCGAAGGATTTTCAATATTCTGAATTTTAGCTTGGGTTTTTCCATAACGAGTAATTGCCGAGGCAAAATCTAAAAATACAGCTTCACCAGTAGCATTCACTCCAAAACCAGCATCGCAACGCTCTTTAGCAGCACGAGATGCCACATCGCGAGGTACTAAGTTACCAAATGCAGGATAACGACGCTCTAAGAAATAATCTCTATCTTCTTCTGCAATATCAGTTGGCTTTATTTTACGTTGTTGTAACGCTTTTGAATCTTCAATCTTTTTTGGAACCCAAATACGCCCATCGTTACGTAACGATTCAGACATCAACGTTAATTTCGATTGATAATCGCCCGAACGTGGAATACATGTTGGGTGAATTTGCGTAAAACAAGGATTAGCAAAAAACGCACCTTTTTTATGGATTTTCCAAGCAGCAGTAGCGTTACTTCCCATAGCATTTGTTGATAGGAAATATACATTTCCATAACCTCCAGTAGCTATTACAACAGCATGTGCCGAATGTCTTTCAATTTCGCCTGTAACTAAATTACGGGCAATGATACCACGTGCTTTACCATCAATTTTAACAACATCCAACATTTCGTGGCGGTTGAACATCTCAATTTTACCACGAGCAATCTGTCTGTTCATAGCGGAATAAGCTCCTAATAATAACTGTTGTCCTGTTTGTCCTTTAGCATAAAATGTTCTTGAAACCAGTACACCTCCAAATGAACGGTTATCTAACAAGCCACCATAATCACGTGCAAAAGGAACCCCCTGAGCCACACATTGGTCGATAATATTAGCAGACACCTCAGCCAAACGGTACACATTAGCTTCACGCGAACGGTAATCGCCACCTTTTACGGTATCGTAGAACAATCTGTATGTTGAATCGCCATCACCTTGATAGTTTTTTGCTGCATTAATACCTCCTTGAGCCGCAATGGAGTGCGCACGACGAGGTGAATCTTGATAAGCAAATGCTTTTACATTATAACCTAGCTCTGCTAAAGTGGCTGCAGCAGACCCACCAGCTAAACCAGTACCCACAACAATAATATCGATATGACGCTTATTTGCAGGATTTACAAGATTGATATGATTTTTATAATCTGTCCATTTATCTTTTAAAGGACCGTGTGGTATTTTTGAATCTAATGCCATATATCTGAGATTAATGGTGATTTAAATGATGAAAAAGCGCAATAATTATAAACCCTAAAGGAATTATAATTGAATAGGCTTTTCCTATATTTTGTAATGATTTCTTTCTGCTTGCAGTAGCACCCATAGATTGGAATGCCGAGGTAAAACCATGCAATAAATGCAACGCCAAAAATACAAAAGCCAAAACGTAAGCACCTACCCTAATTGGACTCACAAACTTTTCTTGTAACTCATGGAAATAGCGGTACCCATCCACACCTTCGTGCACACCAGACCAATCGCCTTGGATGTATTTGGTGTTAATTTCTGGAAACCAAAAATCAATAAAATGTAAAATGATAAACGCCAAAATAGCAATACCACTGTAAATCATGTTTCTACTCATCCATGTTGAGTTTGCAGCACCGTTATTTTTCACATAAGAAATAGTTCTTGCTTGTTTGTTCTTTATTTCCAAAATAAAGCCCATAACAAAATGAAAAACAACACCAAAAATCAAAATGGGCTGCATTACAAATTGAATTAACCAATTGGTTCCCATAAAGTGAGACACTTCGTTAAAAAGGTCGCCACTGAAAACTGATAAAAGATTAATTGCAAAATGTTGAAGTAAGAAAAACATGAGGAAAAAAGCTGAAAGCGCCATGGCTACTTTTCTTCCGATTGAAGATTTAAAAAATCCGCTCATTAGTTAATTTGTTAAGTATAGTTTGCAAAGGTAATTTACAATAAATTCATAGGCAAAAAGTTGAGCTGTAAAATTATAATTTAGAATAATTATAAGTAATAATACTTAGTTTTGGATAATACTCAATATATTCTTATTAAAAAGAATAAAAACAATGAAAATATGCGAAAAATTAAATGTTTTATTAAATATTTAATACCTTAAATGGTGTTTATTAAACTATTTACACTAATTACACCTTGTTTTACAACTATATTTTTTAGAAAAAACTTAATCTATAAGTATTTTTTTTGTTATTTCTGCTCTATCAGAAACTATCTTAACAAAGTACATGCCTTTTGAAGCCCCTAATAAATTAATTGTTTTGGTTCTAGATGCGTTGGACATATCAAATTGAGACACAAGCCTTCCTCTTACGTCATACACAACTACCTTGTCTAGATTAACAATTCCTGAATTTTTTACATAAAACTGACCATTGGATGGGTTTGGATATATATTAATGGCTGCATTTAACTCTTCTTCTTCTACATTTAAAGGACATGAAGCATTGGTCATTTTTGGTTGGCTTGCACAAACAAAAGTAGAGGTGCTTCTAGACTGAATTGTACTTGCTGCAGAGATGTCTTGAGCACTCAGTACTCTAAGATCTTCATTAAATTGTAAAGTATTATTCATAACTCCATTGGTATTTATTACATGACCTAATTGATGCGCATGACCTAATTCGTGCAACGCAACACTTTCAAAGTCATACCTCCCTGCGATTGTTGTAGGCCCAGATCCAAAATTCCAATCAACATCATCATTAAATACAATATCCATTTCGGCAACAAACCATTGAAAATTACCTCCACCTAAACTACATCCTTTATACCAAGAATAGCAGGCGCCTAAAGTAATTTCATCCAATTCACCATTATCAAATCTTATTACGTTTACTGCTGGGGCAGAAACGCTTGGAGATTCAACAGGTTCACTTTCAAATTCAACTACGTCAACATTGGTCGGGGTGCTTTTTATAGTCCAATTTACCCCTGTTGAACAAACCCAATTATCAAAAGCTCGCTTAAAGGCAGCTTTAGCTCCTGTTCGGGGTGAATCATTAAAAAAATCTGTTTGCATTTCCCATGTGTAACCCCCATTGTTCTGACCTATATGCTGAACTCTGTAGGCGTATGCAGGTAGTGGCCCATTATCGCCCCCTCCCATACCGTCAGTTGTATCATCTGCATCATATACAACATTTATCTCTGAACTTGGAACTGTTAATTCGGCAGTTGATTCCCTAACAGATCCATCATTGTTCGTAACTCTAATTTTTCCTGTCCCAGCTTCAGATGGCACTTCAACAATTATTGAATTTGCAGACCATGTGACCTGTGTATCTAAGGCATCTACATAATTTCCTCCACCTCCTTCGTCTGCATTATTAAAACTAACTTTTCCTTTAACGCTTCCAAAATCTCCAGTTGCACCTCCAGGAATAGTTATAGTAATTGTATTTTTTGTACCTGCTGTAACAGTTGTAGGCGAAAATGTTATTGCCGTAGGAGCAAGTGCTTTATTAATTTTCGATGTTAATGCTATGGCATCATATTTTACCATTTCGGTAATCGGTCTTTTTGTGAGATTAATAATAGCTTTGTGAAATGTATTGGAAATACCTTTTATAGCATTAAAAGGATTAACCGCTAAATCATCATAAACATTATATTTATAAAATCCTTGTTCAGCCCCATAGGGTATAAATTGCTTCTTTACAGATTTATTGCTTAAACTATTTTTAATTTTAGATTCTTCCAATACAAAAACTCCAACATCACCTTGACTAAGGCTTAAGCTATGAGAGACTTTTAATGCTGTTAATTCAACAATTCCACCCAATGTTATAACATCGATTGTTGCTAATTGTTCCCCTTTAAAAACTTTATATACTTTCACTGTATTAGCGGTACATATAATTCCGTCATTAGTCCAAAACGATGTTTTAGAAACAACCTTCCCTTCAACCACCAAACTAGAGTTTTCAATCTGCTTTTTTAACGAAACTTCTTTAAGTAATTTTTGTGCATTCAAACTAAAAAAACTTATAAGAAACCCCAATAGGACAAATCCCGTTCGCAGTGTAACTCTTTTCATATTATTTAAATTTTTAGCAATAATTTCAATTTGGGACAGTATCAAATATAACAAATTATTATGTATGATTTGCTTAGTTTTGCTACTTTTAGCGTATTTAACATAAACCTAAAACTGGTTTAAGCATCTTTTAAAATCACAAATCACCAATTTGATTAACAACTATTTAAAATTATTATTTTTAATAAAAAAAATATGAAGTATTTACCAATAGACTCCTCCCTTTTTATCAGCAACAGAAAAAACTTTACTGCAAAAATGAAACCGAGTAGTTTAGCTGTTTTTAACTCAAACGACATCTATCCTATAAGCGCTGATAGCACCATGCCTTTTCAACAACATCGTGATATTTTTTATTTAAGCGGCGTAGACCAAGAAGAAAGCATTTTGGTTTTGTTCCCCGATTGTCCAAAAGAAAAACATCGTGAAATTTTATTTCTAAAAGAAACCAATGCCCATATTGCCGTTTGGGAAGGAGAAAAACTTACCAAAGAAACAGCTTTTAAAACCAGTGGCATAAAAACGGTTTATTGGCTTCAGGACATGGAAAAAATCATGTTTGAATTAATGACGCAGTGCGATACGGTATATATAAACACCAACGAGCACTACCGAGCCAACGTTGAAACCGAAACCCGCGAAGACCGCTACACCAAATGGTTAAAAGACAAATACCCTGCACACAACGTTTCCAAAAGCGCTCCTATTTTACAACGCCTTCGTTCCGTTAAGAACCCTATTGAAATTGATTTAATTCAGCAAGCGTGCAACATTACCGAAAAAGGGTTTCGGCGTGTTTTAAATTTTGTAAAACCAGGCGTTTGGGAATATGAAATTGAAGCTGAATTGATGCACGAATTTTTGCGTAACCGCTCTAAAGGATTTGCATACACCCCTATTATCGCTTCAGGAAACAACGCCAATGTGTTGCATTATATTGAAAACAATAAACAATGTAAAGCAGGCGATTTAATTTTATTTGATACCGCTGCTGAATATGCAAACTATGCGAGCGATTTAAGTAGAACCATTCCTGTTTCCGGAAGATATTCTGATAGACAAAAAGCAGTTTACAATGCCGTTTTAAGAGTTAAAAATGAAGCCACAAAACTATTAACTCCAGGAACTATTTGGGCTGATTACCATGTTGAAGTAGGCAAAATAATGACTTCAGAATTATTGGGCTTAGGTTTATTGGACAAAGCAGATGTGCAAAACGAAAATCCCGATTGGCCTGCTTACAAAAAATATTTTATGCACGGAACGAGTCACCATATGGGACTAGATACACATGATTATGGTATTTTAACAGAACTAATGCAAGCCAACATGGTTTTTACCGTAGAACCTGGCATCTATATTCCTGAAGAAGGTTTTGGTATTCGACTAGAAGATGATGTAGTCATTCAAAAAACTGGCGAGCCTTTTAATTTGATGCAAAATATTCCTATTGAAGCTGAAGAAATTGAAGATTTAATGAATTCATAAAAAAGAAAAGGGCTGTTTTTAAACAGCCCTTTTTGCATACAATACTAAAGTTTTGCAATTTACAGAGTGACTAATTCAAATAAATAATCGTTTAGTTTTTGCAGCGTATTAATCTTATTTTTGGTATCAACCAAAAGTGAAATATTGTTATTACTTCCTCCGTAGGAAATCATTCTTATTTTTACATCTTGTAGTATTTGAAACAATTTATGTGTTTCTTGGTGGTTTACAACCGAATGCCCAACCAAACAGATAATACTTTGGTTTTTATCTACTTCTATAGTTGCAAATTTTTCTAATTCTACTAAAATTTTATCTAAGTTTTTATCATCATCAATAGTTAAAGACACAGCAACTTCCGATGTTGTAATCATATCTATAGACGTTTCATAAACTTCAAAAATCTCAAACACCTTTCTTAAAAAACCGTGTGCCTGTAGCATTCTGCCTGATTTTATTTTAATGGCAGTAATACCATCTTTAGCAGCCATAGCTTTAACACCGCTTTCAGAATGATCGTTATTAATTAAAGTTCCATAAGCCTCTGGGTTCATGGTGTTTTTTAATCGCACAGGGATATTTAGAAACCTAACCGGTGTAACCGTTTGCGGGTGTAGAATTTTTGCTCCGAAATATGCTAATTCTGCAGCCTCATCAAATGATAAATTTGAAATTGGTCTTGTATTTTCAACATATCTTGGGTCGTTGTTATGCATCCCATCAATATCCGTCCAAATCTGTACTTCTTCAGCGTTAATAGCAGCACCAATAATAGTTGCCGTATAATCGCTTCCACCACGTTGAAGGTTAGAAATTTCACCTTTATCATCCAAACAAATAAATCCTTGCGTGATATATATTTGAGAATCTTCCGCTTCTTTATAAGTGGTTTTAAAATGTTCTTTTATATAATCTAAATCAGGATCTTTAGAAGCATCAATACGCATAAAGCTTAATGCAGGCAATAATGCCGAACTTACACCTTCTTGATTTAAATAGCTATTCACCATATAAGTTGAAAGCAACTCACCTTGCGCCACAATTTGATTTTCTAATTCTATAGAATATGGCTTAGTTGTACATTCAAGCAATAAATTAAACACACTTGAAACGTATGCTTTTACATCTTTGTTTAAAGAAGCATCACTTAACAAGTTGTCTATTACTTTAATATATGATTCATGAAGCGCATTTATTTTTTCAACTGCCCCATCAACTTCGTTATCTGCAATATGTTTTGAAATAGCAACTAACTGATTGGTTGTACCAGACATGGCTGATAAAACAACAATCTTTTTTTCTCCGTCGTTAATAATATTTTTAACGTTACATATATTTTCAATCGATCCTACCGAAGTGCCACCGAATTTTAATACTTTCATACTTTTATAAGCTAAATCGTTTATCTAATTGATTCATTTTCATCAATTAAAGTGCGAATGTATAACTCCTAATCCTAAAAAAGATATTTATTAAAAAATATGTTTATTTTTGCACATATTGTTAAATAATTAACATAGAGCATTGGTTTCTTAGCTTTAAACATTTAGAAAAACTTAATGAATATTGCATGTGCCTTTAAAAAACAATAAAAAAATCACATGAAAACTGTATCAAACTGTGTAGAAGACATTTTAATTACACAACCTTATTTAGAAGAAGCACTTTCCAGAAACATTATAAATTTCAGTGCTTTAGCCATCGAGCTGACTGAACCTATTAGCAAAATGCTGAAAAAGGATGTAAAACCAGGTGCTATTATGATGGCTTTAAGGCGCTACAACCCGCCACCTGCATTATCAAATTCGGTAAAAATGAAAAAATTCATGCAGAATTTGGGTGATATTACGGTACGATCAAACCTAACCGATTTTACCATAAAAAATTCTGAAACCATTATTGACAATCATGCTAAAATTTTAAATCGAATCAATCAGGAATCTAAATTATTTTACACATTTACTAGAGGAATCCACGAAAGCAACATCATTATTTCCAGTAGCTTAAACGACTTTATTAAAGAAAATTTAAAAAACGAAAGTTTTATAGCCATTCAAGATGGACTTTCTGCCATTAGTGTGAATCTTCCACAGGACAACTCCAAAATAGCAGGTTTATATTATCAATTTTTTAAACGTTTAGCTTGGGAAGGCATTGTACTTTACGAGGTAATTTCTACAACCAATGAATTTACCATTTTAGTTGAAGATGAATTTGTAGACAAAGCCTTTACTGCCATTAAAAAAGTGAAAGCTTAGTTTTTAATTGTTTTAGCATATGATATTAAAATATAAGGGCATCCATATAAATTATACAGATATAGGAAAAGGAAAACCAGTGGTCTTACTTCACGGATTTTTAGAAAACCTAACCATGTGGGATGCTTTCATTCCTAAACTAAGCAAAAACAACCGTATTATTTGCATTGATTTATTGGGACACGGAAAAACCGAATGCTTAGGTTATGTACATACCATGGGACTTATGGCAGAAGCTGTTGAAGCCGTTTTAAACTATTTAAAAATTGAACAAGCCACCATAATTGGGCATTCTATGGGTGGTTATGTGGCGCTCGCTTTTGCCGAAAAAAACCCAAAAGCATCAAAAGGATTGTGCTTAATGAATTCTACCGCTTTACCAGATACCGAAGAAAAAAAGCAAAACAGAGACCGCGCTATTGATGCTGTAAAACAGAATTATAAAACCTTTATTAGAATTGCTGTAAATAATTTATTCAGACCAAAAAACAGAATTGCTTTTGCTGATAAAATAAAAGACGTTATTAATGAAGCTTTAAAAACGCCTCTTCAGGGTATCATTGCAGCTTTAGAGGGGATGAAAATTAGAGAAGATAGGCAACACATTCTTCAATCATCTAATTTTAATAAAATGATGATTATCAGCAAAAAAGACCCTGTTTTAGATTACGAAACACTCATTAAACAAACCAAGAACAACAATATATTTGTGGTTGAATTTCCTGATGGACACATGAGTCATATTGAAAATGAAAGTGAATTCTTAATACAAATAATGCATTTCATCGAAAATATTTAGTGTTTTGGCGATTTATTTGGTTTTTTTATTTAAGTTTATTGTCCAAACAACACAAAACATGAAAAAATCTACAACCAAATCCGCACTCATACCGAAGATGTATTGCAATTTCTTTGGTCATGATTATCAAGTAACTAAAAAAGTTACCTACTATGTTAAAGAGTATACTTGCTCACATTGCAAAAAACAACTAACCACAAATAGCAATGGTGGTTTAATTGAGTTAACGCCAAAATTCAAAGAAATCAATGCTATTTTAGAGCGTATACATAATACAAGAATGGAACGTTCAAGGGAAAAAAGATTAGTTTCGTCGATTTATTAACACTTTATCGGTGTTTTATGCTTCATTTTTTATAGTTTAATAGACTCTAAAGTAGCTAATTAAAATATTTTTAATGAAAAACATTCATTGTCTGGTGTTCGGACATGATTTTAAAGTAACCCGAAATGTTACATATCATGTAAAAGAATACACCTGTAAAACTTGCAATAAACAACTTACCACAAATGGCAGTGGCCATTTAACCGAATTAACACCAAAGTTTAAAGAAATTAACGACGTGTTAGAACGCATCCATCAAAAACGTGTATCCAAAATATATCCTCAAAAAAAAAAAGTGGATTTATTAGTGTTTAGTCATTAAAATTTTTCCAACCTTGTGCTTTTATAGGTATTCTACTATCGCCTCTAGTAACTAAATGCATCCCGTCTTTGGCTTCTTTCATAAAACCAATAACGCTTAAACTTGGATTTGCCTTAATTTTTGGAAAATCGGCTTGCGATACGGTTAACAACAATTCATAATCTTCACCCCCATTTAAAGCAACGGTTGTACTATCAATATTAAATTCTTCACAAGTTGAAATTACTTGTGGATCCAATGGAATTTTTTCTTCATATAAATCGCAACCCACATTGCTTTGTTTGCATAAATGAATAATTTCAGATGATAAACCATCACTAATATCTATCATAGATGTTGGTTTTACATCTAAATCTTTCAATAATTGAATAACATCTTTACGTGCTTCTGGTTTTAATTGACGCTCAATAATATAAGTATAAGGCTCTAAATCTGGTTGATTATTTGGGTTTACTTTGTACACTTCCTTTTCTCGTTCCAACACTTGCAACCCCATAAAAGCACCACCTAAATCGCCACTAACAACCAATAAATCGTTAGGTTTAGCTCCATTTCGGTAAACCTCATCTTCTACCTCGCCAATAGCAGTAACCGAAATTAAAAGCCCGGTATTAGACGATGTGGTATCGCCACCAACCACATCAATATTATAAATTTTAGCAGCAGTTTCAATACCAGCGTACAAATCTTCAAGCGCTTCCAAAGGAAACCTATTGGAAACCGCTATTGATACAGTGATTTGCGTTGCTGTAGCATTCATAGCATAAACATCGGATAGGTTTACAACAACAGCTTTGTAACCTAAATGCTTTAATGGCATATAGCTTAAATCGAAATGCACGCCTTCAACCAACAAATCGGTAGTTACTACAATTTTCTTATTGCTAAAATTTAAAACCGCTGCATCATCACCCACACCTTTAATGGTTGATTTATGATTGATTTTAAAGTTTTTAGTTAGGTGATCTATCAATCCAAATTCACCTAATTCACTCAATGATGTACGTTGTTGATTCTTATCTTCTATCATACTGCAAAAATAAGAAGCTTATTTTTATAAATACACACCCTTTCGGTAATAAAAATTCAAATTTTTCTACTTAAAACCATAAATCTATAACAAAGTCACATTTTTTTAATCAATAAGAAAAACCTATAAAACTATATGCTAATATAATGTTAGGTTACATGGTAATACGTGACTTATATTGTATATTTGTACCCTATTTAGAAATTGTCTTAATAAAATTATTGCAAAACGTTTCTAAATCTAATTAAAAACATATGATAAAAGTTTCTGAAACAGCTAAGAAAAAAGTTATCGAACTTATGCAAGAAGATGGCTTTAACCCTACTACCGATTTTGTGCGTGTAGGTGTTAAAAGCGGTGGTTGTTCTGGGCTATCTTACGATTTAAAGTTTGATAAAGAAAACAAAGAAGATGATAAAGTATTTGTAGACAATGATGTGAAAATTATTGTAGACAAAAAAAGTTTCTTATACCTAGTAGGAACTACTTTAGAATACTCAGGAGGATTAAACGGCACCGGATTTGTATTTAATAACCCAAATGCAAATCGTACTTGTGGTTGTGGTGAATCATTTTCACTTTAATCCCATCCCAACCTTCCCAAAGGGAAGGAGTTAAAATTGACTAAAAATTATGAATAAATATACTGAAGACGATTTAAGGGAAGAACTTAAAACCAAGGAATACGAATACGGATTTTATACTGATATAGAATCTGATACATTTCCCGTGGGTTTAAATGAAGATATTGTTCGTGCTATTTCCCAAAGAAAAGAAGAACCAGAATGGATGACCGAATGGCGCTTAGAAGCCTTTCGTGCTTGGGAAAAGATGGTTGAACCAGAATGGGCCAATGTACATTACACAAAGCCTGACTTTCAAGCCATTTCATATTATTCGGCACCAAACAGCAAGCCTAAATACAATAGTTTAGATGAAGTAGATCCTGAATTATTAGCAACATTTGCTAAACTTGGCATCTCTTTAGATGAGCAAAAAAAACTATCTGGTGTTGCTATGGACGTGGTGGTTGATTCCGTTTCTGTAGCTACAACTTTTAAGAAAACTTTAGGTGAAAAAGGGATCATTTTTTGTTCTATTTCTGAAGCGTTGCGCGAGCATCCAGATTTAGTTAAAAAACACATCGGTACCGTTGTGCCACAAAAAGACAACTTTTACGCCGCTTTAAACTCGGCTGTTTTTAGTGACGGTAGTTTCTGCTACATTCCAAAAGGCGTAAAATGCCCCATGGAACTTTCTACTTATTTCAGAATTAACCAAGCAGGAACGGGGCAATTTGAAAGAACCTTGGTAATTGCCGATGAAGGCAGTTATGTTTCTTATTTAGAAGGTTGTACCGCACCAAGCCGTGATGAAAACCAATTACACGCAGCCGTTGTAGAGCTTATAGCTTTAGATGATGCTGAAATAAAATATTCAACCGTTCAAAACTGGTATCCAGGGAATGCCGAAGGAAAAGGTGGTGTTTTCAATTTTGTAACCAAACGTGGTTTATGCGAAAAGAACGCTAAAATTTCTTGGACACAAGTTGAAACCGGAAGTGCCGTTACTTGGAAATACCCTTCATGTGTATTGAAAGGTGATAATTCGGTTGGTGAGTTTTACTCCATCGCCGTGACCAACAATTTCCAACAAGCCGATACGGGTACGAAAATGGTTCATTTAGGGAAAAACACTAAATCGACTATCATTTCAAAAGGTATTTCTGCAGGAAAATCTCAAAACAGTTACCGCGGATTGGTGAAAATCAGTCCAAATGCCGATAACGCCCGTAACTTTTCACAATGCGATAGTTTACTTATGGGTAACGAATGTGGCGCGCATACCTTTCCGTACATAGAAGCTAAAAACAAATCGGCTAAAATAGAACACGAAGCAACCACTAGTAAAATTGGTGAAGACCAAATTTTCTATTGCAACCAACGTGGTATAGATACCGAAAAAGCGATTGCGTTAATTGTAAACGGTTTCAGTAAAGAAGTATTAAATAAACTTCCTATGGAGTTTGCTGTTGAAGCACAAAAACTATTGGAAATTAGTTTAGAAGGTAGCGTTGGATAACCTTTTTGTCATTCCTTCGCAAACAGAATCTCATTAATTGAAGCGTAAATATTGATTAAATGAAGAAAACATTTTTTATAGCATTCATACTAACAGTATTCATTAGCTGTAAAAATAACAACAAGTCCGAACAAGAGGTAACCACAATCGGTGCTGATGGTCAAGAAAAAACCGCCAAACTAAATGACGGACTTACGCTTTTAAAAGGCGATTTTATTTACTTTGCTGATGCTGCCGTACTGCAAACGCAAACTGAAGTTTACGGTGTAGTTATTGATAAAAAAATGCATGAACTAGACAAGAAAGTGCAACCTTACAAAAAAGAGGACACAGATATGGTTTCTGTAGAAATTCGTGGAAATATAATTCCAAAACCTGAAAATGAAGAAGGCTGGCCGTTTCGCGTAGAAATTAAAGAAATATTGAATATTTACAAACCAAACCCAGAAGACAATACCGTAGTAAAACTAGGAAACTAAAAATATAAAAAAACCACCGCCATTACAATGTGGTGTTTTAATAGTTAGATTTAAAAAAGAAGTATGTTAAAAATTGAAAATTTACACGCAAGTGTTGAAGATAAAGCCATTTTAAGAGGCATAAATTTAGAAGTAAAGGCTGGCGAAGTTCACGCTATTATGGGACCAAACGGTTCAGGAAAAAGCACATTAGCTTCTGTAATTGCAGGGAAAGAAGAATATGAAGTTACCAAAGGTGATATCACATTTAACGGTGAAGACATTCATGAATTAGCAGCTGAAGAACGCGCCCACAAAGGTGTGTTTTTATCTTTTCAATATCCTGTTGAAATTCCAGGAGTTTCGGTAACAAACTTCATGAAAACAGCTATTAACGAAACACGTAAAGCAAAAGGATTGGAAGACATGCCTGCTAAAGATATGTTGAAGTTAATCCGCGAGAAATCAGAATTATTGGAAATTGATAGAAAGTTTTTATCGCGTTCATTAAATGAAGGTTTTTCAGGTGGTGAAAAGAAACGTAACGAAATTTTCCAAATGGCGATGTTAGAACCTAAATTGGCTATTCTTGATGAAACCGATTCTGGTTTGGATATCGATGCACTTCGTATTGTTGCAAACGGTGTAAACAAACTAAAAAACAAAGACAACGCGGTTATTGTTATTACACATTACCAACGTTTGTTAGATTATATCGTTCCAGATTTTGTACATGTACTTTATAACGGACGTATCGTAAAATCGGGCGGAAAAGAATTAGCGCACGAGCTTGAAGAAAAAGGATACGATTGGATTAAAGAAGAAGTGAACGCTTAAAATTAGTTTTCAGTTAGCAGTCTCAGTATACAGCAACTTACTAACGACTAACAACTAACGACTAACAACTAGAAACAATGGATTTAAAAGAAAAATTAATATCATCCTTTTTAGCATTCGAAGAACGTGTAGATGTAGATGCATACGTACACGATGTTAGAAACGAAGCTATCAAAATATTTGAAGAAAAAGGCTTCCCTACCAAAAAGGAAGAAGCTTGGAAATACACCTCTTTGAACAGTGTATTAAAGGAAGATTATAGCGTTTTTCCAAAAAATGAAAACGCCATAGAATATAACGATGTGAAAAAATATTTCATCCATGATATAGACACCTTTAATGTGGTGTTTATTGATGGAAAATATTCTTCGCATCTATCGCAAACCACACACGACGGATTGGATGTTTGCTTAATGTCTTCTGCATTAACGAAGCCAAAATATCGTTTGATTATTGAAAACTATTTTAATAAAGCAGCTACTAAAGATAGCTTACCTTCATTAAACACTGCGTTTTCAAGCGAAGGTGCCTATATTCACATACCAAAGAATAAACTGGTTCAAAAACCAATTCAAATCATTTATTTTTCAACAGGAAACGAAGCAGCAACCATGTTGCAACCTCGTAACCTGGTTGTGGTTGATGAGAATTCGCATGTACAAATTATAGAGCGCCACCAAAGTTTAACCGATAACCCTGTTTTGACCAATAGCGTTACAGAAATTTTCACTAATAAACGCGCCATTGTCGATTATTATAAAATTCAAAACGACAACCAAAACGCTACACTTATAGACAATACGTTTATTAAACAAAAGCAAGAAAGTGTTGCATCGGTGCATACTTTTGCGTTTGGCGGAAAATTAGTGCGTAACAATTTGAATTTCTACCAAACAGGCGAACGTATCGAATCTACCCTAAAAGGTGTTACCATTATTGGCGACAAGCAACATGTAGATCACAATACTTTGGTACACCATATTGAACCAAATTGCGAAAGCCATCAAGATTATAAAGGTATTTTTGGCGAAAACGCAACAGGTGTTTTTAACGGAAAAATTGTAGTTGAAAAAGAAGCTCAAAAAACAAATGCGTTTCAAGCCAACAACAACATTCTTATAAGCGATAAAGCAACCATAAACACCAAACCTCAACTGGAAATTTTTGCTGATGATGTAAAATGTTCGCACGGTTGTACCATCGGACAGTTAGATGAAAGCGCTATGTTTTACATGCGTTCACGTGGTATTCCAGAAAAAGAAGCCAAGGCACTTTTAATGTACGCCTTTAGCAACAACGTATTAAGTTCGGTTAAAATCCCTGAAATTAAACAACGCATTACTAAAATTATCGCCAACAAATTAGGCGTTAATATTGGTTTTGATTTATAAAATTTTTTGAAGCTGTTCCCGCTTTCGGCAGTCGCTCTCTGCGAGGAGCTCCAACAAATGCCTCAATCGGGGCTAAACTTAAACCTATGTTCAATGTAGAAACCATTCGAAAAGACTTCCCCATTCTTTCTCGCAAAGTAAATGGTAAACCTTTGGTGTATTTTGATAATGCAGCAACCTCACAAACCCCACAACAGGTTATTGATGTTATTGTAGATTATTATTCTAATTACAACGCGAATATTCACCGTGGCGTGCACAGTTTAAGTCAAGAAGCTACCGATAAATACGAACAAGCACGCCAAAAAATTCAAAAACATTTCAACGCAAAACATGCCCACGAAATTATATTTACATCGGGTACAACGCATGGCATCAATTTAGTAGCCAACGGATTTTCATCTATTTTAAAAAAGGGCGATGAGATTATCGTTTCAGCTTTAGAGCATCACAGCAACATCGTACCATGGCAAATGCTTTGCGAACGTACTGGTGCTGTATTAAAAGTCATTCCCATGAACCAAGAAGGCGAATTGGTAATGTCAGCATACAATAAAATACTCTCCAAAGACACCAAACTTGTTTTTGTAAATCATATTTCAAACGCCTTAGGCACTATCAATCCTATTGAATACATCATTGAAAAAGCGCACCAAGTAGGTGCTGCCGTATTAATTGATGGTGCACAATCATGTCCTCACATAAAACCCGATGTTCAAGCTTTAGATGTCGATTTTTATGTAGCTTCAGCACACAAGATGTGTGGACCAACAGGCGAAGGCATGTTGTACGGAAAAGAAAGTTGGTTAAAAAAATTACCACCTTACCAAGGTGGCGGTGAAATGATATCCGAAGTTACTTTCGAAAAAACAACTTATGCCGATTTACCGCATAAATTCGAAGCTGGAACTCCAAACATTTGTGGTGGTATCGCTTTTGGAGCCGCTATCGATTATATGAACGCTATTGGCTTTGATGCTATTGCCAAATACGAACACGAACTTTTAGAATACGCTACAGAGCAGTTATCTCAAATTGATGGGTTAAAATTCTACGGTACTTCAAAGTATAAAACGTCCGTTATTTCTTTTAATTTAGAAGGCATTCATCCTTACGATGTTGGTACTATTTTAGATAAATTAGGAATTGCTGTTCGTACGGGTCATCATTGTGCGCAACCTATTATGGATTATTATAAAATACCAGGAACGGTGCGTGCTTCGTTTGCTTTTTACAATACCAAAGAAGAAATTGATGTACTTGTTTCCGGTGTTAAAAAAGCAAAAATGATGCTTTCTTAAAATTTATTTTTGTCCTAATATTGGCCATTTATCGATTTTCTTATAAACTTGGCAAGGTTTCTGTTAATTATTTCTTAAAAAATACTACATTACAGGTTGTCAAACCTTAAAAACTAACCAATGAAGACTTCCATTTTACGTTTTTTGGCTTTTGCCTTTATACTTTATGCTTGTAATAATACAAGTGAAGAAAGTGAAATGTTTAATCAAGAGCAACCTGAAATTGATATGAGCGACTTTTACGTTTATACCGATGCATCTGCTGATTTCAGCAAAACACAGACAACCAATAAAAGCTTCACAAAATCTTGTGGAACTATGGTCAACCTAAATAGGTTATTAAGTGAAAATCCTAGTTTAGAAAAAACAATGTATGATATTGAATACAATACACGAAAATTCATTGCACAAAATAATTTTAGACCTGGAAAAGGTGGAGGTGGCAATGGCGGCGGCGGAACAGGCGGCGGCGGAACGGGAAATGGCGATATTACACCTTGGCAAGATTTCGCTGGCAATACTATTCCTGTAATATTTCATGTGATTTATAGTTCATCTTCAGAAAATATTCCAGATACTCAAATTACACAGCAAATAATTGCACTGAATGAAGATTTTAACGCTAACAATCCTCAAAACTCAAATATTCCTGGAGTTTTTAGCTCATTAGAAGCAAATTTGGGAGTAAATTTTGAATTAGCTGGTGTTATAAGAAAAGAAAGCAGAAAGAAAAGTTGGAGGCCAGATGACACAATGAAATTTACTTCTTCAGGAGGTGATGACGTGATAGACCCTCAACATTATTTAAACATTTGGGTAGTTAATAACATGCCTTATCAAGGCGGAAATATTTTAGGCTATGCACAATTCCCTGGTGGTGATTGGGCTACCGATGGTATTGTCCTTGATCGCCGTTTTGTTGGCCAGACAGCTTATTCTACAGGTAGAACAGCAACTCATGAAATTGGACACTGGATGAATTTAAGACATATTTGGGGAGATGGCCCCTGTGGATATGATGATTTTGTAGGTGATACACCAGAAGCAGATAGTTATAATTATGGATGTCCAACGTACCCTGGTCCAGAAAGTTGCGGTTCTTATGATATGTTTATGAATTTTATGGATTATACAAATGATGATTGCATGAATTTATTCACTAATGGACAAAAGGCTAGAATGGCTGCAATATTTAATACATCAAGTAGTTTTAGAACTGAAATGGGTATTGCCATAAACTAATAGAAATATTCATTAATATAATATTTTACAAAGACGTCTTTTTGGCGTCTTTTTTGTATTATTATATAAAACAATTCATATGAAAGTGATTTTAATCTTACTAAACTTAATAATTTTGAATGAAAGTTGTAACGAATCAAAAATAAATCAGGATTCCATTTCTTTTGAATATTCAGCCATGTCTAGAGGTCAATTTTTAGAAATTAAAGCGAATAAAAAAACAACTTCAATTAAAAAAAATAGAACTGATGCTGCTATTTTAAAACCTACTGAAGAAAAACAATGGGAAGGATTAATAAATGCATTAAAATCTGTAACCATAAAAAACATTTCAGAACTAAAAGCACCTTCTGAAAAACGTTTTTTTGATGGTGCAGCAATAGGCAATTTAAAAATAACTTACGAAGGAAAAACCTATGAAAGCCAAAGTTTCGACCATGGAAACCCTCCCGAAGAAATAGCACAACTTGTTAAAGAAATACTATCTATTTCAGAAAACATTGAATAGCAACATTTCTTGTTGTATTTTTGCTATATAAATTGATGTCAGGTCGAGCGCAGTCGACACCTCATTATGTTTTGCATATAGAAACAACATCTAGACTGCGCCTGAGGAGACAACTATAAAATTTTAAGAGTGAGTATTGAAGATATCCAAAACGAAATAATAGACGAATTCTCAATGTTTGAAGATTGGGAAGAACGTTACCAATATATGATTGATTTAGGGAAAGATTTACCCTTAATTGACGACCAATATAAAACCGACAACAACATTATAAAAGGTTGCCAAAGTAAAGTTTGGGTACATGCCGAAATGCAGAACGATAAAATAGAATTTACTGCCGATAGTGATGCCATCATCACCAAAGGTATTATTGCTATTTTAATACGTGTATTTTCAAACCAACACCCAAAAGACATCATTGATGCCGATATGGGTTTTATAGACCAAATTGGTTTAAAAGAACATTTATCGCCTACCAGAGCAAACGGTTTGGTAAGTATGATAAAACAACTTAAAATGTATGCTATTGCATACCAAACACAACTTAAATAGTTAAGTCGTTTGTTGTGGAGTCGTTCAGAAAAACAACTTAACAACGTACAACTTAACAAAAAACGTTAAAAAAATGAGCGAAACAATTGATACTACCGAATTAGGAGAAAAAATAGTAAACGTACTTAAAACCATTTACGACCCAGAAATACCTGTAGACATCTACGAATTAGGATTGATTTATGATGTATTTGTAAATGAAGATTACGACGTTAAAATATTAATGACTTTAACAACCCCAAACTGTCCGGTAGCAGAAACATTACCAATGGAGGTTGAAGAAAAAGTAAAGTCGTTAAACGATGTAAAGTCGGCCGAAGTTGAAATCACTTTCGATCCGCCTTGGACACAAGATTTAATGAGCGAAGAAGCAAAACTTGAATTGGGGATGCTTTAATTAACTATTTTGAATGGCCAAACGCACCACTAAATCTTTAAAAGACGACAAAAAAACAAATTTAAAGTCGTCTTTTAATACCTTGGTTTATATCCCACGGTTTCTAAAAGAAATTTGGAATGTAAACAAAAAACTCTTCTTAGCATCTGCGTTTTGCAGACTTATTGGAGCTTTGCTTCCTGTCATCATTTTATGGGTTGGAAAGTTAATTATTGATGAAATCATTCATCTTACTTCCATAAACGCATCGGATTATACGCAACTTTGGACCTATGTAAGTATTGAATTTGCCTTGGTTGTCCTTTCCGATTTAATAAGTAGAGCCATTTCGCTTACCGATGGTTTATTGGGTGATGAATACAACATTGCAACCTCCGTAACCATCATAAAAAAAACCAATCAAATCAATATTAGTTTATTAGAAAATTCGGAGTTTTATGATAAACTGGAACGCGCTCGAACACAAACTACAGGTCGTGTGGGCTTAATGTCCAACGTGTTGGGGCAAGTACAAAGCGCCATTTCCATCGCCACTTTAGTAGCTGGACTAATTTATTTTGAACCTTATTTAATTATTCTGTTGGTGCTCAGCATCATTCCATCGTTTATTAACGAAGTTCGTTTTAGCCAACAGCAATACTCTCTAGCAAGAAGTTGGACTTCCGAACGACGCGAATTGGACTATCTGCGTTTCATTGGCGCCAACGACAAAACTGCTAAAGAAATAAAGCTTTTTGGTTTAACCGATTTTATTGTAGATCGTTTTAAAAACCTTTCCGAAGAATATTATCAACTCAACAAAACCCTTGCTATCAAACGTTCAGCATTGGGTTTTCTGTTTAATGTTTTAGGTTCTTTAAGCTATTATGGTGCGTATGTTTTTATTATTTACCGCGTCCTTTCGGGGGTAATTACATTAGGTGAGCTTACCTTTTTATCGGGGTCCTTCAACCGATTGATGCGAAACCTTCAAGATTTCTTTTCGAAATTCACCCGCATATCAGAAAGTGCTTTATACCTAAAAGATTATTTCGATTTTATTGATATCTCCATCGCTTCAAAAACCAAAGAAGACGTACCGCTTCCTAAGCACATTAAAGAAGGTTTTGAATTTAGAAACGTTCATTTTTCATATCCCGATTCAGATATTGACATATTGAAAGGCATTAATTTCACACTTAAAGCAGGTGAAAAAATGGCATTTGTGGGTCAAAATGGTGCTGGAAAGACAACGCTTACCAAGTTACTCTTACGTTTTTACGAACCCACTTCGGGTGAAATTTTATTGGATGGCATTAATATTAATCGCTTCAATAAAGCGGAATATCAAGAATTTTTCGGAGTTATTTTTCAAGATTTCTTTAGATATGAATTCACTGTAAAAGAAAACATCGCTATTGGAAACATAGATGAATTGGACAATCAATCTAAAATAGAAACCGCAGCTAAGTTAAGTTTGGCAGATGATGTGGTATCTGAACTTAAACATGGTTACAATCAACAATTAGGAAAACGGTTTTCTAACGGACAAGAACTTTCTGGTGGGCAATGGCAAAAAGTTGCTTTAGCCCGTGCCTATATGAAGAATGCGGAAGTTATGATTTTAGACGAACCCACATCAGCATTGGATGCCAAAGCAGAAAGCGAAGTTTTTGAACGGTTTATTGGTTTAACCAAAGGAAAAACAAGCATTATTATTTCGCATAGATTTAGTACCGTTAGGCAATCCGATAGAATTTTAGTTTTGGAACACGGTAAAGTACTGGAAATTGGCACACATGCTGAATTGATGCAAAACCAGACCTTATATGCTGAATTGTTTTCGCTTCAAGCGGAAGGTTATCAATAATAAAATTGTTTAAATTTGTAGTATGGCAGATGAAATTATAAATCGCGTTGCGAACAGTGTTTTGGTTACTATCAACCTTGAAGACTACTATCCTAAAGGCCAGCGTATCCTTTTTGATATTAAAGATTGGCTTTTTGAAGGTTTCGTTTTACGAGAAAAAGATTTTAGAAACCAAGTTGCCGAATACGATTGGTCGCAATACCAAGATTCGTATTTAGCGTTAACCTGTAGTACCGATGCTATTATACCAGGTTGGGCGTATATGCTTATTAGTTTACACCTAGAACCGTTTGCTAAAAAAATCATTATTGGCAATTTGGAACTTTTAGAAACTTCCATATATCAAGATGTCTTAAATAATTTAGATGTTTCTGAATTTGCAAATAAGCCTTTAATCATAAAAGGTTGTTCAAAAAAACCAGTGCCTCAAAATGCCTATATTATGCTTGCCAACAAATTAAAACCTATTGCAAAATCCATTATGTATGGCGAAGCTTGTTCTTCGGTTCCCCTTTATAAAAACAAATAATCTTAAAATAATTTTTTATGTGACCTGCTTTCAAAAATGGGTCTAAAATTTTAATAATATCAATTTATCAAACTTAAAAAATGAAAAGAATCCTATTATTACTTACATTATTTATTGGAATTTCAACAGTAAACGCACAAACAAAAGAAGAGCTTGAAGCTCAAAAAGCCGAAAAACAAGCTGCTGCAAAAGCCTTACAAAGTGAAGCAAGAGCTTTACAAGCAAAAATAGATGCTTTACCAGGTTGGAGAGTTGGCGCTTTTGGAACTATTGGTGGTAGCTTATCTAACTTTAGTAAATGGTATGCACAAGGTGTGCCGAACAACTCATCTGGTAATATTGGATTTACTTTTAATGGTCATGCCAACTTAATTCAAGAAAAATTCTTTTGGAGAAATGCACTGACTACCAATTTAAATTGGGTGAAATTAGATGATAAAGATGACCCAACAGATGATGACAGTTTTAGACCTACTACCGATGTTTTTAATGTTACATCTTTATATGGAAGAAACATTACAAAAACATTAGCAGCTTCTACTTTAATGGAGTACAGAACTACGCTTTTAGACAACTTTAACAACCCAGGTTATTTAGATTTAGGTATTGGTGCCACTTGGACGCCTATTGATAATTTAATTGTGGTAATTCACCCTTTAAACTACAACTTTGTGTTTAGCAGTGGCGAAACGATTTTCGAGTCGTCATTAGGTGCAAAAATTGTAGCGGATTATACCAGACAAATTGGTGCTATAAACTTTAAAACAAACTTATCTATGTTCCAAAGCTATAAAACTAGTGACTACTCCAACTGGACTTGGAATAACTCGTTTAGCTATACTCTTTGGAAAATGATTGGTGTTGGTTTTGATTTTGGATTAAGACAAAACAAACAAGAAGCTTATAACTATCAACAAAGTCAACCAGGTAGCACACAATCGCAACTTAAATATGCCGATAACGATTTACAATCATATTACACTATTGGATTGAGTTATAAATTTTAATTATAAAAACTCTTGTTACCACACCTTTGAAGAATGACACAAAAACAACGAAAAATATTTTATCCTTCCATTTTCTTTCTAGGAATAATTTTAATGTATTTTCAAATACAAATTTTTCGGAATACAATAATTAATTGGGTGATACCTGCATCTATAGTAATTGTCGTTGCAGTTTTGAGTTTTTTAATGGATTTTAAGAATTACAAACGGACTTATAATTATAGCGGAATAGGTTTGTATTTATACTCGTTAATGCATTACATAATCGGATTTGGATTTATTGCCTGCTCTATTTTTATGCTGACTAATTATTATTTAGCTGACCCAAACTTAAAAACTGAATCTTATGAAATCGTTGACCGAACTTGGATTCATGGAACTGGGACAAAACATCATTACGGAAAAAAACAGCCTGTTTTTACAATAAATTATAAAGGAAAAGAAAAAGAATTAGTTTTTTTTGCCGAATATTATGACAAAATGGATTTTTATAAAACTATAGAATTTGAAACGCGGAAAGGTTTTTTCGGATTTGACATTTTAGAAAACAAAAAACTGAATTAATAAAAACTCACTTAAAACACATATAAACGTCATACATTAAAAACGCACATGAAATGATGTGCGTTTTTAATTATCCTTATTTCCTTTGAATTTACGTTGCTTCTTTTTGCTGGAAAAAAACCTTTTGAAAAATCCATCGCGCTTTTCTGCGTTGCAATCTAAATCGGTGATAACCTCATCTGAAGGTTTTTTAAAATGACTTTTTGTAATGTAATTGTATTGGGAAACTTCATTCATCTTCTTATAAAATTTAGCAAAAATTGGTAAAGCCGAATTTGCTCCTTGCCCCATACCTGTGGTTTTAAAACCAATAGATTGGTTATCGTTCCCTACCCAAGTAACCGTCACCAAATTTGGGGTAATGCCAACAAACCAACCATCTTTATTATCTTGAGTGGTTCCTGTTTTACCTGCCATGTCATTGGTTAAACCATATGAGGTTCTCAATCTGGAAGCTGTACCCGAATTAACCGTCGATTTCATTATTTCAAGCATGACTTGACGTGTATAATCGTTATAAGCCGGCTCTGATTCTTCTTGTTTATATGAGGCAATTACCTTTCCATTCCTATCTGTAATTTTTGTAATGCAAAATGGTTTAACAGGTTTACTATTATTCACATAACTAGCATACGCACCCGTGAGTTCTTTTAAATTAATTTCGGTAACACCCAATGCTATAGAGGGCAAGTTGGGCAACTCTTTTTTAATCCCTAATTTTTTAACTTGTTCTAAAACATTAGGAATTCCAACTTCATTCAGCACCTTTACCGCAATGGTATTTACTGAATTGCTTAATGCCATTTCTAGATTGTAATTGATATAAGGATCTTCCGTTTCGCCTCCAGAATTGGATGGCGTCCAATTGTTATAATTACTATAAGTTACCTCCGCTAATGAAAAATAGGTACAAGGTTTCATACCGTTTTCAATAGCAGCCGTATAAACAAACGGTTTAAAAGTGGAACCTACCTGTCGTTCGCTTTGCGATACATGGTCATATTTAAAAAATCGGTAATCCGTACCACCAATATAAGTTCTTATGGCACCTGTTTTGGGTTCGATGCTCAACATACCTGTGTTTAAAAATTTCAAATAGTACTGTAAACTATCTAAAACACTTATTTTCTGAATGGTATCTCCCTTCCAATGAAATAACTCCATATCGCGTTTTACGAAAAGTGAATCATGAATTTGTGCATCGGACAACCCCGCTTCCTTAAATTTTTTGTGTTGAGATGTTTTCTTTAAAGCACTTTCAATAAGTTTTTTATTGGTTTTCCAAGGTGCATAGTTTCCATAGGATGCTTCAAACTCGTTTTGTAAAATGGTAAGATGCTCTTTCATTGCCTCTTCTGCCAACTCTTGCATCCCCATATCTAAAGTGGTATGAACTATCAAACCATCACGATATAAATCATAAGGCTCGCCATTTGGGTTTTTAATAGAATCTAAAATTACAGCCAATTCTTTTTTTACTTGCTCTCTAAAATAAGGCGCTATCCCAACATCATGATTAAAGGATTTGTAATCCAATCCCAATGGCTTTTTTGCATAAAAATCTGCCGAATCTTGCGGCATATTTCCATATTTAACCATTTGATTAAGCACAACATTACGTCTGTTTAAACTGCGTTCTGGGTTTAATCTGGGGTTATAATAATTGTTCGCTTTTAAAGACCCCACCAAAGTTGCGGCTTCATCTTTTGTAAGCTGAAATGCTGGTTTATTAAAAAATTTACGTGCGGCACTTTCTACACCGTAAGTGTTATCTGAAAAAGGAACCGTATTGAAATACATGGTAAGGATCTCTTTTTTGGAATAAATGGTTTCTATACGTTCAGCAATAATGGATTCACGAAACTTATTGATGACCATGCTGAAAAACCTGTAATTATTCCTGCCGTATAGATTTTTTGCGAGTTGTAAGGTAATGGTACTTCCGCCACCAGCAGATTTATCTCGTAGTAGAATGCTTTTTACAAAAACGCGCATCAAACTTACATTATCAATACCGTTATGTTCATAAAAGCGAACATCTTCGGTAGCCACTAAAGCATCAATAAGGTGTTTCGGAAAATCTTCATATTTTAAAGGCTGCCTATCATAGATATAATACTTGCCTATAAGTTTTCCTTCATGATCTAAAACCTGAGTTGCTTCTTCTTGTTTAATGGAACTTAATTCAGTACTTGTTGGCACCTTCCCAAAAACCCCTAAATAAATGCTAATATAAAGCCCAAGGAAAAAAATTAAGATGGATGCAAAACCTATAAGCCACCATTTTATCCATCTATTTTTCAGTAATCCTTTTATTAACGCCATCCTTGGTTTTATCTAATTCATATCTTCGTAGTTGGGGTACAAAAATTTGTTATAAGGAAATCGTGTGATATGAATTTCGCGAACCTCATCGTAAACACGTTTTTTAAAATCTTCTAAATTTTCTTTATTTAATGCCGAAATAAACAAAGCGTTATTGCCCACTTTACTCATCCAAGTGCTTTTCCATTCGTTAAGCGTGTAATGTTTACTACTGCGTGTTGTTTCTAAATCATCCGTATCTAAAGGTTCTGCTTTATAGGCATCAATTTTGTTAAACACCATGATAGTTGGTTTATCGGCACTTTTAATTTCACCTAAAATCTTGTTTACCGACTCAATATGCTCTTCAAAATTAGGATGCGAAATATCAACCACATGCAAAAGTAAATCGGCTTCCCGAACCTCATCAAGCGTACCTTTAAAACTTTCCACCAATTGGGTAGGCAACTTTCTAATAAAACCAACGGTATCACTTAACAAAAATGGTAAATTTTGAATCACTACTTTTCTAACAGTAGTATCTAAAGTGGCAAACAATTTATTTTCGGCAAACACATCACTTTTACTTATCACATTCATTAACGTCGATTTTCCAACATTAGTATAACCTACCAACGCCACACGCACCATAGCACCACGGTTACCACGTTGGACCGACATTTGCCTATCGATGGTTTTTAATTTTTCTTTTAACAATGAAATTTTATCGCGTACTATACGTCTATCGGTTTCAATCTCAGTTTCACCAGGACCACGCATACCAATACCCCCTTTTTGACGCTCAAGATGCGTCCACATACCCCTTAAACGCGGTAATAAATATTCGCATTGTGCCAATTCTACTTGCGTTCTAGCATAACTGGTTTGGGCACGTTGTGCAAAAATATCGAGAATTAAATTGGTTCTATCTAAAACCTTACAATTTAGAATTTTACTAATGTTGCGTTCTTGGGCAGACGATAATTCATCATCAAAAATAGCAGTTCCCACTTCATGTTCTTCAATATATTTGCGAACATCTTCTATTTTACCAGTACCTATAAACGTTCTTGGGTCGGGTCTTTCCATTTTTTGGGTAAAACGTTTCACCACCTCGCCACCTGCTGTGAAGGTTAAAAACTCTAACTCATCTAAATATTCACGAGATTTAACTTCGTCTTGTTCCTTAGTAATAACACCTATTAAAACGGCCTTTTCTAAAGTAATATCTTTCTTTTCTAACATAAAATAAACGTAATATGCAAAGTTACACAATTGCAACCACTTAAATTTTTATATTTTTAGTGATTATTTTGAATTATGACCGACTTTTTTGAAGATACACCCATACGCCACGACTTACAAACCATAGCATTTTATAATCTTGAAAATTTGTTCGATATTTATGATGACTCCAGAACAAACGATAATGATTTACTTCCCATTTCCGTAAAAAAATGGACGCCAAAACGCTACGACAATAAACTTCGGAAATTAAGTTTTGCCATTTCTAATATTGGACAAAAAGAAACAGGCAAACACCCTGCTATTGTGGGGTTGGCAGAAGTTGAAAATTCCAAAGCCATTGAAGATTTAATTAGCTACAAGCATTTAGAAAACTGCAATTACGGTTATATACATTACGATTCTTTAGACGAACGCGGTATTGATGTAGCTTTGATATACGACACTACAGCTTTTGAGGTAACACATTCCGAAGTATTTAGAATTCATTTGATTGATGCCTTAGGAATACCCAATTATACAAGAGATATTTTATTGGTTTCTGGGTTTTTAGATGGCGAAGCTATTCATGTGATTGTGAACCATTGGTCGTCTAGACGTGAAGGTGAAAAGGAAACCGAACCTAAACGTATGGCCTCATCACATAAAGTAACTGAAATCATTGCCAATTTACGCTTAGAAGATGCAGACGCTAAAATTATTATTATAGGCGATTTTAACGACGACCCGTCGAGCAATAGCATTAAAAATTTAATTGAAGATGCAAGCCTTTACAACCCAATGGAAACCTTGCGCTCTTTCAGCAGAGGCACCACCTACCATAACCGCCAATGGAATTTATTTGACCAAATAATATTCTCCACTAATTTTTTTGAGAAAACGCCCAATAAGTTTGAATTTGAAACCGCTAATATTTTTGATGAAGATTTTTTAAAACTCTTTAACGGAAAGTTTAAAGGAAGTCCTTTTAGAACCTATATAGGAAAAAAATACCAAGGCGGATATAGCGACCATTTTCCGGTGTATGCTATTTTTAAGAAGTGATTAAGCAGCTTGAAAAAGCACAAATGCCAACATGAGTGCTCCTATTGGCAACAATAAAAGCAACCAAATGCTGTGTTTTGGACTTGCCTTTTTGTTCATTTTGGCATTTATCATCATACGCCTTTTACCAGTGTATTGCATCCAGTTTTTAAAAAACACAAAGCCTGAAACCAAAACAAACAGTATCCACGCTTTTTCTTTGCTCATGGTAGTCATGTTCGTTTGATTAAAAAATTTCGCAAAGAATACTCCCAAAAGCAGTAACAACGTGCATTGTAATATCGAAACATAAGCCATAGCAATGCTATTCGATTTTTGTTTGTACTTGGGTTTAAAAAAGGTAAATATGCTGTAGAATAGGACGTCGAAGGTGTTCATTTTTTATTTGGCTAATAACTATTTTTTTTCTGGGTAAATGTACTCATTATCTCAACGTCATTTCAAAACAAAAAACAGCTAAATAAATTATTTTGCAACCACTTTTACATTGTCTACTTCGTAAGTTGCAGCTGCCGATGTGGTTGAAGTGTATTTAAATGCCACAAACAAATTACCTCCTACAGCAGTTGATACATCTATACTTCCAGAATTGGTCCATTTCCAACTGTTTCCTGAAGATATAGTTGCTGAAATAGGAGACCAAGTACCACTTGTAGTTGGGTTTCTACCGGGAACGTAATCGGTACACATAAATACTTGCAATACATTACCAGCATAGTTTTGTGCTGTTTGGAATGTAAGGGTAGCTCCGGTAACGTTTGATAAATTGATAGCTGGTGTAATTAACCAATCTTCATTCGCTTTATTACCACTAGCATAACCAGACATTGCAGCACATTTACCTGGGTTACCATAATTATTAGATTGCCATACTTGAGCCCCAGTTACACTGTAAGCAGTCCAAGTTGTAAAATTAGTTTCGAAAGTTTCAACAAATAACGGGTCGCAACGGTTACCGTCCATAACCACATCATCGGTAGCGTTTAAGTTAATTACTAAATCGTAACCATTATAAGTTTTATTAATAATTCCTGAAATAGTTCCTTTTCCGTTAGTAGGTATAATGATGTTTTTAAAAGAAGCAAAGGTGCTAGATTCTAAGATGAATTCTGAAGAATCACTGCAACTTTCAATAGGTCTTTGAGAATCAAAATCATCTGTAGGATCTATATAAGGTTGTCCTGCCAATCCTATTGGAAATTGTACATCCAATAATTTTACAAACATACCTATGTGAGCTTCTGTAATTTGCGATAAGCTCAATTCTTTAGGAACCAAAGTTTCGGTTGTAGTAGATCGGAATAAATGATCTGGAATCTGGTTAGCTGTCATGGCTAAAACATCATTATCAAACGTATCAAACTTACCTCCAATAGTTATAACATCATCGCCCGTATTGGTTTCACCTATATACAATCCTTTTAAATAAATATAAACCTCTCTACCTTTGTTGAATTGATTATAAGTATCCACTTGGTTTAAAACCACTTTAAGGGTTGACGTTGGATTTGTTGGGCTGTCTTGAATAAAGAATTCTTTATAAAAATTACCTGTTTCATCACTTGAAGACACATAACCCTTTACAGCAATCTCAGACGTTATTTGAGTTGCTTCATATTGCACAAAATTGCTTTTTACTTGGGCAATGGTTTGCAATTGCACCTGTCCATTGTCAATTTTAGCCAATAATTTTTTCAAACCTTCATTTTCATCGTTACCTAGGCTAGTAGGTACTGTAAAGTCGTCATCTTGAACACACGATTGGATAGTAAAACCAGCTACTACAGCAACCATTAACATTAAAATTTTATTTATATTTTTCATGACACATTGTTTTTAATATTTTCTTATTCTTTTTTTAAAACCTTAGGTAAAAATTAACGAAGTAATTGGCACCACGGGCGTACCAGTATTTATTTCCGAATACACGGGTTGGGTTTGCATTATCATCTCTTAACTCGCGATAATTAGCATTTCTTCCTTGTTCAAAACCACCTGTTTTATATTCTTTATCTAAAAGGTTTCCAACACTGGCAAAAAAACCCACGTATTTATCGCCAATTTTCCAAGATTTTCCACCTACCAGGTTTATTACCATATAGTATTCAAACTTTTCTTGTTTTAGAAGTTCTCTTGCAACATCTTCATCATAATCGTTAAACGGTAACCCATCAGCATCTAAATAAAAATTCTCTGTTCTAGTTAAGGTATTAATATCTATATAGGTATTAGTAAAAAAGTTGGCTGTTGCACCAAACCACCAATAATCTGGATCGCGGTATTCAAAACCAACAGAATAAGCACGTTGTGGACCTCCAGCAACTTTATAATCTTTCAAATTAGCTTTACCATAGTCAATTGAACCAGTTGCCGATGTAAAACTAGCCGAGGTTAAATATAAATTTGGGTTATTATCATAAGTAAATTGTCCTACAGAAGCAGCGCCTTTTAGTTTAATAGTAGGTGTTACTTGTCCTTCAATACCTAATTCTACTCCAATATTCTTTTTATCGATACCTTGTAAAACTTGCTGAACAAAGGCAGAAGTATCATTGCTTTCTATATCTTCTCCGCTTAAACCATCGGCAAAATAGAACCCAACTTCATTAGCATCCTCAATTTTAGAATAATAGGCAGTTAATTTTGCTTTTACTATAGGTGATCGGAAAATGTAACTTGCATCCATTGCCGTTACTTTTTCCTCTTCTATATTTCTAACTATGTTATGGTTTTCTCTAGAGTTTGAATAGGTATTACGTAACGATGGCGCTTTTGTTATATACCCTCCATTTACATCTATTAAATGCTTCCCTGTTATTTTATAGGTAAATCCTGCTTTACCGCCAAAACCATTAAAGGTTAGCTCTTCACCTTTTCCATAAGATAGAGTTCCAGCAAACCTACTGTGCTCCCATAAACCTTCTCTTTGGTAAGTTGTATTTGTTACACTACCAGAAAGGTAAAAATCAATTTTATTGTATTTGAATTGGGCTTGAGCGTAACCAGAAATAACATCGGCAAATAAATTGTAGTTATATCGGTACTTATCACCTTCTCCAACAACTCTATCTGGATTTTGAGTATCGTATTGATACCCATCAAAAGAATCTACATTTAAAACACCTGAGTTTGAACCTAACAAGTCCATGATTTCTCCAAAGTTTTCAGATTTTAATTTTTTATAGTTAACCGATGCGTTCACTATAATGTTTTGATTGATTTCTGAATTTAAAATGGTGTTTAATGTAAGCTGATTATCATCACTCCTATCTTCATACAACCCATAGGCTGCGTATGTACCAGCAGCATTGTTTGTAATGTTAGCATCGTAAATTCTGCCCCAATCTATTTGTCCATCATTCAAAAATGCTTGTTGAGCTTCGTATGCTCCAGCTGTATCAGGACCATCAGGATCAGATAAAAAATAACTTGGTAGTTTTTGATAATATGTCGGACTTGGGCTAACACCTCCAGCAAAATCCAACCTACTATTTCCTATTTGACCAAATTGGTAACCAACGTTTGTGTTCAACTTCGTTTTTTTAGAAATATCCCAATAATGGTTTAACATTAAAATGGGTTCTTTAACTTTTTTTATACGCGAATTGCGTTTTTCACCATCTTGATATCCCCAATACTCGTTATACTTAATACCTTTTAAATCATACACTTCTTGAGTATTTGGTGATGATTTTCCACGTCGGTTTGGTGCATAAATAGATGTAAGGTTTAAACTGTGCTTTTCTCCAAATTGCTTTTCTAAAGAAACAAAAATCGAGTTTGAATCGTAAAACGTAGCATCTTGATACCCTTCATTGCCCCAACGTCTAGACAACATAATGGCCATAGACCATCCGCCTTTCATCAACCCCGTTGCATAACTTGCCATGGCTCTATTGGTATAACTTCTGTTTGAAGACGAGTATGTTATTTGACCTCCTTTGCGGAAAACGGAAGCTCGTGTATTCATATTGGTGGTTCCTAAAATACCTCCAAAATTATAAGCCGATGGGGTTAAACCTGGCGTTAATTCTTGGTTTCTAACCACATCGTTCAATCCGCCCCAATTAGCCCATTGTGGCCTACCATCATATACTTTGTTCATTTCAATCCCATTAATTAAAACAGAACCGTTTTCAGAATCTAAACCTCGCATTCTAAAAAACGACGAGCTAAACTCGAAAGCTGCTGTACGTTGAAATACATCCATGGAAGATGATAAAAGTCCTGAAATATTGTCTGAACCACTGGTATCGTCGGTCAATTCGTCATCAGAAAGTGTAATGGTAAACAAATCTTGCGAACTTGAAGCATCAAACTCCAAAGTCATATCGGTAATGTTTACCGTTCTAGCTTCATTTACAACTATAGGGTACCTTTTTGTAACATATCCTATCTTTGAAATTTTTAAAATCTGCTCGCCTAAAGGTACATTAGCTGAAAACACAAAGGTTCCCTTTGCGTCAGTTTGTGTCGTTTGGTTTGTTTCTTCAATGGTGACAGAAACATTGGGAATAGGCTCAAAAGATGCAGCATCATTCACACTACCTTTAATAATGGTTTGTTGTGCAAAAACAGTAAAAACTGAAAAAATTCCGAGCAAAGAAATGAGCAATTTTTTTATCATCTTCCACTTAAATTATAAATAATATGTTGTTAAATACTACTTTTTTAACAAACTAAACTTACAACATTTAAAGTAAATATTTACATTTGATAATAAAAAATTTAAATAGAATATCATGTTTATGAAAAAACTTAATTTTTATGTTATCGTACTCCACATATTTCTATATACTAAAGCAAGTTCGCAGGAAAAAAAGATCTATAAAATACATACCGTTGCTTTCTATAATTTAGAAAACTTCTTTGACCCTATAGATGACCCTACCAAATTTGACGAAGCAAGCCCTATTATGGAACTAAATGTAAATAGGGAAGAGATCTATAAAAAGAAAGTAAAAAACATGGCGAGGGTTTTAGCCGATATTGGAAAAGAAGATACCAACAACGCTCCGGCTATTATTGGCGTTTGCGAAGTTGAAAACAGAGAGGTTTTAGAAGCTATTGTAAACGACACTTTATTAAGAGATAAAGATTATGGCATTGTACATTACCACTCGCCAGACGCCAGAGGTATAGATGTAGCCTTATTGTACCAGAAAAAGCTTTTTACACCCATTTCTACAAGTACTCATGAATTAAAAATATTTGACGACCAAACCAGAAAACGTGTTTACACCAGAGACCAATTGTTAGTTAGTGGTGAATTGGAAGGCGATTTAATCCATCTTATAGTAAACCATTGGCCTTCTAGAAGTGGTGGGGAAGCTAGAAGCAGACCAAAACGTGTTGCAGCTGCCAAATTAACCAAGCATTTAGTAGATTCACTGCAATCTATAGACCCTTATGCTAAGGTTTTTGTTATGGGCGATTTGAATGACGACCCAACCAATGAAAGCATTAAAAAGGTTTTAAAAACTGAAAAAAGCAAAGACAAAGTAGGACTTAAAGGTATTTACAATCCTTATGAAAACTATTTTAAAGATGGTTTGGGCACAACGGCCTATAGGGATGCTTGGAGTTTATTTGACCAAATAATGTTCACAAAACCATTGCTTGAAAAAGATTATTCGTCTTTCAGGTTTTACAAATCTGGCATTTACAATAAAAACTATTTAATTCAAAAAGCAGGCGCTTATAAGGGCTATCCCAAACGTAGTTGGAGCTATGGCGGGTTTACCGATGGTTATAGCGACCATTTTCCTGTGTATGTGTACCTTGTTAGGGAAGTTAGCAATTAATTTCCTTTATATATAAAACAAAAAATGCAACTTTAAGAAGTCGCATTTTTTGTTATTTGTCAGGTCGATTACAGTCTAAACCTTCATGAATATTTCTTAAAAAATAAAGTTCTCGACTCCGCTCGAACGGACCATATTCAGTGTTTTTTAGAATGCATTTTTTAAGCTAACCAGATACTCCAAGGTATTCTTGATAAAAGCAATACCAACGCAATGGAATAGAAAACAGCTATTGGTTTTAATTTTGTTTTTGAAGTTAACTTCTTTTTATGTTTTGAATAACCTATAGTAATTAAAGCTACAGCTATTATATTTACTAACGGATGTTCTACTAAATACAACCTTAGCAATGAGTCTTTCATTACCCCACCGCCTAATTCGCTCCATAATTGAAACCTATCCGATACAAAATAAAGTACCAAACCAATAAGCAATTGAATGTGAGAAACAATTAAAGTGAATAATGCTATTCTAAAATCTTTAGCTTCATATTCTTTATCTCCAAATACTTTTATTAAGGCATTTACAACCGCAATAATTAACACTAAAAGCACTAAGTAAGCCCAATAAGAATGTAGCTTTAATACAACATCGTACATGAATTATTTTTTTAAAAGTTTATAACAACAAATGTAATAATTAAAAACATAAAAAAACCGCTTCCATGGAAGCGGTTTGATATAATATGATGTGATTATATTAGAAATTGTAACGCATGCTAAAATTCCATGTTCTACCGTAACCAAATCTTACCCCATTATCTACATTAACTCCTTTCCAAGCTACATCGCCGGAATCTACATGAATGTTATCTCTTGAGTTTTCAATATAAACTTCATCAAAAACATTATTGATATTTACTCGCATTTGTAATGACTTATCGTCATTTTTTCCTAATAACATTTTATATGACACGCCTGCATCAACCGTATCATAAGAGGGTAATTTAATAGCGCCTCTATTATCTTCCGTTGCAAATTCCGCTCCAGAAAAATCAGAGTTCCCATATAAATTATCATACTGATTCCAATTAGCTCCAACTTTTAAACGCGGTAAAATTTCATAATCTGCAGTAATACCAGCAGTAAATTGAGCTGCTTGTCCAATTTTTACACCATCAATATAACTCGTAGCGCCTTGAGATATTACAGCTCCTGTATCATCAGTCGTTCTTGTTGTAATGTTTCCATCGTATTTCCAATCACCAACAGACACAAATCCATTAATATTCAATCCTTCAGCAAAACGCGTAAATACTTCCAACTCAACTCCCATATGCACTTGTTTTAATGGACTTGTTTGTGTAAACTCATCTGCTTGTCCGTTACTATCGGTATCTCTGGAGCTGTAATCAATTTTATTATCCCAAGTAGTGTGGTACACATTAAGATTAGCAGACACAACATCTCCTAAAAATTTATATCCTGCTTCTAGGCCTGTAATTTTTTGGTTGCCTTCTACAAATGGGTTTAACTGATTTGAATTTCTATCATCAACAAATAAATCACTATGGAAAGGCTGACGGGAATAGTAGCCCACATTAGCAAAAACAACATTACTTGCATTTAGGTTATATGAAGCACCTGCCTTTACATTAAATCCCGGATTATTCACTTTATCTGATTCTTCCGATTGCCCTTCACTAGCAACACTTAAAAATTCTGTTCTTATGTGGGATTGTGTAGAAGCAGATCCTTGAAAAAATGCTGAAAAACTATCTTTTGCATATTCCAATTGACCAAAGACACCCATGTAGTTAATATTTTCTTCATAATCATACCCAAAACGTTGTGCATGATCATCATTAGTGTTAAAAAACACATTCCATGGATTTATGCCTCCAAAAACTTCTGTTAATTGGTAAGCACCACCATTATAATTACTAGACGCATTTACTGAATTTACTGATAAAAATTCGTTAACACTTCTAAAATGAATACCATTATACAAACGCACATCAGCACCTACATTAAGGCTTAAATTTTCGTTTAAATCATTATTGTAATTAGTTACTAAACCATACCAGTTATGGTTATTGTTAGAACCTCTGGCATAAGTAGCCACTCTACTTCCAGCGCTACCCGTACGCTGCGTTGAAGCAAAGGCACCTCTACCTGCCGATGCATATAATACGGTTGATAACGATGAGTTATCATTTATTGTTAAATCCCAACTTAAATTAGCAACTGGTTTATGATAGATGTTTCGTCCAGCTGGATATCTTCCGCTTTGTAATAAATTTGGACTATTTACACCACTGTATGAACCATTATTATTTGTAAAGCCATTAAACTTTCTTCCATTATCCAATAAGGTTTCTAAATTATAAAACCCTGAAGTTGCATGCCACTGAGGAGCACCTGTTATCATGAAATTGAATATATTATTATCATTAGCCTTATATCCTAAAGAAATAAAATAGGTTTGTCCTTGTCCATCGGTATCTTCAACGTAACCTTCACCTTGCCAGTGACCTAATAAAGCTGAAAATGCCCATCCGCTTTCCATTAATCCAGTTGAATATGATGCTGTTGTTTTTGTGTAATTATCATTAGCAATCATTTGTTGTAAAAAGCCGCCTTCTTTTCTATCAATTGTTTTAGTCACAATATTTACGGTACCTCCAACAGAAGATATTGCTAATTTAGAAGACCCTAAACCTCGTTGTACTTGAACTGCTTGTGCTACATCTAAAACTCCGGACCAGTTAGACCAAAACATCCTACCATCCTCAGGACTGTTAATTGGTTGCCCGTTTAATAAAAATGCTGTATTAACTTGATCAAAACCCCTTAAGAACATTTGCCCTTCACCAAAGCCTCCACCTTGAATAGATTGAACAGATGGGGTTGATTTTAAAACTTCTGGTAAATCTGAAGTTCCTGTTTTTTCTTGAATTTGATTTGCCTTAATCGTAGAAACCGCAATGGGCGTCTTTCTTCCCTCCGCTAGATCGATAACACCAGAACCAATAATCACAACCTCGTCAAGTGAATTATCTGGGGTTAATTTAATGTTACCCAAATTAGTACTTCCAGTAAATTTTAAAGTAACTGAACTGTAACCAACAAAAGAAATAACGATTTGACCGGTAGGTGTAGTAGTTTCTAATTTAAACTTACCGTCAAAATCTGAAGAAACACCATTGGTAGTTCCTTTTTCAACAACATTCGCTCCTGGTAGTGGCGAATTAAGTTCGGCATCCATAATAGTACCTGTTATAGTACTTTGAGCCATCATAACTGTAGAAAACAATAACACTACAGCCATCAATAAAAATTGAGTAGTTTTTTTCATAATAAAGATTAATTAAATGAATTAGTCGCTGCAAAATTAAGTATAAATATCGCATGATTATTATGTAATTGTTAACATATCAGATTCTTATTATATAAATAAAAAAGCATTTATAATTTTCATATAAATGCTTTTTTTTAAGAATATTATTAAGAATTTCCTGCTCTTTAAGACATCTTCTTGTAGTGATTCAATAAATTTTGGGTTGATGAATCATGGCTGTTACCTACGCTATTGTTAAATTCTTGTAGAATTTTACTAGCTAATTGCTTGCCTAACTCTACACCAAACTGGTCATAACTAAATATGTTCCAAATAATGCCTTGTACAAATATTTTATGCTCGTACATCGCTATTAATTTACCTAAACTTTCTGGTGTTAACTTGTTAATAAATATAGTATTTGTAGGTTTATTGCCTTGGAAAACTTTAAAAGGCTTTAATGTTTCCGAAGCTCCTTCTGCCAATACCTCTTCTTCTGTTTTTCCATTTAACAATGCTTCGGTTTGCGCTAAAAAGTTAGACATCAATTTATCTTGATGGTCTTGGTTTCCGTGCAACGATTTTGTAAAACCAATAAAATCGGCAGGAATCAATTTAGTTCCTTGATGTATTAATTGAAAGAATGCATGCTGTGAATTGGTTCCTGGTTCTCCCCAAATAATAGTACCTGTTTGGTAATCTATTGTGTTGCCTTTTCTATCAACACTTTTGCCATTACTTTCCATAATACCCTGTTGAAGGTACGTAGCAAATTGATTTAAATATTGAGAATAAGGAATAATAGCCTCACTTTCAGCTTTAAAAAAGTTATTGTACCAAACGCTTATTAATGCTAAAACAACGGGGATATTGGTTTTAAAATCTTCATTTTTAAAATGCTCGTCCATTTTATTGGCACCTTGCAACAAGCTATCAAAATTTTTATAGCCAACGGCTAAACTTACGGTTAAACCAACGGCGCTCCATAATGAAAAACGACCTCCAACCCAATCCCACATTGGGAAAATATTGTTTTCATCTATACCAAAAGCTTTTACATTTTGAATGTTGGTTGAAACCGCTACAAATTGTTTAGCAATCGCTTCTTCATTAGCCGATTTTAAAAACCATGCTTTCAACGTATTGGCATTAGAAAGCGTTTCTTGTGTTGTAAACGTTTTTGAAACTATTACAAACAAAGTTGTTTCTGGGTTTAGTTTTTTAATAACTTCGTTTACGTGGTCGCCATCCACATTGCTCACAAAATGAGTTGTTAGGTGGTTTTTGTAGTATTGAAGTGCATCAACCACCATAGCTGGACCTAAATCGGATCCACCAATACCAATATTTACCACATCGGTAAACGCTTTTCCTGTGAAACCTTTAAGTTCGCCATTTACAACTTGATTTGTAAACGCTTCTATTTTTTGTTTTACGGCATATACTTCGGGCATTACATTAACGCCTTCTACCTTAAAATTGGCATCTTTAGGCGCACGTAAAGCAGTATGCAATACGGCACGACCTTCGGTTTCATTTATTATTTCGCCAGAAAATTGACTTATAACGGCATCTTTCAACTTTACCTCATCGGCTAATTCCAACAGATACTTTAAAGTTTCTTCAGTAATCCTGTTTTTGGAAAAATCTACATAAAAATCATCCCAATTAATGGTGAATTTATTTGCCCTGTCTTTATCTTGAGCAAACAAATCTTTCATATGATTATTACTAACTTTATTAAAATGCTCTTGAAGTTTTTTCCAAGCATTTGTTGTTGTTGGGTTGATAGTTGGTAGTGCCATAATTTATTCTTTTTGAGTTACAGTAGTTTTTACCTCTTTTTCCTTTGAATCATCAAAAATAGGTAACGCATCTAATTTAACCTTTATTGGTCTGATAAAATTTAAATAATCGCCTTTTAAAGATTCAGCAATTGGCTCTGATTGTGATAATTTTTCTTTGAACGGATCGACCTGTTTGCCATTTTTCCAAAAGCGATAGCATACGTGTGGTCCACCGGTATTTCCCGTCATCCCTATCCAACCAATGACATCGCCTTGTTTTACGTGCTGACCAACACTAACTTTACGTTTTTGCATATGCAAATATTGGGTTTCGTAAGTGCTATTGTGTCTAATTTTTACATAATTACCGTTACCACCTTTATACTGCGATTCGGTAACTGTTCCATTTGCCGTGGCTAAAATAGGGGTTCCAATAGGTGCCGCAAAATCAGTTCCTTTATGGGGTCGCAAAGCAAAACCGTAGTAAGCAATGCGCCTGTTTAAGTTGTATTTAGATGATATTCTGCTAAATTGCACAGGTGCTTTTAAGAAGGCACGTCGCAAATCTTTAGCAGCTTCATTGTAGTATTCGTATATGTTTTTAATAGAATCCGTTCGATACCTAAAGGCATAATATGGTGTGTTTTTATGGTTAAAAACTACAGCTTTTACATTATGTACACCTGCATAAATAGTATCATCAATATATTTATCGGTATAAATTACTTTATACGAATCTCCTTTTTGAAGCCTTGTAAAATCGATAGTCCAAGCATAAATTTGTTCAGCCAACATGTTGGTTAGAATAGGGCTAATGCCTTTTTTATCTAACTCTTGGGATATGCTGCTATTTAAAACACCTGTAACCGATTTCTCTACATATTTAATTGGTTTTCTACTTGTATAGGCGTGAATGGAATCTTGAAAACTTATAACAACAAATTCTTCTTGATTGGGTTGATAGATGAAATGTTTGGGAATTTCCAAAGTATCTTTAGAACAAAGCAATGTGTATGGTTTTCCTATTTGAAGGCGTCTAATATCGAATGTGTCTCTTGCTTTTTCTGCAATTGAAAAAATTCTTGGATAACCAATTTTGTTACGCTCTAAAATAACACCAAAACTATCACCGCTTCTTACGGTATCTCTTTTTACAACAAAATCGCTTAAATTAAACCCGAATTCGTAAATATCGGCAGGCTTTTCTACAACTGGTACTACTTCAACAGGCTGCTCTTTTTCTTTACACGCAATAATGCTTAATAATGCTAATAAAACTACTAAATATTTACTCCCCATTCTTCTATTTCTTGCTTTGTCCATAAGTCCGGAAAAAATATTCTTTTTTGATACTTTGGATGCATGTATTTTACCCATTCACTTCCTCCTGTTGCTTCGGCGGTTTTTCCGCCAATATTTAAATAATGATTTGCTGTATTATAATGAGCCATAACCCATTTGATGTTTACCGTATAATCAAAATGGCGCATGGCGTTAATTAACTCTTTGTCTTCCCTAGCTTCTTTAGGAAGCTCTTTAAATTTAGAGTATAAATTATTTGTGCTATAAAACTGGGCAAATCTAATAAATTCGTCTTTATATCTTTCTTCAAAAACTGTTAATGTGTAACTTTTTTTGCCTGTTTTATAATTCTTTCCAGCGGCTTGCCAATATAAATGCTCGAAAGCATTTTCATAGGAAGAATTTCTATCGATTGTATCCCTGAATCGTTTGTCTATTAAGTTTATCAATTCAGTAGAAGCAAATTCAATTTTTCTGTATTGGGCACTTTGAAATCCGCTAGCTGGTGTTAAAGTTGCTCTAAATTTGTTGTATTGATCAACGTCCATACCATCTTTCATAATGCTAAATGAAGAAGTAAGCATATCGAAATAACGACTGATACGCATGAGTTTTGAGGTAAACAATTCAACGGTCAACTCTTTGCTTTTTGCTACTTGGTCAATTTCAACAAGCACCATTTTAAACAACAACTCGTTTATTTGATGGTACATGATGAATACCATTTCGTCTGGAAAAACGGTACGCTGTATTTGAAGATTCAACAAGGCATCGGTTTGAATATAATCCCAATAATTTATGGGTTTACTGTGTAATAGACCTTCTAAATAAGCTTCTAAATCTTGGTCTATTGCCTCGTATTTGTCTTTAAGTTGGTCGTTTATTTTAGATTTCAAAATATCTTTTAATTATCAACAACTATTTTAAAAGGGTGTTTTAATCCTTTGAAAGCTTCTAATTCGGCACGTAAAGAACCCACCCTTAAATCGGCCCTAATACGCAAAGGTATTTTATTTTTATCTTTTGACACCCAAAGTGTTAAACTTTCTTCTTCTTTAAAAACGCGTCCCGCCATAACATAAGGCCTGAATTTTAACGACTCTATTTTACCAAAATCGGTATCAATAATTTCTGTTCCTAAATACTTTAGTTTGAATCCGTAATTTTCTTCATCAAAAAACATATCGGTACGTATCTCATCACCTATTTTCAAAGCGCTTATATTAATTTTATTACGCAAATAATAGTAAGTTGATACCATGTCTTGAACGTTTGGTTTGGTCTCAAACTCGGTTTTCGTTTTTTTCTTTTTATCGTTTACATAGGCCTTGTTATTTTTTTGATCAAAATCCACCTCTAAATCTTTGGTATGCCCACCTTCATCTATATTTCTAATGAATTTATATGGCAGTAGCGTGGTTCTATCAAAATAGCTTTCATAACGGTCTTTTACTTTAAAAAACCATTTTATCATGCCCGACGTCCACCCTTTTCCTATTACATGGTACACATCTTTATTATCAAGTTTCGTTTCCTTTACATAAAGCGTGGCATTTCCTGCTTTTAAAAAGCCACTATAACTCATTTTAAACTGAAACCATTCACCATCACCAAATGCCGATTCCTGTTGTGCAAAGGTTGTTTGTGTGATTATTATTGCCGATATTACAAGTAGTGTCTTTTTCATCTTTATTGAGGTAATTGTAATTACATTCTTGAATTACATTGTTATGTTATTTATAGGAATTTGCAATTACTGTTCCAAAAATATAAAAATTACTTTTACCGTTTCAATTTAAAAGAAGACCATAACGTTAATTTGTTACTGTATTTATAAAAAACTATCCGAAATATTTTAATATGAAGTTGTGCAAACAGAAAGCTAAAGCGTTCCTCTATTGGCCTGTTCGCGTTCTATAGATTCAAAAAGTGCTTTAAAATTTCCTGCACCAAAACCCCTTGCTCCCATACGTTGAATAATCTCGAAGAATAATGTTGGTCTGTCCTCTACAGGTTTTGTAAAAATTTGTAATAGGTAGCCTTCTTCATCGGCATCAATCATGATACCTAAGCCTTTAAGTGTTTCGATATCTTCACGCAATTCATGATTATGCTCGTGTAAACGCTGTGGCACTGCCTTATAATAAGCTTCGGGTGGAGTTGATAAAAACTCGACACCTCTTGATTTTAACTGACTCACTGCTGTTATAATATCATCGGTTGCAACCGCTATATGTTGCACGCCTGCGCCTTCGTAAAAATCGAGATATTCTTCAATTTGAGAACGCTTCTTTCCTTTTGCGGGTTCATTTATCGGGAATTTTATGCGTCCATTGCCATTGCTCATCACTTTGCTCATTAAAGCAGAGTATTCGGTATGTATTTGCTTATCATCAAATGACAAAAAATTTTCAAAACCCATAACATCTTCATACCATTTTACCCACGTATTCATTTGCCCCCAACCAACATTGCCAACCATATGGTCTATATATTTTAAACCCACAGGTTCTGGATTGTATTCAGATTCCCATTTTCTAAAACCTGGTAAAAATGTACCCTTATAGTTTTTACGCTCTACAAACATATGTACCGTTTCTCCATAGGTATAAATACCTGCTCGTACTACTTCGCCATGTTCATCTTTTTCAACAATAGGTTCCATATATGATTTTGCACCTCTACTAGTGGTTTCCTGATACGCTTTTTTAGCATCTTCAACCCAAAGTGCAATGACTTTTACACCATCACCATGTTTAACTATATGCTCATTTATGGGTGATTTGCTGTTTAAAGGTGTAGTAAGAACTAACCTTATTTTATCTTGTTTAAGCACATAACTTACTTGGTCTTTTGAACCTGTTTCCAGACCTTTATAAGCATACGATTGAAAACCAAACGCTGTTTTGTAAAAATGCGCTGCTTGTTTGGCATTGCCCACGTAGAATTCTACATAATCGGTTCCTAGAAGTGGCAAAAAATCTTGTGCACCTTCGAATATTTTTTCTAATGTATACATAGTATAAGCCCCTCTAAATCTCCCCTAAGGGGAGAAACTCAAGCAGGGTAATTGAGTATTTTATTTATACTGTTTTATTTCATTGAAATACTTCTCGCTAAAAACTCAAATCATGAGTAATCAGTTCCCCTCCTTTGGAGGGGTTAGGGGAGGCTTCAACCACGATTTATAATAATCCTCATCGGCAATTTTCATACCTTCTTCGGTTACCATAAGCGGCTTAAAAGTATCTACCATAACTGCAAGTTCATCGGTTTTGGTTTTTCCTATGCTACGCTCGGTAGCTCCTGGATGTGGCCCATGCGGAATACCTGCGGGATGTAGCGAGATGTAACCCGCTTCAACATCGTTTCTGCTCATAAAATCGCCATCTACGTAATACAACACCTCATCACTATCTATATTGCTATGATTATATGGTGCAGGTATGGAAAGTGGATGGTAATCATAAAGTCGCGGTACAAAACTACACACCACAAAGGCATCGGTTTCAAAAGTTTGATGCACTGGTGGCGGTTGGTGGATGCGCCCCGTTATGGGTTCAAAATCGTGAATGGAAAATGCATACGGGTAATTGTAACCATCGTACCCTACTACATCAAAAGGGTGCGATGCGTACACCATTTCTATAATATCGTCTTGTTTTTTTACTTTTATTAGGAAGTCGCCCGTTTCGTTATGGGTTTCTAGTTCTTGTGGCTTACGGATATCGCGTTCACAATACGGCGCATGTTCTAACAACTGCCCAAACCAATTACGATAACGTTTTGGTGTGTAAATGGGGCGACGCGACTCAACAATAAACAGCCTATTATCTTCCGTATCAAAATCTATTTTATAAATAACACCTCGTGGCACCAACAAATAATCACCGTATTTAAAATCGAGATTCCCTAACATGGTTCGGAGTTTTCCCGAACCTTTATGGATGAAAATTAATTCATCTGCATCAGTGTTTTTATAAAAATAGTCTTGGGTTGCTTGTTTAGGTGCCGCTAAAATAATGGCACAGTCTTTATTTACCAATACTGTTTTTCGGCTTTCTAAATAATCGTGTTCTGGTTTTATTTGAAAGCCTTTCAACTTATACGACTGTATGTTGTTTGCTTTGGCTATTTTAGGCGCTATACTGTATTGTTTTTTTATTTCTTTTACTTGCGTGGGTCGTTGCTCGTGGTAGCTATTAGTGTACATGCCATCAAACCCAATAGTGCCAAATAACTGTTCGGAATACAAACTGCCATCTGGTTTTCTAAATTGGGTATGGCGTTTATGTGGAATACTTCCTAATTTATGATAAAAAGGCATACTTTAAAAATTTAAAAGTTAAAAGTATAATGTTCAAAGTTGAGCCCTTCGACTGTGCCCAAGGTGACATTGAACTAAAAATCAATTACATATAAAGATACAATAAAGTAGGCTTATTCAGGATTTCTCTTGATAAGGAAGTGCAGAAATAGTAATAAGTCTTGCCAAAAATGTTGCATAACCTAACAAATATCGTGAAAAAATTACGGAGATAGTTTAAGAATTTGTTAAAACCAGAAACCAACATTAAAAAACCAATAGCTCTGGTTTTCTTCTGGTGAATAACTGCATTTTGCTTGAATTGGACCAATAAACGTTTCGATGGCGTAACCTAAGGCGTAACCTCTGTAATCGGGTAACGTGAACCATTCGCCTGTTTCAAAAATATTATCATCAACATTTGCCCAGTTACCTTCTAAAGTGATGTGATGCTTTTTAAATAGTTGATAATCGGCAGTTAAAGATGCTTTTACAAAACTATTCCCAGTAAGGGAAATATAATCGTAGCCTATAAACGGAATAAAGTTATTTATTAAATTATTGCCATTTCCTCCCAAAGCAAAATCTAAAGCTTGGGTTGATCTGTCGCCAATTTTAAAGCCGCCTCCTGTTTGTAAATTAAAAGCCAATTTTTTTGAAACACTAAAGGCATAACCCATATCTGCCTTTGCAAGTGAAAAATTCTCAAAAGTTTCATTAAATGAGGATGCGTATAAATACATATGTAAATCACCATCAAAATACACGCCTCTACTTGGAAAATATTTATTGTTGTAAGTATCTAATTTTAACCCGCCAAAAACACTTAAGTAATCGGTGCTTTCGAAAACAAAACGATTGGTTCTATTGTTGGTTGTAAGTGTTTGTGTTTTTATTTCCAGGCGTTTGTGTTCTAAACCAGCACTTAAAGCAAAATCTTTTCTAAATAAGGTTTGTACATATATTTGATTGGTTTGATCTTGTAATTTCGCATCAATTTTGTTTAACTCTGAACCCGTTAATTGAGCATCGTCTAACAGTAGTTTTGCGCTAATATCCTTATTAAATTGATGGTACCTGGATTTTAAACCAACACTCCAATAGAAACCATTATCAATAAAATATTCAAAATTATAGCGTACGTTATCACCTAAAATAACATCCAACGAAGCCAAATCGTTATCAAACAACCATCTTTTTTTTGTGAAATTAACTAGTGCGGCACTTTTATACAAATCATCATAATGTATTCCTAGTTTTAAAAAGGTGGTGGTTTTGGTTTCGTTTAAATTCGCTATTAAATCATAGCCTTCTTTATCTTCGCTTCTATTTAATTCGTATTCAAAAGAATCGAAGTTGTTTGTAGCTACCAAATTATTAATGCCTTTGTTGAATTTTTTGTAGCTGATTTTTTCGTTACTTTTTAATTTCAGCTTACCTAAAACATACGCTCTGGTATATTTTTTATTTCCTTTTATAACTATGTTATTAATAGTAATACTATCGTTTGCAGCATAATTAACTTTTGATTTTAGGCCTGATTGTATTTGATTTTTAGCAACCAATTTGTTTAAAACATGCGCTTTTTCAATAGTAGCTTGTTTACCATTTTCAATAATTTTTGAACCCTCACTAAAAGATACCACGGAATAATCTTTAATATCCGGCTTAATATAAATATCGGTTTTCTTAATCTTCAATTTCATATCATTAATCGTCCTGAAATTGTTTATTTGAACCAACACATCTGGTGCCGATGTTAATTCTTCCCTGGTTGCCAACCCATCTTGCACATCTACTCCAATAATTACGTCCATGCCTTTGGCACGCAACTCATCTACTGGGTAATTATTAACCACCCCACCATCAATTAGCACTTGACCATCAATGATAACTGCCTGAAATAAAGATGGTAATGCACCACTTGCCATCATAGATTGCGCTAAATTACCCGAATCCAACATAACGGCTTGTCCTGTCTCTATATTAGTAGCAATACAGAAAAATGGTATAGGCAACTTACTAAAATTGTTAATTTCACTAACATGTAATGTGAGTTCTGAAAATAAACTATAGGTGTTTTGACCTCTTGATAATGCAGAAGGTAATTTAATTTTAAAATTTTCAAACGGTAATGTTACGGCATACTTTTCAGAATTATCACGCTCATAAAATGCTTTCGAATCTCTTGGTAAATCGTCATTTATTAAATTATCGAAATCTATGACTCTAAAAATTGAATCGAGCTGATTTCCTGTATAACCTGAAGCATAAAGCCCTCCAATGATAGCACCCATGCTTGTTCCTGCAATATAGTCTACCTTTACACCAAGACTATCAATTACTTTTAAAACACCAATATGCGCCAACCCTTTGGCACCTCCTCCGCTTAACACTAAACCAACTTTAACCCCGTCGTTTTCCGTGTCTTGAGAAATTCCCTCAAAACAAACAAAAAACAGTATTAAGGTTAAAATATATTTCATGTGTTAATTTTGAATGTTCTATTTATTATGGTAGTAATTATATATTTTTTCAGCTCTAGATACTCCAACAACTGGTTCTAACTCATCTAATTTTGCATTGGCAACACGTTTTACCGATTTAAAATGTTTAAACAACTCTACAATCGTTTTTTCACCTATGCCAGGAATTGTTTCCAACTCTGTATTTAACGCACTTTTGCTTCGTTTATTCCTATGGTGTTCTATTCCAAAACGGTGCGCTTCATTTCGTAATTGTTGTATGACTTTTAGCGTTTCGCTTTTTTTATCTAAATATAGTGGAATTGGATCGTTTGGGTAAAATAATTCTTCTAAACGCTTTGCAATTCCGATGATTGCTATTTTTCCTCTCAAACCCAATGCATCCAAACTTTTTAAGGCTGATGATAATTGCCCTTTCCCTCCATCTATGATGATGAGTTGTGGCAAGGGTTGCTCTTCATCCAACATGCGTTTGTAACGGCGGTATACCACTTCTTCCATGGATGCGAAATCGTCTGGACCTTCTACCGTTTTAATATTAAAATGGCGGTAATCCTTTTTACTGGGCTTTCCGTTTTTAAAAACCACGCAAGCAGCAACGGGGTTGGTTCCTTGAATGTTCGAGTTATCGAAACATTCTATATGTCGTGGTTCTTCATGCAACCTTAAATCGGCTTTCATTTGTGCCATAATGCGGTTGGCGTGCCTATCAGGATCTACAATTTTATCCTGTTTGAACCTTTCCATACGGTAATATTTGGCATTTCTAAGCGATAAATCCAATATGTGTTTTTTATCGCCCAATTGTGGCACGGTTACTTTAATGCCTTCACCCAATTCCACTTTAAAAGGCACGTATATTTCTTTTGATTTTGAATGAAAACGTTGACGAATTTCTGTAATTGCCAACTCTAACAACTCAACATCCGTTTCATCCAATTTTTTCTTAATTTCCAAAGTATGCGAACGGATGATGGATCCGTAAGATAACTGTAAAAAATTGACATACCCGTAACTTTCGTCGCTCATTATGGAAAATACATCTACATTGCTGATTTTTGGGTTTACAATGGTTGATTTTGCTTGGTAATTTTCAAGAATTTCTATCTTTTCCTTAATTTTTTGAGCTTCTTCAAAACGCATGTCTTCAGCATATTGTTTCATTTGAAGCTTAAATTGCTGCAACGAATCTTTAAAATTTCCTTTTAAAATTTCTTTGATGTCCTTAATGTTTTCGTTGTATTCCTGTTCGGTTTCCAAACCCTCGCAAGGACCCTTACAATTTCCTAAATGAAATTCTAAACACACTTTATACTTGCCTGCTTCAATTTTATTTTCAGCTAAATCATAATTGCAATTTCGCAACGAATACAGCCCTTTTATTAAATCCAACAGGGTATGAACCGTTTTCATGCTGGTATAGGGGCCAAAATATTCCGAGCCATCCTTAAAAACACGGCGGGTAGAAAACACTCTAGGGAAACGCTCGTTTTTTATACAAATCCAAGGGTACGATTTGTCGTCTTTCAGCATTACATTATACTTGGGCTGATACTTTTTAATGAGGTTGTTTTCCAACAACAAGGCATCGGTTTCCGTATCTACCACAATGTGCTTGATGGTGTCAATTTTTTTCACCAGCACACGCGTTTTACCATTATCGTGTGTTTTTGTAAAATAACTACTAACCCGCTTCTTTAAATTTTTGGCTTTTCCAACGTAAAGAATAGTGCCATCAGCATCATAATACTGGTACACCCCTGGTTGATTTGGTAAGGTTTGTAATTGTATTTCTAAAGTAGGTTTATCCATTAACGTAAAGGTAATTATTTTAATTTTTTATTGATAAAATACGCCTGCATAAATCTGTTAAACTTTTGAAGCTACCTAACTATTCGTTACATTGCAGCACATTTTAAAACCATAAAATGAACAAAAAAGTAATTGGTAGAGTTGATAAAATAGATTTCCCTAAATTGGGTCTATTCAATATTGATGTTAAAGTTGATACGGGCGCTTATACATCTACCATTCATTATGATGAAATTATTGAAGATAACAACACATTACGATGCATTTTTAACAGTGATAAGCATCAAAATTTTGGAAAAACCGAGATTATTTTTAACGAATACTCGAGCACCGTTGTAAAAAGTAGCAACGGATTGAAAGAAAACCGATATAAAATAAAATCTGAAGTCATTTTTTTTGGAAAAACTTATAAGATTAATCTAACTTTAAGCACACGTAATGACATGAGATTTCCTGTGCTAATTGGCAGGCAATTTTTAAAACGGAAATTTCTGGTTGATGTAGATTTAGAAAACGTTTCCTATAACACAAAACCCCTATGAACATAGTCATATTATCAAGAAATTCTAATCTATATTCAACCGACCGACTTGTTGAAGAAGGTGAAAAACGAGGCCATAAAGTTGAAGTGATAGACCCCTTAAAATGCGATATTATTATTGAAAGGGAAAAACCAACCATATATTACAAAGACCGCTATTTAGATTATGTTGATGCCGTAATTCCTAGAATTGGCGCCTCCATCACCTTTTACGGGTGTGCAGTAGTAAGACAGTTTGAAATGATGAATGTGTTCACCATCGCAACGTCCGATGCCATACAGCGTTCTAGGGACAAGCTCCGCAGTTTACAGCGCTTGAGCAAAGCCGGAATTGGCATGCCAAAAACCGTTTTTACCAATTACTCACGTGATGTTGAAGAAGTGATAGAGCATGTTGGCGGTGTACCCGTTATTATAAAATTACTGGAAGGCACACAAGGTTTGGGGGTTGTTTTAGCTGAAACCAAAAATGCTGCCGAATCGGTTTTAGAAGCTTTTAATGGTTTAGAAGCCCGTGTTATCGTTCAAGAATTCATAAAAGAAGCCAAAGGTGCCGATTTACGCGCTTTAATTGTAGATGGGCAAGTTGTAGGCGCCATGAAGCGCCAAGGGAAAGAAGGTGAATTCCGTTCAAACTTACATCGTGGCGGTTCAGCCCAAGTTATAAAACTAGATGAGCAAGAATTAAAATTGGCTATGAACGCATCGCGTGTTCTTAAACTTCCTGTTTGTGGGGTTGATATGCTGCAATCGGCACGTGGACCGTTGCTTTTAGAAGTAAATTCTACACCCGGTTTAGAAGGTATTGAAGAAGCTACAGGTAGAAATATTGCCAAAAGCATCATCACGTACATTGAAAAAAACAGACACCAGCGTTAAAATAAATTAGGTTTCGTATGACTTTAGTGAACAATATTTTAACTATTCTAGACACCAAAATATATCCCGGCGAAAGCAAAGAAATTGATTTTGATGTTGCCAATCTTCACACCTCATCACCCGTAAACGTTCCCATTATTATTGAACGCGCTAAAAAACCAGGGCCTATCGTGCTGTTCACTGCAGGCATTCATGGTGATGAAGTAAATGGTGTTGAAATTGTTAGGCAACTCATAGCCAGTGGCATTAACAAACCAAAAATTGGTACCATTATTTGCATTCCCGTCATCAATGTTTTTGGATTTATAAACTTAAAACGCGAGTTTCCCGATGGCAGGGATTTAAACCGTGTGTTTCCGGGTACGGTTGATGGCTCTTTGGCCAGTAGGGTTGCCCATAAACTCATACACGATATTGTGCCCTGTGTAGATTGTATTATCGATTTTCATACAGGTGGTTCCGGACGTTTTAACGCACCTCAAATACGTATTTCAAAAGAAAACAGACATCTTAACGAGTTGGCTAAGGTTTTTGCTGCACCCTTCGTTTTGTATTCTAAAAACTTAAATAAATCGTTTAGAAACAGCTGTTACAAATTAGGAAAAGCCATGTTGCTTTTTGAAGGCGGTAAATCGTTTCACATAGATGAGAATATTACCAACCATGGCGTTAATGGTTCAAAACGTGTTTTAAAACATTTAGGGATGCTAAACTCGCAAGCTAAAGCTACTAAACCAAAAAAAGACACCGTTTTTATTAATGAAAGCCGTTGGCAACGTGCTAGTTTTTCGGGCATGTTTAGAGCCACTATTGCCATTAGCAGCCATGTAAAAAAAGGCGATGTTTTAGGATACATAACCGACCCCTATGGCAAATTAAACCAAGCCGTAAAAGCCCAAAACTCAGGATATATAATTAATGTGAACGAATCGCCCATTGTTTACCAGGGGGATGCTTTATTTCATATTTCCACAAAACTTAAACGATAGAAACACATGCTTAAAGCCGAATTACGGAAAAAATATAAAAAGCTTCGTAATGCGTTGTCAACAACCCAAATTGACGATTTAAGTATAGCTATTGCCAATCAACTTTTAAAATTACCTATTTGGGAACATGCATTCTATCATGTTTTTTTAGCTATTGAAGAACACAAAGAAGTAAATACCGATTATATTCTGAATATCCTTTCGGGAAAAGACAAGCATATTGTTATTTCTAAAAGTGATTTTGAAACGGGTTTAATGACAAACTTTCTTCTAACAGATAATACCGTTATTAAAAAAAACAGTTACAATATCCCTGAACCTGTTGATGGCATTGAAATTTCCAACGATAAAATAGAAGTGGTTTTTATACCGCTTTTAGCTTTTGATAAACAAGGAAACCGTGTGGGTTATGGCAAAGGTTTTTACGATCGTTTTTTAGCCAATTGCAAACCCGAAACCATTAAAATTGGCTTATCTTTTTTTGAAGCTGAAAATGAGATTACTGATGTTTTTGAAAGTGATGTTAGGTTGGATTATTGCGTAATGCCAAAAACCATTTATCGATTTTAATTCTTTTTTATCTTTTTAAGGTTTAACGAGATTTATTTGATAATCTCAACAAACAAATCGGCAACATCACTTGTGCGATAGTCATAATACCGTGTTCTTGGAAATCCAGAAGACAGGCTTACAATATTTCCTACATCATCTTCAGCTACATACAAAGGATATCCTTTTGTTGCAAGTTTAGACAACCCTTGGTTGCTGATATCATAAACCACAAGCTCCTTTTTAAAATGATTATAATTACCATTTGTGCCAACATCATTATTAGTTCCAAAAATCTTAGTTCCTAATTTATTAAAATTCAATGTTATTACTGGATTCGGATAACTTGCAACCACCGAATAATTTACCGATGAATAAATTGTATTTCTGTTTTTATTTAAAATTAGGTTACTGGAATTATTTACAGCAATATCACTGTTGTATCTAGCATACATCGGCAACTGTTTAATGCCATTGTTTGTTATTTGTCCTTCAGAATTAATTGTATATTGAATAGCTCTGCCTTCATTATTATGGCTTAATAAAATAGTATTTGCATCCATTTTAGTAATCTCATAGTTAAAGCTTCCTTGGTGGTCTGGAAAGTGTAATTTTTCATCTATTTTTAAAAATTCACTTCCATTCCTTTTATAAGTTTTAACGTAATCACCATCAGCAACCACCCAAATATTATTACTTAAATAAGCGAAACTATTAACTAAAGAATTGTTAGGTTTTAACGCATACTTATATATCAAATTACTTGCATCATATACCCACAAATCGCCTCCTTGAACAAAAAGAAGTTCTTTTCCGTTTTCCGAAGTTATCAGTTTCATTTCTGTATCTGTAGAACTAGTAGGCATCTTAAAAGCTTCCGCGGCTATTTTTTTATTTAAATAATCATACTTTACAAGTCTCATTTCATTTTTAATAGACTTCCCATACAAGAAAAACGATTTACTCTGTGCATCAAAACTCAAAAACTTAAAATTATTAAAATCTAGTATTTCATCTCTAGTAAAACCAATTTTAATCATATTTTTAGTCATATCCAAAGGGCTACTATTCCCAAAAATATTATGAACATAAATGGAGTAAACCGGGTTGTTTACATAGGGTGGATTAAAATCTGTAAAGCTTGTAACATTTACATCTTCAATAATTTTAACGGTTTGAACGTTATAGCTTGAGCTTGTATTTTGGTCTTGTACCCGAATTTCATAATGTGAAAAGTAGTATCCGGTATATTTTTCCCAAGAAATTGTAATAGAATTATCATTATAACTGGAATTTACAATAGCAACATTTTTAGGAATGATAGATTCTGTGTTTATATACCATGCATTACTTTCACCTAACAACCCTTCATCGGTATAAATTTTCAAGAAGTAGCAAAAACTTCCTGCTACAGGCGGATTTTCATCTATAAAACTAGTTAAATTAACATCTTCAATCGTTTTAATTAATTGTGCCGAGTTTACAGAACAGCCGTCATTACTTCGGAATATTTCATATTTTATGAATGAATTATAACCATTATACTGGTTCCATTTAAACTCAATATGACTAGAAAACATAGGTTCTTCTACCCTAGTAAAAGACGATGTATAAATATCAAATTCATTTGGAGGTAAATACCTGTAAGCTGTAAATGTATAGGGTTCGTTAACATTGTCTCCATCAAAATCAAGCATTGCGGTAAAAACAAAATTAGTAGCACTTAAACTATTAATTGTAACTATTTGGGAACCTGTATTTTCAAAATCGGATAAGGTAATGATCCCATTATTCAATGCCCATTTTAGTTTATTTTGAGTTGGCTTGCAGGTTGCAGATTCTTGAAACAAAAACTCATCATACTCTTGATTTTCTCTGTAAATAAAAAAATCGCGGCCACATTCTTGTATATTCACTGGCACATCTGCTGTTCTTCCTTGGCTTTCTACTTTATAAATAGACCACACGCCATATAAATTTTCCTTTTTGGCATATTTCAAAATACTCTTAGTAGAGTCTATATCATCAGTAGTACAAGAAATAATAAAAACAAAAATCAAACAAACAATTGATACCAAAGTTTTAATATTGCTATACATAAAAACTTCACATTAATTTAAGTTAAAAATAAATTTACTTCTTCGGAAACGCCCTCTTATTAAAAACAATAAGCATAATAAACCCAGTGCTTATGGCCATATCGGCAACATTAAAAACGGGTTCGAAAAAGGTAAAAAACCTACCACCGTAAAATGGGATCCATTCGGGCAAATAGCCTTTAAACAAAGGAAAGTAAAGCATATCCACCACTTTACCGTGCAACAAAACATCGTAACCTCCTGTTTCAGGTAAAAAGGTGGCTACTTGATTTAAACTATCTTCAAATATAACACCATAGAATACAGAATCTATAATATTGCCCAAAGCGCCTGCAAATATTAATGCAATGGACAGTATTAATATTCTTGAAGCTTTTTTGTTTGTGGCATCGTACAACCAATAACCTATACCAAAAATGGCAACAATTCTAAATACCGTTAAAAATATTTTTGCGGAACGATCTGAAATAAAAGACACAAAATCGCTGATTTTTGTTCCCCATGCCATACCATCATTTTCAATAAAATAGATTTGAAACCAGCTAAAAACCTCAATGCTTTCTTGGAGTTTAAAATGTGTTTTTATATATATTTTACTTATTTGATCTATGAGTAAAATAATAATAATTAGAACAATTGATTTTTTTAGGGACATGAAATAAATTACGAATTACGATTGGATACGTGTTTTTAAAAATGAAAAACGTCTCAAAAAAATGAGACGTTTCAAATATATAATTTAAAAAATTATTATTGCATGTTTTTAGCTTCAATGCTTAAGGTAGCGTGAGGCACTAATTTTAAACGTTCTTTGGCAATTAACTTACCTGTAACTCTACAAACACCGTAAGTTTTATTCTCAATTCTAATCAAAGCGTTTTTTAAATCGCGAATAAATTTTTCTTGTCTAATTGCCAAGGCAGAGTTAGATTCTTTGCTCATTACTTCACTTCCTTCATCAAAAGCCTTAAAAGTAGGTGATGTATCTTCTGTACCATTACTATGGTCGTTCATATACGCACTTTTAATTAGCTCTAAATCGTGCTGTGCTTTCACTATTTTCTCTTGTATTAGCGCTTTAAATTCGGCTAAATCTTTATCTGAATATCTTACATTTAAATCTAAACTCATAATCTTAATGTTTTTGTATGTACAATTTGGTATTTACATCATCAAACGCAATTTCTATACCATTATCTAATTTATCAATAATTTGAAGGTCTTCGGTTAGTGTTTCTGCTTTAATATACGAAATATTTGTGTTTATAGCTGTAACTATTTGAACATCATTTTGTAATTTAACATCTATTCGGTCTGTTACCTCAAATCCTGAATCTTTTCGCAAATTCTGAATACGGTTAACAAGCTCCCTAGCAACACCTTCCATTTTTAAATCTTCAGAAATGGTAACATCTAAAGCAACGGTTAAATTTCCTTCGTTTGCTACCAACCAACCTTCAATATCTTGCGATGTAATTTCTACATCATCTAGGGCTAAAGTTATATTTTTTCCATTAACTTCAATATGTAAAACGCCATTTTGTTCGATTTTGTTAATATCTTCTGCCGAAAAGTTAGTAACTACCCCTGCAATGGCTTTCATATCCTTTCCAAAACGTGGCCCCAGGGTTTTAAAGTTCGGTTTTATCTGTTTCACCAAGATATCTGAAGCTTCTTCTAAAAGTTCAATTTCCTTAACGTTTACTTCATGCTTTATTAAATCTGAAACTGCTAAAATCTCTTCCTTTTGCTGTTTACTAGTAACAGGAATCATGATTTTTTGAAGTGGCTGACGCACTTTTATCTTCTCCTTAGCTCTTAACGATAATACTAAAGATGAAATTGTTTGTGCCGCTTCCATTTTGCGCTCCAAACTCTTATCTACAACTGAAGCGTCATATTTTGGAAATTCTGCAAGATGCACACTTTCAAACGTTTCTTTTTGGGTGGCTGCATTCAAATCTAAATACAAGCGGTCCATAAAGAATGGTGCTATGGGCGCGCCCAACTTCGCAATAGTTACCATACAGGTATAAAGTGTTTGGTATGCCAAAATTTTATCTTGGCCATAATCGCCCTTCCAGAAACGTCTTCTACATAAACGCACATACCAGTTACTTAAGTAATCTTGTGTAAAATCTGAAATAGCGCGTGCAGCTTTTGTTGGTTCGTACTCAGCATAAAATTCATCAACTTTTTTAATTAATGTATTTAATTCTGAAAGGATCCATCTATCAATTTCTGGGCGTTCATTTATAGCAATTTCAGCTTCACTATAATTAAAACTATCTAGGTTTGCATACAGTTGAAAGAACGAATAGGTATTATAAAGCGTTCCGAAAAATTTACGTTTTACTTCTTCAACACCTTCCAAATCGAATTTTAAATTATCCCATGGATTTGCATTTGAAATCATGTACCAACGCGTCGCATCCGCGCCATAAGTTGATAAGGTTTCAAACGGGTCGATGGCATTTCCTAAACGTTTGGACATTTTTTGTCCGTTTTTATCCAACACCAATCCATTTGATACCACATTTTTATAGGCTACAGAATCGAAAACCATGGTTCCAATAGCATGAAGCGTATAGAACCACCCACGTGTTTGATCAACTCCTTCGGCAATAAAATCGGCTGGATAAGATGTTCCTTTATCAATTAAATCTTTGTTTTCAAAAGGATAATGCCATTGTGCATACGGCATTGCACCAGAATCGAACCAAACATCAATTAAATCGCTTTCGCGTTTCATTGGTTTTCCTGAAACGGAAACCAATACAATTTCATCTACAATGTTTTTATGCAAATCGATTTTCGCATAGTTTTCTTCAGAATTGTTTCCTACTTCAAAATTTTCAAAAATATCTTTAGCTAAAACACCTGCCGAAACTGCTTTTTGCATTTCTACCTTTAGTTCTTCAACAGAACCGATACAGATTTCTTCTTTACCATCTTCTGTTCTCCAAATTGGTAATGGAATTCCCCAATAACGTGAACGCGATAAGTTCCAATCGTTGGCATTTGCTAGCCAATTTCCAAAACGACCTGTACCAGTTGCTTTTGGCTTCCAGTTGATGGTTTCGTTCAATTCGAACATACGCTCTTTCACATCGGTTACTTTAATAAACCAAGAATCTAACGGGTAGTAAAGAATCGGTTTATCGGTTCTCCAACAATTTGGGTAACTGTGTTTGTATTTTTCAACCTTAAAGGCTTTATTTTCTTCTTTTAATTTGATGGCAATCTCAACATCTACCGAACGTTCTGGCGCTTCACCTTCATTATAATATTCATTCTTCACATATTTACCAGCATATTCACCCATTTCTGGACGGAATTTACCTTGTAAATCTACCAACGGTACTAAATTTCCATTTTCATCTTTTACCAACATGGGTGGCACTTCGGGTGTTGCTTGTTTAGCAACCAAAGCATCATCAGCTCCAAAAGTAGGTGCTGTGTGTACGATACCCGTACCATCTTCGGTAGTAACGAAATCGCCCGAAATGACCCTAAAAGCATTTTCTGGATTATCGTTAGGAAGTGCATAAGGTAATAATTGTTCGTAGGTAATGCCTACTAAATCTTTACCAATAAATTCTTTAACGATGTAAAAAGGGATTTTTTTATCGTTTGCATTATAGCCTGATAATTCCTCTTTTGTTTCAACTTGATTAAACTTTCCTGCAAATTGATAAGACACTAATTTTTTTGCCAAAATCACATTGACAGGTTCAAAAGTATATTGATTGAACGTTTGAACCAACACATAGTCTATTTTTGGACCAACGGTTAATGCCGTATTACTCGGCAAGGTCCAAGGTGTGGTGGTCCAAGCTAAAAAGTGAATATCGCCTTCGTTTTGTAAAAAGTTTGGTAACGATGCTGGTTTTGCTTTAAATTGCACAACAATCGTAGTATCCGTTACATCTTGATACGTTCCAGGTTGGTTCAACTCGTGCGAGCTTAAACCTGTACCCGCTTTTGGCGAATAAGGCTGAATGGTATAGCCTTTATACAATAAGTTTTTATTGTAAATTTCTTTTAGCAACCACCAAACAGATTCCATGTATTTTGGTTCGTAGGTAATATATGGGTCGTCCATATCTACCCAATAACCCATTTTTTGGGTAAGGTCGTTCCAAACATCGGTATAACGCATTACTGCTTTACGGCAAGCAGCGTTATAATCTTCTACCGAAATGGTTTTGCCAATATCTTCTTTGGTAATGCCCAATTCCTTTTCAACACCCAATTCAATAGGTAAACCGTGTGTATCCCAACCTGCTTTACGCTTTACTTGAAAACCTTTCATGGTTTTGTAACGTGGAAAAATATCTTTAATAGCGCGCGCTAAAACATGGTGAACACCAGGTAATCCGTTTGCAGAAGGTGGCCCTTCAAAAAACACAAACGACTCGTGATTTTCTCTTGTTGAAACACTTTTTTCGAAGATGTTGTTTTCTTGCCAATAGTTAAGAATTTCTTCAGCAACATTTGGCAAGTCAAGTCCTTTATATTCAGGAAATTTCGCTTTCATTTTATCCAATTTCTGATCGAGGTGCGAAATTAAATAATTTTAAGGAAATAGTCCCCCGAGAATTAAATAATTTACACCCTTTTACAGCTTAAATCTAATATTTGCAATTTGTAACGTAAAAACGCTAAGAATTAACTAAATAACAAAACCAACCAAATCTTCAATTTTAGAAATAAGTTGAATTTTTATTGCAGTCTTTTTTAATGAGATTTTATTGTATTTGGAAACAAAAATGGTTGAAAACCCTAGTTTTTCAGCTTCTAAAATGCGCTGTTCCACGCGTTGTACAGGACGAATCTCACCTGAAAGTCCAACTTCAGCAGCAAAACAAACATCTTTTGGAAGTGCTACATCTTCATTGGATGATAAAATGGAAGCCACCACAGCTAAATCTATAGCAGGGTCATCAACATTAATACCTCCCGTGATATTTAAAAACACGTCTTTTGCTCCTAAACGGAAACCTGCACGTTTTTCCAAAACCGCCAGAAGCATATTTAATCGCTTCGCATTAAAACCTGTAGCACTACGTTGCGGTGTACCATAAACCGCTGTACTAACTAATGCTTGTACTTCAATCATTAACGGCCGCATACCTTCTAGGGTTGCGGCTATGGCATTTCCTGAAAGTTCTTCGTCTTTTTTAGAAATTAAAATTTCTGACGGGTTGGAAACTTCACGCAAACCAGAACCCTGCATTTCATAAATACCCAATTCATTAGTAGAACCAAAACGGTTTTTATGTGCACGTAAAATTCTGAACACATGGTTGCGGTCGCCTTCAAACTGCAAAACCGTATCTACCATATGTTCCAAAATTTTAGGTCCTGCTATGTTACCGTCTTTTGTAATATGCCCAATTAACAATACTGGAGTAGCCGTTTCTTTGGCAAATTTTATAAGCTCGGTAGTACATTCTTTTATTTGTGAAATGCTTCCCGAAGATGATTCGATATAATCGCTATGAAGTGTTTGAATGGAATCTATAATAACAATATCCGGTTCCAAAGTTTCAATTTGTTTGAAAATATTTTGGGTTTTGGTTTCGGTAAGAATATAACAATTGTTGTTTGTTGGGTTAATGCGTTCTGCTCGCATTTTTATTTGTTTTTGGCTCTCTTCACCAGAAACATACAATGTTTTATAAGGCAGTTTTAATGAAATTTGAAGTAGCAAGGTGCTTTTTCCAATACCAGGTTCTCCTCCTAAAAGCGTTAACGAGCCTGGTACAATACCACCTCCAAGTACACGATTAAATTCGCCATCAAAAGTATCCAGTCTGGCTTCGTTTGAAACGTCTATATCTTTAATTCGCAGTGGAACTGCCGCTTTTTTTACGGCCGCTGTTGGTGATTTCCAATCACTTTTTTCAGGTGTTTGAATCACTTCTTCAACAATGGTATTCCATTCTTTACAAGCATTGCATTGTCCTTGCCATTTGGCGTATTGCGAGCCGCAATTCTGACAAAAAAAAGTAGTTTTTACTTTAGCCATAATCATTCCTGCGAAAGCAGGAATCTCTGCCTTCATTTTTATTTTAAACCTAAAAGGTCAATTCTTTCTTTTATTTTAAACCTACAAGGTTTCAAAACCTTGCAGGTTAATATCCAAAATCAGCTTTGATGGCTTCAGATTTTTCAAGCATTATATCCTTGGTAATACCCGCAATTTCTTCAAAAGTAAAGCCTGTTTGGTAAGTTCTCATGGCTTTTTTTGTATCACCAGTTTCTTCGTAAAAACGTGCTAAATAATAGCTTCCCAAAAGTGTTTTTGGGTACTCGTCTCTGGCAATTTTCCCTAAAGCTTCGTAATATTCAAAATTTTGGGTCTTTTCAATAGCTGCGGAAATCGCTTTAAAATCATTTACAAGAACTTGCTTTTTAATGCCAAATAATTCGTTGATGGTTTTATATTTTTCCTGAAGGTATTCAACTGGTGAACCTTCTAGTTTTAGAATGGTTTCGGTGTATTCATCTTTACTTATAGGCTGAAAAACCTTAAATATAGCTTCTATGGCATTTGGTATGGCGTGGGTTGGCACCGAATAATGCGACGGCTTCTCGAAATTATTGAATTTATAGAATAGATTTTTGTTATCTAACGCTGAAATATCTGTATTTAAAGCATCCGTCATTTTTTTTATAGATGACGAATCGTTATTTGTGTTGGCCAAATAGTAGAATGTTTTTGTTTGTGTCTTACCCAAAACTTCAGGAAGGTAATCTAACATTTTAGGCGCTAATTCTGGACTAACAGCAATGTAACCTTTAAAAATAGGATTTGGCTTTAGCAAAAAATAATTGATAAAATTGGCTGTTTCTCCATGTCCGACTGCAACCCTGAAACTGCCTGCTTTATATTTATTTTCTAAATACGGAATAAGCTCCATGCCAATAAACTCGAAAAAATTGGCTCCCGTTTCAATAGGTAATGAATTTTGCTCAGAGTACATGCAATCATCATAACGTTTATCATATTGGTTAATCCCTACAACAATACACCCTGGCATATCTTCCCAATACGAGTAATAATCGGCATTTCCTGCTACAGCTTCAAACAAATAATCACCATCTAAAACAATAAATAAAGGATATGTTGTTTTATCACTCACATTGTAACCTCTTGGTAATTGAATTTTCAGTTCGCGTGTTTCACCAAGTTTTGCAGACTCTATGGTTTCGTACTTTACCTGGGCATTAAAACTATTTATTGAGCAAACAACTAATAAAATGGAAAGGAGATGTTTCATTCTATAAAAATGATTTGAGATTTTCATGCAAGATATGAAATTAGTAAAACTAAAAAAAGTGAAATTGGGGGTTAGATGATGGGCACTAGATCTTAGGTGTTGGGTGTTGGCCTCTGTTTCTGTTATATATTGGCAAATAAATTAATGATAAACCTCCGAACACAATAATCATAAGTGTTTGGGAAGCCCACATAATCCAACCAAAAGCAATACTTGGTTCTTGAGCAATTCCAAAAATTGAAAATGCAGCATAAACTGCTAATGGATACGACCCAATACCACCGTTTGTTGCAGCAATACTAAAGCTTGCCGATATAAACCCAACTAAAATAGCTCCTGTTGAAATACCTTCTAAATCTTCTATTGCAAGGGATGTTACGTAAAACATGAGCACATACATAGCCCAAATAAATAGTGTATGAAAAATGAATGCCCATTTTTTCTTCATTTTGAAAACACTTAATGCACCTTCAATCAATCCATTTACAAAAACTCTTATTTTAAGGGCTACTTTAGATGAACTTCTTTTAATAAATCTAAAAAAAACGATAGCCAATACAACTAAAACAACAACTAGAAGCAATACTATTTTAGTAGGGTTGAATTTCTCAATAAAAAAGGCATAAATAAAATCAAACTGAAGGAAAAGTGTAATGAGTATGATACCTAGCATTACTATTAAATCGGCAATACGTTCGGCAACTATGGTTCCAAAACCTTTTTCAAAAGGCACATCTTCGTAATTTGTTAGAATGGAAGCTCTGGCAACTTCTCCTGCTCTTGGTATGGTATAATTTATTAAATAAGTTGCAAAAACTGCCATGACACTATTTGCAAATTTTATGTTATACGCCATAGGCTCTAACTGAAAACGCCAACGGTATGCACGCGATAAATGGCTTAAAAGTCCTAAAAACATACCAAAAATAATCCACCAATAATTGGATTTTTTTAAGTACCCCCATATATCTCCTACCGAGACTTTAGACAGCGAATACCAGACCAAAAAAACTCCCAGTAATAATGGGAGTAAAATTTTTAGCGTCTTTTTTATATGTTGGTTCAAACGTTTATTTTAACAAGTTTGTTGCTTCATCTGGAAAGACTAAAGATGGTTTAAATACTTTGGCTTTTTCAATATCCATAAAAGCATAAGTAATTAAAATTAAGGTATCGCCAACAGCAACTTTTCTTGCAGCAGCACCGTTTAGGGTAATTTCCCCACTATTTCTAGGCCCAGGAATGCAATAGGTTTCCAAACGTTCACCATTATCGTTATTTACAATTTGCACTTTTTCACCTTGTATAATGTTAGCGGCATCCATTAAATCTTCATCTATAGTAATACTACCAATGTAGTTAAGTTCTGCACCGGTACATTTTACTCTGTGTATTTTAGATTTTACTACTTGTATTTGCATGTGGCAAAGATAATTAATTTAGAGCGATATTATCAATCAGCCTAATATCATCAGCATAAACGGCTATAAACGCTCTATATTTCTTTTTTTTAATTTTACGTTGTACTGTTTTTAAGGTTGTAGCATCGGCAATGATAAAGTATTCCAACTTTAATAAATCATGGCTATCAAACTGTTTTTCAACCCATTTCGATACTGTATTAGCACTTTTTGTGCCAAAAAGCCGTTTGGCAGTTTTTAATGTTTTATAAATAACAGGTGCAGCTTCTTTATAGGCCGGTTTTAATCGGGTGTTTCGGGAACTCATAGCTAAACCAGAAGTTTCTCTATAAATTGGACATGGCACAATATTTACTTGAATATAATGCTTTTCAACTAACTTTTTTATAATGGCTAATTGCTGAAAGTCTTTTTCTCCAAAATAAGCATTATCTGGTTTTATAATGTTGAACAAACGCTTTACTATGGTTCCTACTCCGTCAAAATGGCCGATTCTAAATTTACCTTCCATTTCAAACTCCAACCCGTCAAAATCAAAAGTTTCAGATACCATGTTGCCCTCATAAACATCTTCAACCGCTGGTGCATACACCAAAATATGTTCTTTACTTAGTGTTTCCAGTAAATTTACATCAGTTTCTAAGGTTCTTGGGTATTTTACTAAATCCTCTTTATTATCAAACTGTGTTGGATTCACAAAAATACTAACAACCACTTTGTCGTTATTCTCCAATGCTTTTTTAACCAAAGCTAAGTGTCCTTTATGTAATGCTCCCATAGTAGGAACCAATCCTAAGGTTTGCTTTTTAGCTTTAAAAGCATCAATTGCAGTTACAATTTGTTGTTTTTCTGTGTAAACCTTCACTTTTTAATATAAAATTAACGGGTGCAAACTTAAGATTTTACAACCAATCTGCATAAATTTTTGTACTTTTGCGTGTTTTTTATTTCGATTTTCCGAAAGAAACACATTTATACAACACGTTTTTTAAGTTTCTTATCACACAGAAATGAATAATGGTATGTATAAAAATTACATAGAAAGCAATAAAAACTGACACATGAAAGATAAGAGGATATTATATGTATCATCTGAAGTAGTACCCTATTTACCAGAAACCGAAATTTCTTCAATGTCTTTTGAGGCGCCAAGATTAGTAAATCAGCAAGGTGGTCAAATTAGGATTTTCATGCCTCGATACGGCAATATAAACGAACGAAGACACCAATTGCACGAAGTTATTAGACTTTCTGGAATTAATTTAGTGATAAACGATTTAGACATGCCACTGATTATTAAGGTAGCATCTATTCCAAAAGAACGTATTCAAGTTTATTTTATTGATAACGATGAGTACTTCAAAAGAAAGGCAACTTTAACCGACGAAGATGGTAACTTATTTCCTGACAACGACGAACGCGCCATTTTCTTTGCAAAAGGCGTAATTGAAACGGTTAAGAAATTAAATTGGTCTCCCGATATTATTCATGTGCATGGTTGGTTGGCATCTTTACTGCCTATTTACCTTAAAGAATACTATAAAGACGAGCCTTTATTTAATGAAAGTAAAATAGTAACTTCAGTATACAATCAAAGTTTTAACAATACGTTAAATAAAGATATGCTGAATAAAGTTAAATTTGACAATCTTAACGAGGATGCTATTAAAGTTTTAGAAGAACCATCGTATGTTAACTTAATGAAAGTTGCCATTGATTATTCGGATGCATTAATAGTAGGATCGGAAGATATACCAAAAGATTTAGAAACCTATTTAAAAGCGTCAAATAAGCCCGTTTTAGAATACAAAAGCAAAGATGAATTTGGTGAAGCATACAAAACATTCTTTAACAACAGCGTTTTAAGCTAAACCTTTTACATTCATTAAATTATATATGAAGAAGACCATTAAAGCCCTTAAATTTTCTCTATTTTTTTCACTCCTTGTTTCACTTTTTTTAGCTTGCGACAAAGATTTTTCAGTTGTTGATAGCGATGTTCTAGGAGAAAATAATTTGAATTATAATACGGATAGCACAAGCTTTCAAATAGCAGCTTACAATAAAAAACTTGAAGCTTTACAAATTAACGGTTTGTCTTCAAACCTGTTGGGCGTTTATAACGACCCTGCTTACGGGCAAACTATTGCAAGCATTGTAGCACAAGTAACACCTACAACATTTAGTCCAGATTTTGGAGATAATACTGTAATTGATTCTGTTGTAATAAGTATTCCTTATTTCAGTAGAATTAACGGAACGGAAGATGGCAACCCAACTTACACTATTTTAGATTCGTTATATGGCAAAAAGTCTAATGGAGACATAAAACCTTTTAAATTAACCATTTATCAAAATAATTATTTTTTAAGGGATTTTGACCCTAGTGCAGGTTTAGATGAAGCTCAAAAATATTACTCAAAAGCAGATGGCAGTATTAACTCTACCGATAATTTTGCTTTAAACGGCACCTCGGTTATAAATTTTGACAACAATAAAGGAGCAATAATTAAAGATACTATTTTCGCACCTAGCAACAAACCTACCAAAACAAGTGTTATAACTAATGGCGAAAAAGTTACAACATCTTCTGCCCCTGCATTTAGAACTAAATTAGACCCCGCATTTTGGAAAGCTGCCATTATAGATAAAGAAGGTGACGCTGTTTTAAGTAAAGCTTCTGAATTTAACAACTATTTTAAAGGGTTGTATTTTAAAGCCGAAGCTGTTAACGGTGATGGTAGTATGGTTTTATTAAATTTAGCTTCTACCAATGCAAATATTACCATCCATTATTCTAAAGACTCTTCGGTTGCTGGCGAAAGAACACAAGCTACCTACGTATTAAATTTTACAGGCAATATTTTAAACACGTTTATAAATAATTACAGTTCGGTACCATTACAAGACGGTGATGAAACTTTAGGCGACGAAAAGCTTTATTTAAAAGGCGCTGAAGGCTCAATGGCAGTTGTTGATTTGTTTAGTGGTATGGTAGATTATACCGATGATAATGGGGTTACCTCATCTATTCCTGCATTAGAAGCCTTTAAAAAAACATACAGAACAACAGATGATAATGGCAACTATATTTTAAAGCGCTTAATAAACGACGCTCAATTAATTGTGTATGAAGACGAAAATCTTGAAACAGATGGAAATTCAGACTTACATAAGTACGACAGAATTTATGCATACGACATAAAAAACAGCACTTATCTTGTTGATTATGAATATGACCCCACGAACGGAAACACATCATCTCCATTTTTTTCAACCTATTTTCATTTAGGACGACGTCAAACAGACAATACAAATGCCATAAAGTATAAAATTCATTTAACCGAGCATTTAAACAATATTTTACTTAGAGATTCAACCAACACAAAAATAGGTTTGGTACTATCTAGCAATGTAAACTTAATTAATAATTCTAAAATTCTGAACAGCACAGGTGAAGTCACCAATGCACCAGCTGCATCTGTAATAACGCCAAGAGGCACTATTTTATATGGAACCCATGCAACAGTTCCTAATAATAGAAAAATGAAGTTAAAAATATTCTTTACGGAGTCTAAATAGGATTTAAACTGCAAAGTATCTATTCTAATTAAAAATAAGGACTTCATCGTATGAATTAAGAACTTCATATAAATAATTTAGTGTTCATTTGTATTTATTTTACTTATTTGCTTTGAATTTTACCTAAAATCAAAAAATAAATTATGTGTGGAATTGTAGGATATATAGGAAATAGAGAAGCTTACCCAATTATAATTGAAGGACTTAAAAGATTAGAGTACCGAGGTTATGATAGTGCAGGTATTGCTCTTTTTGATGGCACTGACCTTAAAGTTTGTAAAACAAAAGGGAAAGTATCCGATTTAGAAGAACGTGCGGAAAAAGAAATAACAAAACACGGAAATATAGGTATTGGGCATACAAGATGGGCAACCCATGGTGTGCCAAACGATGTTAACTCACATCCGCATCTTTCAAATTCTGGCGATTTAGTTATTATTCATAATGGGATTATTGAAAACTATGAATCTTTAAAACAAGAATTAACTTCAAGAGGTTTTACATTCAAATCAGACACCGATACCGAGGTTTTAATAAATTTAATTGAAGACGTAAAAAACAGAGAGAACGTAAAACTTGGCAAAGCAGTTCAAATAGCATTAAATCAAGTTATTGGTGCTTACGCCATTGCCGTTTTTGATAAAACCAAACCTGAAGAAGTTGTTATTGCCCGCTTGGGAAGTCCTTTAGCAGTAGGTGTTGGTGAAGATGAATTTTTTATAGCAAGTGATGCCTCTCCTTTTTTAGAATACACCAAAAATGCCATCTATTTAGAAGATGAAGAAATGGCTATTATCAGGTTCCATAAAGGCATAAAGGTTAGAAAAATTAAGGATGATTCTATAGTCCCTGCCTATGTTCAAGAACTTCAAATGAATTTGGAGCAAATTGAAAAAGGTGGCTACGAGCACTTCATGCTTAAAGAAATTCACGAACAGCCAAAAGCAATAACCGATACTTATAGAGGACGACTTTTAAGAAACGAAGCTATTATTAAAATGGCGGGTGTTGAAGATAATATGAAAAAGTTTCTCAATGCCAATCGTATTATTATTGTGGCTTGTGGCACCTCTTGGCATGCAGGCTTAGTAGCAGAATATATTTTTGAAGATTTAGCAAGAATACCAGTTGAAGTTGAATACGCTTCTGAATTTAGGTACAGAAACCCTGTAATTACAGAAAATGATATCGTTATAGCCATTTCACAATCTGGGGAAACTGCCGATACTTTAGCCGCTATTAAACTAGCAAAATCTAGAGGTGCTTTTGTTTTTGGAGTTTGTAACGTGGTAGGTTCATCTATTGCTAGAGAAACTGATGCTGGTGCTTACACGCATGCAGGCCCAGAAATTGGAGTAGCTTCAACAAAAGCATTTACTACTCAAATTACCGTTTTGACTTTAATGGCGTTGCGTTTAGCCAGAGCTAAAGGCACTATTAACAGTACAGACTTCCGTCAGCATTTATTAGAATTAGAATTAATTCCCAAAAAAGTTGAAGAAGCATTAAAATTGGACGCCCATATTAAAAAGATTGCAGACATCTACAAAAATTCTCGCAACTGTTTATATCTAGGAAGAGGTTTTAATTTCCCTGTAGCACTTGAAGGTGCTTTAAAATTAAAAGAAATTTCATATATACACGCTGAAGGTTACCCTGCTGCGGAAATGAAACACGGCCCTATTGCTTTGATTGACGAAAATATGCCTATCGTTGTTATCGCAACAAAAAAAGGCCATTATGAAAAAGTAGTAAGTAATATTCAAGAAATTAAATCAAGAAAAGGAAAAATCATTGGTATTGTTACAGAAGGTGATACCCAAGTTAGAGATTTAGCAGACCACGTTATTGAAATTCCCGACACTTTAGAATCGTTATCTCCATTATTAACTACTATTCCGCTTCAATTATTATCGTACCATATTGCAGTATTATTAGGAAAAAATGTAGATCAACCACGTAATTTAGCAAAATCCGTTACAGTAGAATAATCATTTATTCTACATAAATATTTCTTACAAAGAATAGTCCTGTTTTAAGTTTTAAACAGGACTATTCTTTGTTTATACCCTCGTTTTTTACTAATAAATCGATTTAATATACTTATTCATGTTAAATTTTACTATGCGTGCATAATTTTTTTGTACTTTTATTCTGGAATAAAATAAATATATTTATATTGTTTATTTCAAAATTAAAACCCAAAACTAAGACTAAATGAAAACAATTCTCTCCCTTTTACTAATCTTTGTTTGTGGTATTTCATACTCGCAAACAAAAATTTCTGGTTCTGTTGTAGATGACAACAGTCAACCTATTCCTGGTGCAAATATTATCATAGTAGGAACATCAACAGGAACAGTTACAGATTTTGATGGTAAATTTTCACTAACATCAAATCAAAATCCACCATTTGGTGTTCAAGCGAGCAGTGTTGGTTTTGAAACTATTACAATTCAAGTAATTTCAAATAATCAACAACTAAATTTTGTTCTAAAAGAAGGTACTTCTTTAGATGAAATAGTAATTTCAGCCTCTAGAACACCAGAAAGCATAAGAGAATCTCCCGTAACTATAGAGAGATTTGATGCAAAAGATATTCAATTAGCAACAACACCTGACTTTTATTCAAGTTTAGAAAATTTAAAAGGGGTCGATGTTAATAAAGGAAGTTTAACTTTTAACGCTGTTAACACACGTGGATTTGCCACTTTTGCAAATACACGATTTGTTCAACTCGTTGATGGTATGGATAATGCTTTACCAGGATTAAATTTTGCATTGGGGGATATCCTAGGGCTTAATGAACTCGACATTAGTAGTGTAGAAATATTACCAGGTGCCTCTTCAGCACTTTATGGTGCCAATGCCTTTAATGGTATTTTATTTATGACTAGTAAAGATCCCTTCAAACACCAAGGCATAAGTACCTATGTAAAAACAGGATTGACTGTACAAGATGAAGCAGGTGATAATCAATTTTATGATTTTGGAATTCGAGCTGCCCATGCATTTAGTGATAAATTTGCAGCAAAAGGATCGTTTTCTTATTTAAGAGGCACCGATTGGTATGCGTCGGACGATAATCAGTATTCACTAGGAGCAGTAGGAACGGTTGATGCTATTTCACCTTTTAGATCAGGTCCTGCTCATAATGGCTTAAATATTTATGGTGACGAAGTGAGTTTAGCTGCTTTAGGCTTAAACCTTAAACAAGTTGCACAACAATTAGAAGGAAGTTTACTCCCAATTGGAGCAAGTGCATTAGTTCCTGCGGTAAATGTAGCAAGAACAGGCTATAAAGAATCTGATTTAACTGACTATAAAGCCGAAAGTATTAAGGCATATTTCACACTAAACTACAGACCATTTGGTAACAATACAGAAGTTATTTGGAGTTCTAAAATTGGTAAAGGGTCAACTATTTATCAAGGATCTAATAGATATGCCATAAGAGATTTTGGATTGCAACAACATAAATTAGAATTTAGAGGTGATAATTTTTTCCTTAGAGGGTATACAACTTTAGAAAATGCAGGCAACTCTTATGACATGGCTTTTACAGGAATTAACATGAATAAAGTAGGTGCACAACAGTGGTTTGGTGCCTATGCAGCAGCCTATGCCCAAGGTGCTGGTGCCATATTAAGTGGTGGTGGCAACCCTAACGATCCAGCAACCCAAACTCAAATACATGCTGGAGCAAGAACTTTTGCAGATACTAATTTTACACCACAACCGGGCACTCCTGAATTTATAGCTCTTTTTAATAAAGTCACAAACGACCCAGATATAACTACTGGATCCAAACTAGTGGACGAATCAAAAATGAACATTGCTGAAGGGAATTACAATTTTAAAGACTTATTAAATAATGTTCTAGATTTACAAATAGGTGGTCAATACAGACAATATTCATTAAATTCAGGCGGAAGTGTATTTACAGATTATGATGGGTCGATAGATTATCATGAACAAGGTGCATATATCCAAGGTATTAAAAAATTAATGGACGAGCGATTAAAAGTTACGGCATCAGTACGCTATGATAAAAATGAATTTTTTGACGCTAGTTATTCACCAAGACTCTCTTTAGTATATGCTGCTGGAGAAAACAAACAGCATAATTTTAGAGCCTCTGTTCAAACAGGATTTAGAAATCCTGATACGCAAGCATTATTTATTGGTTTTGATGTGGGCAGATATATATTGGTAGGTGCCGCACCTGCCAATTTAGACAGAAGATTACCAAACACAACTTTAACTGGAAGAGATGCTTACTTCAATTCCTATACATTCAACTCTTTTCTTTCTTTCGCTGCAAGTGGTGGAGCAACGCCATTAGCACCAGTTAAAGGTACTGGTATAACCCCTTTAATCGAACAAGAAAAAGTAACTGCTTTTGATGTAGGGTATCGTGGCAAAATAGGATTTGTAACTGTCGATTTGAACGCTTATTATAATGCTTACGACAACTTTGGCGCTCAAAAATTAGTAGTGACTCCTAAATCGGGATCGGTAAGTGATATGACTGGTGTGAGTGCTATAGCAACTGGTAATTACCAAATTTTTGGTATTTACACAAACTCATCTGCAGACGTTAGTTCTTATGGGGGTGTTATTGGTCTATCTACTAAAATAGCTAAAGATTTTGATTTTGGAATAAATTGGACCTATGCCAAATTAGATTTTGACCAAACAACAGATCCAGATTTTAGTCCAGGATTTAATACCCCAGAGCACAAAGTAAAAGTGTCATTAGGAAATCCTGAATTATTTAAAAATTTTGGATTTAATGTAAATGCACGTTGGAGTGATGAGTATTTCTGGCAAGCAACTATAGCTAATGCCATGATACCTGCCAGAACAGTTGTTGATGCCCAAATAAACTATTCAGTACCTTCTATGAAATCTACATTCAAAATTGGAGGAACTAATTTAGGTGGAAAAGAATATCAAAGCGCAGTGGGCTCTCCTTTTATTGGTTCACAGTATTATGTTTCTTGGACTATAAACAATTAAATTATTGATTCTAAAAAGAGTCTATTATATTTTATGCTTTAAAACACCTCTGTATTAGAGGTGTTTTTTTATTGTAAAAAAGCTTAAAAAACAACTTTCATTTTAAATTAAAAAAATTATCTTTGCACGCGGAAACTAAAAGTGTTTTCATTCAATTAAAACGCATAATATTAAACACATAAGTAATGGCTAAAGTTACAGGTAAGGTTGCACAAATAGTAGGTCCGGTTATCGATGTTGAATTCGGTGCTGGTTCTGAACTTCCAAAAATTTATGATTCATTAGAAATTAAAAGAGCAGATGGTTCTTTATTAGTACTAGAAGTACAATCTCACATTGGTGAAGATACCGTACGTACTATTGCTATGGACTCGTCAGATGGTTTAAGCAGAGGTACTGAGGTTGTTGCAACTGGAGCGCCTATACAAATGCCTATTGGCGATGCTGTTTACGGACGTTTATTTAATGTAATTGGTGATGCTATTGATGGTCTTGGAGATTTACCTAAAGCTGGAGAAGCTGGGTTACCAATTCATCGTCAAGCTCCTAAATTTGAAGATTTATCAACTTCTACCGAAGTTTTATTTACAGGTATTAAAGTAATCGACCTTATCGAGCCTTACGCAAAAGGTGGTAAAATTGGTTTATTTGGTGGTGCTGGTGTAGGTAAAACGGTATTAATCCAAGAGTTGATTAACAATATAGCAAAAGGTCACGGTGGTTTATCAGTATTTGCTGGTGTAGGTGAAAGAACTCGTGAAGGAAATGACCTTTTAAGAGAGATGTTGGAGTCTGGAATTATTCGCTATGGTGATGATTTCATGCATTCTATGGAAGATGGCGGATGGGATTTATCTAAAGTTGATAAAGCTAAAATGAAAGAATCTAAAGCGACTTTCGTATTCGGTCAAATGAACGAGCCACCTGGAGCACGTGCACGTGTTGCCTTATCTGGTTTAACAATTGCTGAATATTTCCGTGATGGTGCTGGTGAAGGACAAGGAAAAGACGTACTTTTCTTCGTAGATAACATTTTCCGTTTTACACAAGCTGGTTCAGAGGTATCTGCACTTTTAGGTCGTATGCCTTCTGCGGTAGGTTACCAACCAACTTTAGCAACTGAGATGGGTGCGATGCAAGAGCGTATTACTTCAACAAAAAGAGGCTCTATTACGTCGGTACAAGCGGTTTACGTACCTGCGGATGATTTAACGGATCCTGCACCTGCTACAACGTTCGCGCATTTAGATGCAACAACCGTACTTTCTCGTAAAATTGCTGAGTTAGGTATTTATCCTGCGGTAGATCCATTAGATTCTACTTCTAGAATTTTAACTGCTGATATTTTAGGGAAAGATCATTATGCTTGTGCACAACGTGTAAAAGAGTTGTTACAACGTTATAAAGAATTACAAGATATTATTGCTATTCTTGGTATGGAAGAGCTTTCAGAAGATGATAAATTAGCTGTAGGGCGTGCAAGACGTGTACAACGTTTCTTATCGCAACCTTTCCACGTAGCAGAACAATTTACAGGTATTCCAGGTGTTTTAGTAGATATTAAAGAAACTATTAAAGGTTTTAACATGATTATGGATGGTGAATTAGATCACTTACCAGAGGCAGCGTTCAACCTTAAAGGAACTATTGAAGAAGCTATTGAAGCTGGAAACAAAATGTTAGCGGAAGCATAATCCAATTGACAATTATCAATTGACAATTATCAATTATCAATTTTAAAAATTATGTATTTAGAAATTGTATCACCAGAAGCCACGTTGTTTAGCGGAGAAGTAACAAGTGTTGCTGTTCCAGGAGTTAATGGTAATTTTGAAATGTTAAACAACCACGCTCCTATTGTATCTATATTAAAAGAAGGTTTTGTTAAAATCACTGGTAATATAGAGTTAGATGAAGCGGTTAAAAACAAATTTACCAAAGGTGATAAAAACACAACATTGCTAAAAATTGAATCTGGCACGATTGAAATGAAAGATAATAAAGTAATTGTTTTAGCAGACTAAACTTTATACTTTATTTAAAATATAAAAAAACGCGAAGCAGAAGCTTCGCGTTTTTTGTTAATATAACTTAAGGTTATAATCTACTTAATGTAAAAAACCTCCGTTAAAAACGGAGGCTTTGATTTTCAGATTAGCCCCAAAGGGGCATTAGGCTCATTCATGATGC
>NZ_JBIFXS010000006.1:0-208347 GCF_043558645.1 Mariniflexile sp. HNIBRBA6329 | reverse complement strand
CATCATGAATGAGCCTAATGCCCCTTTGGGGCTAATCTGAAAATCAAAGCCTCCGTTTTTAACGGAGGTTTTTTACTAAGACGTTAAATACAATTTTACTCTATATTACTTATTCTTGGTTGTTATTTTAGTTAGCTAATGATCATGGTAATTAATAATTTAGTTGTGGTAATATAGATAGGAATGCTTATAGTGATGCATAAACAGTTGCCTCTCCTTCACATACTAAGAAAGTTTTCCAGTTCTTTAGTTTCGATAGGAGAGCTTGAGTTAAATAAAATTCACAACTAGTATGATCTTCAATAATCTCATTTTTACTTTTTATTTGGGGCTTATAGTATGGTTTTATATTGTTAATTGGATCTGAATTATTTTATTAAATGAGTTGGGAAATCTTTTGTATTTTCGCAACAAAGTTGTTCCATAACTTGCTGTAACTCTGTTTTTAATAAGGATATGGTATGGTTGCCACCTTTTTTTCCCAATGCTGAAACACCGTACATAAAAGAACGCCCCATAAAAGTAAACTTTGCACCATTTGCCATAGCTCTTGCTATATCAGGACCTGAACGGATTCCACTGTCCATCATTACTTCTATTTGATCACCATATTTTTCAGCAATTGTTGCTAAGGGTTTTATAGTTGATTGGCCTGCATCAAGCTGTCTGCCTCCATGATTAGAAACAATTACTCCGTCTATTCCTAAACGTATGGCCTCTTCAGTATCATATTCAGAAGCAACTCCTTTTAGTACGAGTTTTCCTTTCCACATATCGCGAATAGGTTTTATTTTTTCTTCGTTCAACCTACCACTAAAGGTTTGGTCCATGAATTTACCAAGTTGTTTTAAATCTAACCCTTTGGGCATATATGGTTTTAAAGTTTCAAAATTTGGTTGGCCATGTTTTAAGGTTTCCATTGCCCAATGTGGTCTTCCGAATACTTGAAATATATTTTTTAAAGATAATTTTGGAGGCATTGCTAAACCATTTCGGATGTCTCTTGGTCTAAAGCCAAAAGTTGGTACATCGCATAAAATTACAAGCACTGGACATTCTGCTGAAGCGGCGCGATTTATAATATCATCTCTTAATCTGTTTTCCGTAGGGTGGTACAACTGAAACCAGGCTTTTCCCTCTGTTAGCTTACTTGCTCGCTCTATGCTTGTTGTTGTAACCGTACTCAAAATAAAAGGAATATTGTGTTCAAACGCTGCTTTTGCTAATATTTCTGGAGAATTAGGCCACATTAAGCCTTGCAAACCTACTGGAGCTATACCAAATGGTGCATCATATTCAATACCAAACAATTTAGTTTTTAGTGATGAGCCGTTATGTGCTTTTAAATAATTTGGTTTTAATTGTACATCTCTAAGTTCAGAGGTGTTTCTAATCAAATTTACATCTTCATTACAACCACCATCTAAATACTCAAAAGCAAATTTTGGAATTTTCTTTTGAGCTCTAGAGCGTAAATCATCAATAGAAGGGTATCGTGTATCAAATTTTATTACCATAAATTGTTTTAATTATTAAAGTTAGATGGTTTTTTTTAATGAATAGTTTTTTTAGAAATTTATAAGACAATTCTTTATTCATAATTTAAAAGGTAGCTAAAAGACAGTCTCAAATTAAGAATAGACTGTTCTCAACTTAAATATTTTAAAATTAAACAATAGAATTAATTCTTGTATTACAAGACAAAAATAAATCAAGATTAAAATATTTCTATCCTGTACTGTGTCGAAGTTTAATTATTTATAAGTATGGTTTTCCAAAATATTTTATGATATACATTTTTACACAAAAGATATAAAAGGTTTAGGTACCAAATCTTATTATATTAATGGATCCATAATTCAGAATTAATTATAGAGAACTAAATTTTTATTGAGTAACCCTAAATCATCGATAATGGGATTTTTGAACACCATATTGGTATGTTTTAACTCTTAGCAGATTCTATCTTGCACTCAATAATTTTCAATAAATAATATTCGAAGCATTATGGAAACTATAAACTACTTAGACATTAACAAAAATTCAAGAATACCCATGTATCAGCAAATTGTTGATTCGATAATAAAAAATATCTCAAATGGGAACATTGAAATTAACGAAAAACTGCCTTCAATTAATTTGATTAGCGAAGATTTCTATTTGTCGCGTGATACAGTTGAAAAAGCTTATTGTATATTGAAGGAAAGAAACATTATTGTATCAATACCTAGAAGAGGATATTATGTTTCAAACATAGAGACAACTCCTAAATTAAATATTTTGTTTCTAATTAATAAATTGAGTTCATATAAGATGAGAATACACAATTCCTTTCTTAATAATATAGGTCTTAATTCAAAAATAGATTTGGTAACATATCATTGTGATGAATTCTTGTTTCTTAATGTTTTAAAAAGTAGTAAGTTAGCATATGATTATTATGTAATCATGCCCCATTTTAAAACAGATAAGCTTCATCACTCAAGTTTTACAGATGCCACATTAAAAGCTATAAATGAGATACCTAAAGATAAATTATTAATTTTAGATAATGTCATGCCGCCTTTAGGCGATGATGTGCCTGCCGTTTATCAGGAATTTGACAAGGATATTTACGAAGCATTAATAGAAGGTTCTAAAAAGATATCAAAATATAAAAAAATGATCTTGGTGTATCCTGAAAAATCTGTTTACCCATATCCAAGAAGAATTTTACATGGTTTCAGAAAATTTTGTTTAGAATTTGAAATAGATTTTGAAATACTTAGTGAAGTATGTGAAGACATGGTTTTTAGAAAAGGAGATTTATTCATTACTATTGAAGAGTTTGATTTGGTTAATCTAATAAATCAAATCAGGGAAAATGAATTGAAGTTGGGCGAGGATGTAGGAGTCATTTCATATAATGATACCCCACTTAAAGAATTGTTGGGTATAGCAGTAGTGTCTACAGACTTTAAGGCTATGGGAGAAACTGCGGCTCAAATGATTTTGAATGATGAAAAAGGTAGAGTAAAAATTCCATTCAATTTTATAGATAGAATGTCCATCTAATTAAGTTCATTTTAATAAGTAGCCAGTATATTTCTGGAAATGGAATGCCATGGAATAATACGCATAGAATTTGATTTTAGGCAGTACGGTAATTAAAATAGTTAGGTATTAATGTTTTAAATTCTTTTATTACATTTGTTTATACTTTCTTAAGCAATTGCTTTAAATCATTATTTAATCCGTATTTATGTAATGCGTGTACTGCTCGCTATATTATTTATTATTAACCTAGGGTGGAGTGGTTTTTCCCAAAACCAAATCTATAAATTCACCCATTTAACTACTAATGAAGGGTTATCACAAAGCACAGTTTCGTCTATTCATCAAGATAACTTAGGTCAAATATGGATAGGAACCAGGGATGGATTAAATAAATTTGATGGTTCTGAATTCACGGTTTTTAGACACGATAAAAACAATCCGTCTTCAATTAGTAATAATGATATTTTGTGTTTAGAACAGGATAGTTCTGGTTTTATTTGGGTGGGTACCTATGTTGGACTAAACAAATACAATCCTAAAAAAAACGAATTCAAGACTTATATCAATACCAACAGCAAGAATTCAATAAACAGCAGTACAATTTGGACAATAAAGGAGTTATCCAATAAAGAAATATGGGTAGGAACGCCTTCTGGACTTTCAATTTATAATGAATCTTCAGATTCTTTTAAATCATATGTAGTAGGAGAACAGTTGTATTCCATTTTAGAAACTAAAAATGGTTCTGTTTTTATTGGAACTAAAAATGGTTTAAAACAGTTGGTCAGGAAAGAAAATAAAGATTACCAATTTAAGTCGGTTATAGGAACCGAAGAACTTATTGTTCAGGATATCATTGAAAACCCAAATGGAAATTTACTTTTAGGAACGCGAAGTAAAAGCGTTTTAGAGTATGATATGAAAGATGGTAAAATATCACCTTATTTTAAAAATGACGCTTTAAGTGGAAAATACAAAAATGTAAGAGAATTACTTTTTGATAATGAAGGAAAGCTTTGGATTGGCGCTATTAATGGAATTGTAATAGCAGGTAATAGTAATACGGTAACATTAAGCCATAATTTAAATGATGCTGAATCTATAAGTGATAATTCCATAAGGGCTTTATTTAAGGATGATAAAGGTTCTATTTGGATTGGCACTTATTATGGAGGTGTTGATATTTGGGACGAATCAAATATAAATTTTATAAATATTACCCAAAAACCTGGAAATACAGGATTGGGTTTTAAGGTTGTAAGTTCCATTGTTAATTATAATGGTTATTTGTTTTTTGGCACTGAAGGTGGAGGTATATCTATAATAAATACAAAAACCAAAAACATAGAGTACCTAAATTTAACTAATGCACCTGCCTTAAAAAGCAACAACATAAAGGCGCTATGTTTAGCTAACGATCATTATTTGTGGATAGGAACCTTTGAAAACGGATTGGCAGTATACAATTTAGAAACCAAAAAGTTTGAAACCGATAAGCTACCAGGAGTCTTACTATCATATTTAGATAATATTGGTATTATTTCAATTCAACAAAGCCCAACTGGAGAAATGTTAATTGGTACTACGGGTAAAGGATTGGTAAGATATAATGCTTTAGATAAATCATTTAAAGCAATAGGCCCCAACACTAAACCCAATAATTTATCCAGTGGCATCATAAGGGGCATTAAAGTCGATTCTAAGGGCAATATTTGGGTTAGCACATTAAACGGTTTAAATTCTTTAGCAGTTGACGGGACAATAAAAAAATATTTTTATAGTAAAGAATTGAATGTAGGCTATGCCATGACCACTATTTTTGAGGATTCAAAAGGGAACATTTGGGTAGGTTCCGATGTGGAAGGCCTTTTTAAGTTTTCTAATAACGAATTTAAATCGGTGGATTTAAAATTCAATAATACCCATGTAATAGGTGTAAGAAGTATTGTAGAAGACGAGAAAGGTAATTTTTGGATAAGCAGTGCAAACCAAGGCATTTATTATTTTGACCCTGTAAATAATAAAGTTATTGCAAATTATACTCAAAAAGAAGGGTTGTCAAGCAATCAGTTCAATAATAATGCAAGTTTAAAAGTTAATGGTTCGCATTTCTTTTTTGGCGGATCATCTGGTGCTATTTATTTTAATGCAGATAGATTGGTGAAAAACTATTATGCGCCCCAAGTAATATTAACAGATTTTAAAATTAAAAATAAATCTGTTTCTGTAAACGATGAAAGTAAATTGCTTTCAAACGTCATTTCATATACAAAGGAGATGGAACTTTCCTATTTACAAGGTAATTTCAGTATTTCTTTTGCCATTCCAAATTTTATTAATTCGAGCAGTAATCATTATAAATATCGCCTAAAGGGTTTAGAAAATGATTGGATTGAAACAAACACAAATACGGTTTCTTATACAATTCAAAACCCCGGAAATTACACATTTGAAGTAAAAGGTGTTAATAGCGATGGCGTTGTTAACGATGTGCCTACAACATTAAAAATACGGGTAAATCCTGCACCTTGGAGAACTTGGTGGGCCTTCACTCTATATGGTATTTTTATTTTTGCAGCCTTGTATTATTTGCAAAATATAATAAAGTCAAAAACACAACTCAAGCATCAGTTAGATTTGGAAAAAATCGAGGCAGAGCAAACCAAAGAAACCAACAAAGCCAAACTGGAATTTTTCACAAATATATCGCATGAGTTTAGAACCCCCCTAACTTTAATACTTGGGCCCTTACATCAAATATTGGAAAACTATAGGGGTAGTAGTAAAATGTATAAAAAACTAAAGGTAATTGAGGGTAGTGCCAACCATTTGTTACAATTAATTAATCGATTAATGGATTTTAGGAAGCTGGAAAGTAATCTTATAAAGCTTGAAGCTGCCGAAGGTAATATCGTAAAGTTTTTAAAAGAAATTTATTTGTCGTTTTCAGAATATGCAAAAGACGGCAATTATGATTATAGTTTCCATACAACATCCGAAGATATTCAGGTTTTTTATGACAGATATAAATTAGAGCGAGTGTTTTATAATTTGATATCCAATGCGTTCAGATATACTCCAAAAAAAGGGAAGATTGCAGTAAGAATTATAGAGGAAGATGGTAAAATAAAAATTCAAGTAGAAGACTCTGGTGTTGGCATCGCCAAAGAATATCGCGATATCATATTTGAACGTTTTTTCGAGGTGTCAATCAATAATAAGCCCGATAATAATTACAATAAAGGTACTGGCATTGGTTTATCTATAGCAAAAAACATTGTCGATTTGCACAAAGGCCAAATAAGTGTAAAAAGTAACGAAAATGACACGGGTTCTATTTTTGTTGTAGAACTTCCATTAGGAAGATCCCACCTTAAAGATGCTGATATTATTGAAGATTTTAAATATAGTGATGATTTATCGCAGTATGTAGATCAATTAGATGAACAGGTCGTGGTTCTTGAAGAAAATATTCTGGATGAATTGCCTTCAGATGAAAAGCAAAACGTTCTTATAGTAGAAGATAATAAACCACTTCGCAAATTCATGAAGAATTTATTATCTAAAGATTATAATGTGTTTGAAGCTGAAAACGGGAAAGTAGGCTTTAAAATGGCCATAAAAGAGCAAATAGATGTTATAATTAGTGATGTTATTATGCCTGAGATGACGGGTACTGAGCTATGTTCATTAATAAAGGATGACATAAGAACTAGCCATATACCAGTAGTATTGCTAACATCACGTTCTTCATTAATTTATAAATTGGAAGGATTAGAGAGTGGTGCCGATGATTATATAAGCAAACCTTTTAATGTTAAGGAGTTTAAATTACGAATTAAAAATATTTTAAGTTCTGTATCCCGATTAAAGCAAAGGTTAAATTCAACCGAAATACTTCCAGCAGAAGACATTGCATTACCATCATTAGATGAAAAACTCTATAAAAAAGCACTCCAAATTATAGAAAAGAACATTGGAAACGAACAATTCGATGTGCTTTATTTTTGTGAAGAATTAGGCGTTAGCAGGACCGTGTTGTTTAGAAAAGTTAAAGCTTGGACAGATTTTACACCAAACGATTTTATTCAACATATCCGATTGAAAAAAGGTGCAGAACTTTTAGAACAGGGTAATGTAAATATCTCACAAATAAGTTACAAATTGGGTTTCAAAAACCCTAAATACTTCAGTAGGTGCTTCCGTAAGAAGTTTGGCAAAACGCCAACGGAGTACATTAAAACCTTTTCAGATTACTAATACCTATTAATAACCAAAGTTCAATTTAAGGTTGTTTTTTTCTATTTAAAATCAAGTAATTGGGATTTTTGCCCACCTAAAGTGTACTTCTTTACCCCTTAGTTAGGGTAACTTTGGAGAGGATTTTTGTTACTAAAGATCTACAATTTAATGTTGTTTCAATGTGTAGAATATATATAATTAATGGGCTTCGACATGAAATTTAAGAAATCAAATTATTTAGAATTGCTAATAATGTTTGTAATAGTAATTATGTCCTTAATTATATTTTACAACATATAAGTACAGCAAGTTTTATACTTATTTCTTATACATTTAAACACAGTAGAAATATATGTACCATACAAGACAGGATAGAATATGGTTTTGTTCGTTGTAAAATTGTCATTGTGTTAGTAAAGATGATATAAGAAATCTAAACAAGAACCAAAAAACTAAATTATATGTTAAAACTCAAACCAAAAATGAAACAAAAAACTAAAAAGAAAGTAACTGTTCCTGGTTTTGCATTCATGTTATTGCTGGTGTTTTCCAGTTTTACCACTGTTAATTTACAGGCTCAGGAAAAAATTTCTGGAGTTGTAAAAGATGTTGGTGGGATGCCATTGCCTGGTGTTACCGTAATCCAAAAAGGTACTACTCGAGGAGCTGTAACAGATTTTGATGGAAACTATGCTATTGAATTAACTTCAGGTCAAAAGACTTTAGAATTTTCTTATATAGGTTTTAAGACGGTACAAATTGCTGTTGGTGGACAAACAACCATTAATGTGACTTTAGAAGAGGATATAGCAACTCTAGATGAAGTAGTTGTTGTAGGTTATGGTACTCAAAAGAAAGAGTCGGTAGTCGCAGCAATTGTCCAAGTAAAAGGAGAGGATTTAATGGAAAGAGCGGCTGGTATTTCTAATGTTGAAGAGGCATTGCAAGGAAATTTACCAGGTGTTACTACTATACAAGGTAGTGGTATTCCTGGACAGTCCGATATGCAAATTTTTATTCGTGGTCAAGGTACTTGGAACGGTTCTGGGGGGCCGCTTATTCTTGTAGATGGCGTTAAGAGATCTATGACTGATATAGACATGAATGATATTGAAAAACTATCAGTGCTTAAAGATGCTTCCGCTACTGCTGTTTTTGGTGTAGAAGGTGCAAATGGTGTGATATTAGTTACTACAAAGCGTGGTCAAAGAGGTAAAGCACAATTGTCTTTAGCGGTTAATACAACCATGAAATTTGTTTCAAAGCTGCCAGAAAAGCTAGACGCTTATGATGCCATCATGCAGTCCAATAGTTCTATTTTAAGAGAATTAGCGATTAATACTGTGTCTTGGGGTGATTATACGCCAATGGCTATTGCTGATAAGTATCGTAATCCTTTAACAGAGGAAGAGCGTTATATATATCCTAATATTAATTGGGAGAATGAACTTTTAAAAGATTTCGCTCAAGATTACAGGATGAATTTATCTGTACGTGGCGGTGGTAAAACGGCCAAATATTTTGGAAGTTTAGCCTATCAAACGGTAGCAGATATTTTTGATGGAAAAAAATACGATAACGGTAAAGGGTATTTAGGCGAATATAAATACGAACGATATAATTACCGTAGTAATATTGATTTTGATATTACAAGTACAACAGAGCTTTCAGTAAACCTTTCTGGTTACTTAGGAATCCGTGAAAACCCTGCTAATTTAAATGTAGTAGTAAATGGGCTTTACGAAATTGCTCCTAATGCTTATACCCCTGTATATCCAGATGGTTTATATGGGCAATTAAAAGATGATACTTTTGGTTTTACAAACCCTATTGTTAGTTTAACCAATACAGGTTATGATACGTTTACCGACTTTCAGGTAAATACAGACTTCATACTGAAACAAAAACTGGATTTTGTAACAAAAGGTCTGTCTTTTCAAGGACGCTTTTCTTTAGATAATAATATGACAAGTCGCCAACAACTGCAGGACCCCGGTGCAAATGGTCTTGAGAATGTGGTGTACAGAGTTTATGATGGAGATCAAGAGATTATACTGTCTCCTAATGGTGTTAATGATTTTTCATTTGTTCAGTTCCCTTGGACGGTTGGTGCTTCAGAAGTACAGAACAATACACGTAGCCGTAATATGGTTTATGACTTTTCATTCAATTATGATATCACATTTGCTGATAAACATAATATAACAGCATTGGCTTTAGTAAGACGCCAAGAGGCTGCTCGAGGCAGTGTGTTTCCTACAAATCGTGAAGATTGGGTTGGTAGAATAACCTATAATTATGATTCAAGATATTTTTTAGATGTTAATGGTGCCTATAATGGGTCGCAAAAATTTGGCCCAGGCTATCGTTTTGATCTTTTCCCTTCGTTAGCGGCTGGTTGGACTGTGACTAACGAATCGTTTATGAGTAAGACTAAAGATAATTGGTTGGACAAATTTAAGTTAAGAGGGTCTTATGGAATTGTTGGTGATGATAAACCTGGTGCAGATTTCGCATATTTAGGTGTATGGGGAAATGGTGGATCGGCATGGTTAGTACCAAGTGTTTATGATGGCTCGGGAGATAAATCGCCTTACATTTTCTATACTGAAGAGGGTGTTGCAAATCCTAACCTTAAGTGGGAGACAGCTGTAAAGTATAATATAGGAGCTGAGTTGTCTTTATTTAAAGGATTATTAACAGCAGAGTTTGATTATTTTGTTGAAGATCGTGAAGATGTTTTTATTCCAGGTCCACAACGTAGCGTACCAGACTGGTTTGGAGCAGTGCCACCTCCTGTTAATTTAGGTAAAGTAGAGGTAAAAGGTTATGAAATTGTACTTGGTACAAATTATACCTTTGAGAGCGGGCTAAATCTTTTTGGTAATTTTAACTTTACACAAGCAAAAGATTTAGTTACAGAAAGAGATGATGCAGCGTTTACACCTTTTTACCAAAAGCAAGCAGGTTATCCAATAGGTCAATCACGGTCAGCCATTCCAGGGGCCATATTAACCAACTGGGACGATGTTTATATGTCAACTCCAACAATAACAAATCAGGGTGAAAGACGCGTAGGTTATTATGATCTGGTTGATTTTGACGGCGATGGTGTTTATGATAGTGCTTCTGATAATGCACCGTTTGGATTTCCCTCGCGTCCGCAAAGAAACTGGAGTGCTACCGCGGGAGCACGTTATAAAGGTTTAAGTCTTTCAGTACAGTTTTATGGAACTCAAAATGGTCAGAGAAGTTTTGGAAACAGAACATTTAGCAATCAAACAGATTTGATTTTTACTCAGGATATAGATTATTGGACTAAAAATACGCCAAACAATACAGATACGCAGCCTACATGGAGAGCAAATGGTGATACCAACCCTAGAGATAATTGGTATGATACCTCATTAACAAGACTTAAAGCGGTTTCATTGTCTTATGATATACCTAAAAAAACCTGTGAAAAACTTGGTATTAGTTCACTTCAAATTTTTGCAAATGGTAATAATTTGATTTTATGGTCTGACTTACCTGATGACAGGGAATTTAACGGTAATGTCACTGCAGATTCTAATTTTAGGGGGGATTATCCTACCTTGAAGAGGTTTAACTTCGGTTTTAATATGAATTTTTAAAAAGAAAATGTGATGAAAAATTATAAAATAAAATTATTAATTGTCTTGGGGCTAATGTTGTCCTTCTCATGTGAGGATTACTTAGACAAAGCTCCAGAATCAATCATAGACCAGGAGGTTGCTTTTTCAACCTTTGACAACGCACAAGGATTTGTTGAAGAAATGTATGCCTTAGTGGTAGATTATGGAACGGGAGCGCATACCTTCCAAGATTATATTTATGGAGATGATGCCTATGGTAATAGAACTTGGAAAGGAAGTTATCAAATTGATAATGGAGACTTGGCAGGTTTAAATAGAACTAACTACAGTTACTTAACTAGTTGGCAGAATAATACTTATGGATCCAACAACGCTAGTACTACTAGTAATAATCTTTCTAGAAGACCGGGTTTATGGGACGGTAGTTTAAGGGGCATTCGTAATGCTAATATGGTACTTGCGAGCGAAGATTTAATGGTTAATTTAAGCCAAGAGGAAAAAAATGTCATTCTTGGACAAGCCTATTTTTTTAGAGCATTTTTCCATAACGAGATTATGAAATTCTGGGGCCGTTTTCCTTATATAAAGGAGGTGGCATCTGGCGAGTTTACGCCACCTCGTCCTACAACCTACAGAGAATGTGCTTTAGAGGCGAATGAAGATTACAAGAGGGCTATTGAGTTGTTACCAGTTGATTGGGATACTAAATCTTATGGACAAAAAACATTAGGTGAAAATAGGGGTAGGCTTACTAAGGGTGCCGCTTATGCTTTTCAAGGTAAAAATCTGCTTTTTGCAGCAAGCCCGTTGATGCACTTTAACAATCAACCTGGTATAAATACCTATGAGTATGATACAGAATTATGCAATATGGCCGTTGATGCTTTTGCAGGGATTCTTAAATTGAAAGACCAAGGACGTTATGCTTTATCAACTTGGGAAAATTATGATGCGGTATTTTGGAAAACACCAACAGCCACTAGTTGGCCAGGTAGTACCGAGTTTGTTTTTGCTGCTACAGGGGGGGATAAAACTACATTACAAAGGTTTATGACAGCTGGTATGGATAGAGCTATCCATGGTCAAAGTGGTTCAGAAATTGTGAGCCCTACCCATAATTTTATATATAACAATTTTGGAATGGCCAACGGTCTATCAATAGAAGATGATTTAAGCGGTCAATACGGACCAACATTATACGACCCTACGAAACCTTTTGAAAATCGTGATCCACGTTTTTATAGATGGGTTGTTGTAGATCGTGATGTTATTGGAACTAAAGCAACAATTCCTGCTAATCGAAGACAAGCACGTCTTTATACTGGAGGTTTAAACCGCAGTAATGGTAGTGATAATCAACCATCAACAACAGGATATATGCATAAGAAATTTTATCCTATAGGTGAGGATGGTGAATTTCATAGCATATGGAATAACATCATATCTCAATATGTTGGAATGCGTTTGCACATGAGACTTACAGATGTTTATTTAATGTATGCCGAGGCATTACATGCTGCTAAAGGGGCCACTACTGCTCCTGGTTCTTACTCGTTAACAGCAGAAGCTGCAATTAATGCATTACGCAGTAGAGCAGGAATACCTAACGTACTTCCATCAATTGTATCTGATAACAATAAGTTTATGGATGAATTAAGACGAGAAAGAAGTGTTGAGTTAAGTTATGAAGCTCATAGATGGGTAGATATACGCCGTTGGGGAGTAGCACATGAAGAAAAATATAGAAGAAAAACATCTCTTGAATTTCCTCAAGACTGGTCATCATTCTCAGAAAATCTACTTGTTGAAAGAGTATGTGAATACCCTAAACACTATTGGATACCATTTGAGGCTAAACAAACTCGGATTTACGAAGGCTTTCCTCAAAATCCAGGGTGGTAGTTTTATACAAATTCGTTTTAACTAATATACTAAAGAAAAAAAAATGAAGATAAATAAATTATATAGGTTGTTTACTCTAATGTGCTTAGCTGTGTTTTGCTTTTGCGGTATTGCCACAGCTCAAACAAAAGGGAAAGAGATAAAAGCAACTGTGGTTGATGAACAAGGAAACCCTTTAAGCGGTGTAACTGTTTTTGCTCCCGATGGCGTTCAATCATCAACAGATGTTAATGGACAATTTAAAATTAATGTACCTAATAATGAGGCTGTAGCAATACATAAAAAGGGCTATGAGTCAGAACTAATTAGTGTGTCTGATATAGCCGGTGCTATTACTTTAGAAAAATCACCTTTCTTAGCATCAGAAGATGATGAAATAAAGATGGGAGTTGTTACTAAAGACCGACGTGATATTATTGGCGCTGTATCGTCAATAAATACCAAAGACCGTTTAACCTATGACAATACGCAGTGGGTTAGAGATTATATTAATGGCTTAACCTTAGGAGTAAGAGGCTCTGATAATGTTAGAGGTTTGGGAAATGCGGTTTTTGTTATTGATGGTGTATTTGGTCGTGACCCAAATATATTAAATATGGAAGAGGTGGAGCAGATAACCGTGCTTAAGGATGCAAATTCTGTTGCCTTATACGGTAGTCAAGGTAGAAATGGCGTTATTATTATTAATACAAAACGCGGGAAAGTAAATAGAAAAGAGGTAAAAGTGAACGTGCGTTCTGGAATTAGGGTGCCATTGGCCTTGCCTAACTATTTAGGGTCTGCACAATATATGGAACTTTTTAATGAGGGTAGAAATAATGACGGATTAGGTGATTTTTATGATCCAGCACTTATCCAAGATTTTAAGTCAAGTTCAAACAGATACAAATATCCAGATGTTGATTTTTACTCAAATGAGTACATACAATCTTTTGTAAACAACACAAGTATTATCTCTGAGTTTTCTGGAGGTGGTGATAAATCACAGTATTATGTCAATGTGGGTTGGAATCGTGACCAAGATTGGGTCAAAACCAATCCAGATGCCAATGCAGGTAGTAACCGTTTTAATGTTAGAGGTAACATAGATTTTAAAGTAAATGATTGGATTACAAGTAGCCTTGACGGTATTGCTATAATTACATCAAATAAAAGTGCTTTAACTAATTTGTTGACTGCGGGAACCAGTTTTAAACCTAATGCTTATGCACCTTTATTACCAGTTAATTTGGTGGATACAGCTGGAAATCCTGAGCTTGCTGCACTATTAGCATCAGCAGGAAAATATGGTGGTATGTTATTAGGCGGAACACAACAGTTTCAAAATGATACACCTATTGCTAATATAATTGCTGGGGGATATCAAAATAATGTATTCCGTTCTACACAGTTTAATAATGCTATTAATTTTGATTTATCTAGAATTACTGAAGGACTATCTGCAAAAACGTATTTAAGTTTTGACTTTTACGACTCGTATAGATTGTTCAATGAGAACGATTATCGAGTATATGAGCCTACGTGGGCGGATGATAGAATAGTTGGTTTAACACCCTATGGTAACCCCGATCTAAAAGACTTAACTGAAAATGTAAGTTCTAATGGATTTGTTTCACGATTAGGTTTTTATGGATTGGTTAATTACCAAAATAACATTACTAAAAATTCCTCTATAAATACAACCTTATTAGGGTATTATAATTCACAAAAGAGCGATGGTATAATCCAAACTGATAAGGATGCCCACTTAGGGTTTCAAATGACATATGACTTTAAGAAAAAAATATTTGCTGATTTTAGTGGGGCATACACACACTCTATTAAATTGCCAGAAGGTAATAGAGGTGGGCTGTCACCAACACTTGGTTTAGCTTATGTTTTAAGTGAGGACTCGTTTTTAAAAGACAGTAAATTTGTAAATTACCTAAAATTAAAAGCCACAGGAGGTATTATCAAATCTGATCTTGGTATAACGGCTAATAATGCTAATGATAGCAATTACTATTTATATGATGAAAACTATTCAGAAGGGTCTAACTTTACTTGGGCAGATGGGAATTCTAACCGGAGACAAAACCTTTCGCAGGGAGCAAACCCTAATATGGGATTTGAAGAGCGTATTGACTTAAATATTGGCTTAGAAACTTATTTAATGAATTCATTGTGGTTAGAATTTAATTATTTTAATACGGAACTTGATAAACAATTAACATTCTTGAATGACAAATACCCTTCGTATTACAATACATTCAGACCTTATGATAATTTCAATAAAAATTTATATACTGGTTTTGAATTAGGGATGGATTTCAAGAAAACCTTTAACGATTTTTCAGTTGGTATAGGAGCCAATATTTTGTACAGTCAAACAGAAGCTTTGAAACGCTCTGAAACCAATGAGTTTGCTTACCAAAATAGAGTCGGAAGAGAATTATCTACAATTTTTGGATTAGTTGATGAAGGTTTCTATTCTCAGGCTGATTTTGATGGAAACGGGAATTTAAATACCGGTTTGGCAGTTCCTAACTTTGGTGCAGTGCAACCCGGTGATATAAAATATATAGATCAAAATGGAGATGCTATTATTGATAATGACGACAATGTTGCTATTGGACAATCTAGTAGTCCTTTTACTTATGGTGTAAACCTAAACTTAAAGTATAAAGCATTTAATCTATTTATACTTGGTACAGGACAAACTGGAGGCGAGGGTAATAAATTAGGTAATAATTTTAACAATTACTATGGCGTAAATGGCAATGATAAATATTCAGAGGTTGTACTAGGGCGTTGGACACCAGCAACTGCGGCAACTGCAACCTTCCCAAGGCTGTCATCTCAAACCAATCAAAACAACTTTAAAACATCTACATTTTGGTTGTATGACACTAGTTTCTTTGAAATTAGCCGCGCTCAGTTAACTTATGAATTTTCAGATGATTTATGTAATAAAATAGGTTTGGATGATTTTAGTTTAAATCTTTCAGGAACTAATCTTTTTGAAGTCGCTAAAAATAAAGATATTCGTCAATTAACTATTGGCGGAACGCCTCAAAGTAGAGCGTACACTCTTGGTTTAAGAATGTCATTTTAATACAATACAAAATAGAGATAAATAAAATGAAAAATTTAATAAAATATATATTAGTTGGGGTAGTTTTTACCGGCATGATTGCCTGTGATATGGATCCTATCGATGAAAACAGGTTAGATTTTGATTATGTAAGTTCTGATCCTGCATCAGCAGAAGGGATATTATTACAAGGGTATTCTGGCATAATCGATCAATTTGTCTTTTCTGAAGCGGCCACCGATGATGCTGTAAATAACCAGTTGGGTAATAATTACAAACGTATGGCTTTAGGCGAGTTGTCGGCCCAATTCAATCCAGCTTCACGTTGGAATAGTTTTGAACGTGTATTCTGGGTTAATAAATTCTTGCAAATAATTGATGCTGGTGAGATAGTATGGAGCAGAGATGAAGAAACCAATGAAATGTTTAACCTTCGAATGAAGGGAGAGGCATTGGCACTAAGAGCGTTGCATCACTTTTATGCGTTACAAGCGCATGCAGGAAAAGGAACTTCTGGTGAATTATTGGGCATTCCATATTTTACTGAGTTTATAGAGGCTAATGGTAATTTTAATACACCACGTTTGTCATTTGAAGCTTCTGTTCAAGCCATTATCACAGATTTTGATGAAGCTCTTGCGTTGTTGCCAACAGATTATTCAGATAATCAAGCTTCTGTGGATCCGTGGTATGCAGGTTATGACTTTGGTAAATATAAAGTTGTGAATGGGAGTCAATATAACTTACGTATTTCTGGTAGAATTGTAAAAGCACTTAAAGCACGTTTGGCTTTATTTGCGGCTAGTCCATCGTTTTTGAATGGTCAAAATGGGTACTATACTTTGGCAGCAAATACTGCAAGTGAAGTGTTGAATACTATAGGGGGTGTTTCTGGTTTATCACCCAACGGTGTTGAATTCTACACATCAGATAATACAAATAATGCCGAAATGATATGGCGTGGATCCATTGCTGGAAATAGCTCAACTTACGAAAAAAGAATGTTTCCGCCTTCTGTAAATGGTAAAGGTGAAATTAATCCAACTCACAATTTAGTTATGGCATTCCCAATGCAAAACGGATTTCCTGCAACCACTGCTAACGGTTTTGATGCACAAAATCCTTATGCAAATAGAGACCCAAGGTTGAAAAAATACATTGTAGTTAATGGTGAATCTTTTGGAGGTGGTATTATTAAAACTGGTGTTGGAGGAGGTATTGATAGGCTAGATTCTATTCCTCAATTTTCAACTACTACAGGATATTATTTGAAGAAATTATTGCGTCCGGATGTTAGAATTAATAATGATGGCTCAACAGTTGATAAAAGACACTTTGATGTTTATTTTAGATATACTGAGTTGTTCTTAATATTTGCAGAAGCCGCAAATGAAATTGGCGGTCCAGACCAATCAATTAATGGAATGACAGCGCGTAATGTTATTGCTGCAATACGCCAAAGAGCTGGTATTACGCAGCCTGATAATTATTTAGTATCTATTACATCTAAAGAAGCTATGAGAGCGCTAATTAGAAATGAACGTCGTTTAGAACTTAGCTTTGAAGGACACCGATTCTGGGATCTTAGAAGATGGGGCTTATCATTAAATGATACAGCGAAAGGTTACTTCTTTAACGGAACTAGTTATGTAGAACTTCCTTCCGTTGAAAACAGAAATTATCAACCCTTTGCCACTTACATGCCAATTCCAAATGATGAAACATTGAAGTTTCCAGAACTTTTACAAAATCAAGGCTGGTAAGATAATTTGTATTATATAAGAATTAAAAAACATTAGATATGAAATTAAAAATAATAATAATATTCGCTGTTGTCCTTGGTTTCATGGGATGCGAAAACCAGGACATAGAATTTGACGATTTTGGCTCAACTTCAGTGTATTTCCCATTTCAAATGCCTATTAGAACTTTAATATTAGGTGAATATGATTTAGGGTTTAATGATAATGACAATAACGGTCGTTTCGAAATCGGTGTTACCATGTCCGGAGTTTATGAAAACAAGAAAAATAGACTGGTATATTTTGAACTGGCTCCAGAATTGATAGACGCTACGTTATTAGGTGTAGATTCGGTAAATGTACAGATATTGCCTTCTGCATATTACACGATAGAACAATCGAGTCCGGTAACTATTCCTACTGGTTCTATTAAAGGGCGTATACCGGTACAGCTTACCGATGCGTTTTTTGATGACCCGCTTTCGTTTGCTGGAGATAATGAGGTGCACTATGTGATTCCTCTAAAAATTACGGATTATGAAGAATTGGATTCTTTACTAACAGGTGTGTCATTGGTAGACAACCCTATTAAAATATATTCAGATCATTGGAAAACCCAACCCAAAGATTATACACTTTTCGGTATTAAGTATATGAATAAATACCAAGGGATTTATCTAAGACGTGGTGAAGATAAGGTTGTAGGAACTTCTCAAAAGTTTACAGTTGCAACAGGAAATACAGAAACAACCAATATTAATACCTCTACAATTTATAAAGCAGAATTTGTTGAAAGAGATGAATTAACTCCAGTATCAACTGCAGGAAGAAATAAAGCAATAAGTACGAATCTAGTTAGAAGAGGGGGTATTCCCAGTAATAGTACGGTGTCTTTAGAATTGACATTCAACAATAACGAAGAAATTACAATAACTAATGCCGATGCCAATAGCAATGTTGTTATAACGGGATCAGGAAAATTTGTTAAAGATGGTGATCAATGGGGTGGAGAAAAACGTGACGTAATTTATTTAGATTACCAATACCAAGACGTTGAAGTTGTTGAGGAGTTGGTATTCGGTCAAGTACGTTCTAGAACAACAGTTGATTTGATGCATACGGTTAAAGACACTTTAGTAATTAGAGATAGAAATGTAAAATTCGAAGAATTTACAGTACAATTAAAAGGATTGTAATGTTGTTTGTTATCACAAATACTTAAAATAAATGGTATAATCCAGAATATAATAGCGGGATTTATGCCCGCTATTATTTTAATAATAATTTTCCCAAAAGATGATTTGTTTTTTTGAACAACTCATTGCCCTACTATTACCATAAATATTTAACCTAAAGTTTGTTTGGTAATTATTGATATTGTATTGAAAAGTGTACCTGCTATAAAAGAATTGTATTTTATTATTCTCAGTACAGAACAGGACAGGATATAAAGTCTTAAGTTTTATATTTAACGTTAATCTTTTTAAGAAACAATATCATTTAAATCTATAATTTTTTGTAATTATTATGCGCAAAAACAGTTTTTTATTAGTCCTATTAAGTGTTATATACGGTTTGAATTTTGCTATTGCACAGCAAAAAAGCAACCAAGAAAAGCCAAACATAATTTTTATCCTAACAGACGATCAGCGTTTTGATGCTATCGGTTATGCTGGAAACAAATTTGTTGAAACCCCAGAAATGGATAATTTGGCAAAGTCTGGAACTTACTTTCATACAGCCATAGCAACAACGCCAATTTGTGCTGCAAGTAGGGCTAGTATTTTAACAGGGTTGCATGAACGTGCACATAATTTCAATTTTCAAACGGGAAACGTTCGAGAAGAATATATGGCCAATTCCTATCCTTTGTTGTTAAAAAACAATGGGTATTATACTGGGTTTTATGGTAAATATGGTGTGCGTTATGATGATTTAGAGAAGCAATTTGATGCATATGACGAATACGATAGAAATAATAGTTTTAAAGATAGAAGAGGGTATTACTATAAAACCATTGGTAATGATACGGTTCACTTAACCAGATATACGGGTCAGCAGGCCATCGATTTTATTGATAAAAATGCAGCCAACAATAAACCTTTTTGTTTATCTCTAAGTTTTAGTGCACCCCATGCACATGATGGTGCTCCTGAGCAATATTTTTGGCAAGCAGAAACTGATAAGTTACTGGATGATACAACCATTCCAGGACCAGAATTGGCCGATGAAAAATATTTTCTGGCACAGCCCAAAGCTGTAAGAGATGGGTTTAACAGGTTGCGTTGGACGTGGCGTTATGATACACCAGAAAAGTACCAACACAGTTTAAAAGGGTATTACCGAATGATTTCTGGAATAGATTTAGAAATCAAAAAAATACGTGAAAAATTAAAGGAAAAAGGTGTAGACAAAAATACCGTTATCATTTTAATGGGAGATAATGGTTATTTTTTAGGAGAACGTCAGTTGGCTGGTAAATGGCTTATGTACGACAACTCAATAAGAGTGCCCCTAATAGTTTTTGATCCTAGAGTAAACAAACATCAAGATATTTATGACATGGCATTAAATATTGATGTGCCATATACCATTGCAGATTTAGCAGGAATTAAAGCTCCAAAAACTTGGCAAGGGAAAAGCTTGTTGCCAGTGGTAAATCAAGAAACCAAAACCATTGGCAGAGATACCATTTTAATAGAACACCTGTGGGATTTTGATAATATACCTCCAAGTGAAGGCGTGCGTACAAAAAAATGGAAATATTTTAGATACATAAACGATAAAACCATTGAAGAACTTTATGATTTGGAAAAAGATCCTAAGGAAATTAAAAACCTCATAGGAAATAAAAAATACAAAGAAGTAGCCAATAATTTGCGTTCAAAGCTTGAAGAATTAATTAAAAAGAACAGTAATGAATTTCGTGCGGCTCCAAAAGATTTAACCGTTGAACTGATAAGAGAACCAGACAGTGATGTTAAGATTTTCGACTTAAAACCAGAATTTGGATGGACAGTACCTCTAGGATCTAAATTCCAATCTGCATATCAAATTTTAGTAGCATCAAATAAAGCTAGCATCGATGCGAACAATGGCGATGTTTGGGATAGCGGACAAGTAAGATCATTAAAATCCACAGACGTTGCTTATAATGGTAAACCGCTTCAAGTAGGAAAATCATATTTCTGGAAAGTAAGAATTTGGGATGAAGAAAACCGTTTGGTTGATTATTCTGAAGCGCAAAAATTCACCATAGGACAAAGCGATAGTTACATCATTTCAACCGAAAATAAATTTATTATCGATAAAATAAAACCTTCAAAATTTGAAAAGAGAGAGGATGTTTATTTTATAGATTTTGGAAAGGCTGCTTTTGCTACTATGGAATTTACTTATAAAGCCAAAACACCGCATATCATAACTGTAAGAGTGGGTGAAATGTTGGATGATAAAGGAAATGTAAACAGAACGCCACCTGCCAAAAGTAACATTCGCTATCAAGAACTAAAAGTAAATGTGATACCTGGGCAAACACTATATAGAATACCTGTAAAAACAGATGAAAGGAATACAAGACCAAATCAGGCAATTCCATTGCCAAAAGGGTTTCCACCGCTTGTTCCTTTTAGATATGCCGAAATTGAAGGCGCTCAAGAATCATTGTCATTAGAAAATGTGGAGCAACTGGCATTTCATACCTATTGGGATGAAAAAGCTAGCAATTTTGAAAGCAATAACCAAATTTTAAACCAAGTTTGGGATTTATGTAAATACTCTATCAAAGCAACAACTTTTAATGGACTATATGTAGATGGAGACAGGGAGCGCATTCCTTATGAAGCAGATGCATATTTAAACCAATTAAGCCATTATACCACCGATAGAGAGTATGCCATTGCAAGACGAACTATCGAGTATTTCATGAAAAATCCAACATGGCCAACCGAATGGCAACAGCATGTGGCATTATTAATTCATGCCGATTATATGTATACGGGTAATACGGAGCTTATAGAACGCTATTACGAAGCCTTAAAGCATAAAACGCTTTATGAACTTTCCAATGAAGATGGTTTAATTACTTCTACTAAAGTTGATAAAGACTTTATGTATAAGCTTGGTTTTCCAGATGGTTATAAAAAACCATTAACGGATATTGTAGATTGGCCTCCAGCCAATTTCAACGGAAGCGATACCAAAGGTGAGTTGGATGGTTTTGTATTTAAACCTTACAGTACTGTTATTAATGCCTTCTTTTATGAGAACATGAAAATTATGGCAGAATTTGCCAAATTATTAGGGAAAACACAAGAGGTCCTGGATTTTGAGTTAAGAGCAGCTAAGGTAAAGAAAGCTGTTAACGAACAAATGTTTGATAAAGAACGCGGTATTTATATAGATGGTATTGGTACAGACCATGCCTCTTTACATGCCAATATGATGCCATTAGCATTTGGTTTGGTACCTGAAGAACATTATAAATCAGTTTTAGAGTTTGTGAAATCTAGAGGAATGGCTTGTAGTGTCTACGGTTCTCAATTTTTAATGGATGGCTTGTATAATGCAGGTGAAGCAGATTATGCGTTAGAGTTATTGACAAGTACTTCCGACAGAAGTTGGTATAACATGATTCGTATTGGTTCAACCATCACGCTTGAGGCATGGGATAATAAATATAAGAATAACCTAGATTGGAATCATGCATGGGGAGCAGTACCTGCAAATGTTATTCCAAGAGGCTTGTGGGGTATTAAACCAAAAACACCAGGGTTTGGAGTGGCAACCATTAAACCACAAATGGGAAAACTTAAATCGAGTTCCATTGAAGTTCCAACAGTTAGGGGCAGTATAAAAGGAAAATACACATTCAACGGTGCAAGATTGCAAACCTATGAAATTGAAATTCCTGGAAATATGGTCGCTGAGTTTTCTTTGAATGGACTTGATGGAAAAGATTTAATCCATAATGGAGAAAAAGTCCCATCTGCATTTGATTCTATCAGATTAGTTCCGGGTAAACATATTATTGAATTAAAAATAAACTCGTTTTAAATTTCTGGACATTCAAAATATCTGACCATCGATCAAATTGTTTGGTTTAAAAACGAAATAAGTTTGAGCAGAACACTAAACTCTAGTTTAAGAGAAATTAGATATAAATATGTTAGTTAATGGTTAGTAAATTAAAAATATTGAATATTAGAATATTGAATGTAGTGTTCTTTATAGCTGTGAATGTTTTGGCAGCTCAAAATCCTATTGTACCTAATAAAGGTTTAAACGACCCACATGTTCATATTTTTAATGATACAGCTTATGTGTATGCGTCCCACGATAAATCCATTGATAATAAAGAATTTATCATGGAAGATTGGTGGATTTGGTCTTCGCCAGATTTAGTTAATTGGACTGAGCGTAGTAGGTTAAACCCAGAAAACACTTATATAGGGAAGCCATTTACAAGGTGTTGGGCAACCGATGTTGCAGAAAAAAACGGTAAATATTACTGGTATTTTTCAGAAGGAAACCAGCAAACCGGAGTGGTTGTAGGTAATTCACCTGTAGGACCTTGGTCAGCCCCATTAAAAAAACCGTTGTTAACTTCAGATTTAACCCCAACCGATGAATACGACATGGCGGTTTTTGAAGACAATGGCGAACATTATATCATATTTGGGGTATGGGATTATTACATAGCCAAGTTGAATGATGATATGATAAGTCTTGCCGAAACACCAAAAAAGATTATTATAAACAATCCGAGAGGTCCCTATAATCTGGATGGAAAAAACATAGAAAAACCAACAGATGACAAACCGTTTGTACACAAATATAATGGTAAGTATTATTTGTCTTGGGGTTGTTTTTATGCCATGTCCGATAATGTATATGGCCCATACGATTACAAAAATTCAATTATTCAAAAAGAAAGTTTTGCAAAAGGCTACGACAGTCCAACGTGGCCAAATGGGTTTTTACAAGGACGTCATGGTTCTTTTTTTCAATGGTACAACCAATGGTATTATGCCTATTGCGACATCAGTCAAACAGGCAATCGCTATTTTAGAGACACCTTTATAAGTTACGTTCATTATAAAGAAAATGGAGAAATGGCAACAATTCGGGTTGATGGTATTGGTGTTGGAAACTATAATGCTAATGAGCCAAAAATTGAAGCTGAAGATTATTTTAAGTCAGACGGATTAGTAAAGAAAGAATTGGGTAATGGCTTTGTTGTAGAAACTAGTAAAAAAACAAGTGCATTACATTTTCCTAATGTAGCTGGATTGGAAAATAAATCGTTACTTAAAATGACACTAAAGGCGCCTGCTGGAGGTGAATTTACAGTTCAATTAAGGAACAATGATGCCCAAGGGGACTTAATTACTGAAAAGAAGATACGATTGAATGTATCTCAAGGTGATTTTAGTGAAATAACTATGGAATTAAAATCAATTAAGGATAAAAAAAATCTCTGTTTTGTTATTAAGCAAAAAGGTGATAGTGTGCTATTAATTGATTCTTTTTCAATACAATAGTGATTATTAATATAGTAAACAATAGAAATTAAAATATAATTAGAAATGAATAAAATAGTTTTGTTGCCTTTAGTCTTTTTGAGTTTGTTTTTTCAAGTCAATTGTCAATCAAAAAAGTCTTATGTAAAATATAAAGATGCGTCCTTATCTGTTGATGAGCGCGTTGAGGCCTTATTGCCGTTATTGTCTTTAGAAGAAAAAGTAGCCCAAATGCGAATTTTTCATGCCAATATTGGTGTGGAGGCTGATATCAAAGGGAATTTAAAACTATCTGATAAAGTCGTTGAAAAATTAAAATTAGGAACAGCAGGTATTAAAAACCCAGGTGAACATATGGACGCCGTTGCAGCTGCAAAATTCAATAATGCGCTTCAAAAATATATTATTGAAAATAATCGCTGGGGAATTCCAGGGTTATTTGTTACTGAATCTTACAATGGCGTGGATGCCGAAGGTTGCACCAAGTTTGGAAGACCTATAAATTCTGCAGCGTCGTTTAATCCAGATTTAGTTTATAAAATTTGGGATGTTGTTGGAAAAGAAGCGCGTTTACGCGGGATGCATATGTGCCATTCTCCTGAAGCCGATTTAGTTCGCGACCCACGTTTCGGCAGAATGTCTGAAGCCTTTGGAGAAGATACGTATTTAACAACTCAAATGGTGACAAATGCCATAAAAGGCGTGCAAGGAAACTATGAAGGATTAGGCAAAGGCACGCATATTGGAGCTGTGGCTAAACATTTTGCTGGTTATGGGCAAGTTTTAGGAGGCTCCAATTTCGCAGCCATCGAAATTTCTGAACGTACTTTAATTGATGAAATTTATCCGCCTTTTGAAGCTGCAGTTAAAGACGCAAAAACACTAGGGGTTATGGCGTCACATGGCGATTTAAACGGTATTGCAAGTCATGGAAATCCAGAATTATTGACAGGCGTATTAAGAGATCAATGGGGTTTTGATGGTTATGTAGTTTCCGATTCAAACGACATAGCACGGTTGTATTATTTTATGAAAGTGGCAGAAACACCAGAAGCAGCAGCTTTAATGGGCTTAGAAGCTGGAATTGATATCGATTTATACGCTGAAGATTCTTATGCATACTTACCTGAAATGGTAAAGAAAAACCCTGAAATTGAAAAACTAATCGATAGGTCGGTAAGACGTGTTTTAAGAACGAAGTTTATTCTTGGGCTTTTCGATAATCCATATATTAAGATTTCTGAAGTTGAAAAAGGGGTTCGTGCTAAATCGTCTTTAGATTTGGCGAAGGAATCAGATTTAGAATCCATCATTTTATTAAAAAACGAGAATAATATATTACCGCTCGATAAAAATAAGCCAACAAAAATCGCACTTTTAGGCCCTTTAGTAAAGCCTTCAACAAAAAAAATGTTCGAAACTGCAGCAAGCTCTAATGTTTCATTTATCGCCGAAAAAGGGTTTGATTTAACCGATGGAAAAGGTGGAGCCCCTAATTTATTAGAAAGAGATCCTGTTGCCATAGAAAAAATGGTTGACATGGCTAAAAATGCAGATCTTTCTATAGTATTTGTTGGAGGCGATGAGTATACCGCAAAAGAAGCTTTCTTTAATAGTGCACTTGGTGATAGAGCAAGTATAGACCCAGTAGGAGCGCAAGACGAATTGGTTGAAAAACTGAAAGCTACAGGAAAACCTGTTATTGTAGTATTAAAACACCGTAGAACTTTATCTATTAATGTGTTTTCTGAACAAGGAGATGCTATTCTGGATACTTGGGATTTAAGTGAATTTGGGGATGAATCAACTGCTAGAATTATTTTTGGAGATGCTTCACCGTCAGGGAAATTACCTGTAACCGTGCCAAGAACTATTGGACAGATTCCTTTTCATTATTCAATGAAAGAAATAAATTACAAAAAAGGGTATTTGTTTTTAAAAGATGGTCCGTTGTATCCCTTCGGTTTTGGGTTAAGCTATGCTAAGTTTAAGTATTCTAATTTGAAATTATCAAGCAATGACATGACACCTAATTCTGAAATTGAAGTAACGGTAGAAGTAAAAAACACCAGTAATGTAAAAGCCAAAGAAGTCGTTCAGATGTATATTAAAGATGAAATTGGCTCGGTTACGCGACCTGATAAAGAATTGAAAGCGTTTGAAAAAATCGAATTGAACCCAGGTGAATCCAAAGTTGTGAAATTCAAGATACATCCTAAAATGTTAGAATTTACAGGACTTAAAATGGAAAAAGTATTGGAAGCGGGAGATTATACCGTAATGGTTGGAACGTCTTCACAAGAATATTTAAAAACATCGTTTAAACTTAAAACAAATTAAAATGGTTAAAGTATCAGTAGTTAAATTTATTACATTTTTTGCAGCTGTAAATTTATTATTGGGGTGTAAAGTTTCAGCCCAAACCAATACACTCGACAAAAATTTTATAAAGGCTTCCATGATTAAAGCATTAGAATGGCAGGAAGCGCATCCAATTTTTGCGATTGCACCTACCGATTGGACAGCTGGAGCTTATTACACAGGTGTTGCGAAAGCGCATCAGGCCACCAAAGACCAAATGTACATGGCAGCGCTTAAAAATCAGGCTTACTGGAATAATTGGCAGACGTATAGTAGGTTGCATCATGCCGATGACGTTGCTATTTCTTATAGTTATTTGTACATCGATATAAATGACGGTAGACGAAATTTTGTGGATTTAGAGCCAACAAAAAAATTCTTAGATGCCCATTTATTTGATGACGATGAGTGGAAAAAAGGAACAGATAAAAGTGAATATGGCAGAACTATTTTGTGGTGGTGGTGCGATGCCTTATTTATGGCGCCTCCAGTGCTTAACCTTTATGCGAAGCATACCAAACAGCCAAAATATTTAGACGAGATGCATAAGTTTTATATGCAGACCTATAATCAATTATATGATAAAGAGGAGCAATTATTTGCACGCGACATGCGATTTGTATGGACAGGTTCAGATAAAGACCAAAAAGAGCCTAACGGAAAAAAAATATTTTGGTCGCGTGGTAATGGGTGGGTAATTGCCGGTTTAGCTTTAATTTTAGAAGATATGCCAAAAGATTACGAACATCGTCCTTTTTATGAAAACCTGTATAAAGAAATGGCAGAGAAAATTATATCAATACAACCCAAAGATGGCGTATGGAGAACTAGTTTATTGTGTCCTGAAACCTATAACCATGGGGAAGTAAGTGGTAGTGCCTTTCATACCTACGCGTTGGCATGGGGCATTAACAATGGCTTGTTAGATAAAAAACACATTCCTGCGGTAAAAAAGGCTTGGAACGGTTTAGTTAAATGTCAACATAAAGATGGTCGTGTAGGTTGGGTGCAAAACATTGGTGCATTTCCTGAACCTGCATCTTATGATAGCTATCAAAATTTTGGTACTGGTGCCTTTTTAATGGCAGGTAGCGAGATTTTAAAAATGCAATAAAAATTGATAAATAGATAAATTATGAGAATAAATATAGCTAAGAAATTCGTGCTTATTTTATCATTATTATTTTTTGGCTATGAGGTAAATGCCCAAGTGCTATGGCATGGAGATCCTAATTTATCTGTTAATGATAATTTTAGACGATTAGATCCTGACGGTAATAGTAACCCCACTGGAACTGATTGTGTTGATGACCCAAATAATGTGCCTTTTGTTGCCACTCCTGTTGATGCTGAGTTTGGTAAATTTTGGCGTGTTACGAAGCCAGCATCCAGAAAACGTGCAGAATTAGCGAGAACTACAGGAGATGTAAATAGTTTTGTTCCACAGAATGGTAGCACCTACTATTACGGATGGCGCTGGCGCATCAATGCAACGCCTAATCTAGCCAATGATATTGCTGTGTTTCAATGGAAGACTGACGATGGTGGTGATATCAATAATAATAAACAGAACTATCCATTTAATATGGAATACGATGGGACGTTTTTAAGTCTCCATGCTTTTGGTCCAGCTGAACCTAATTGGAATAGACCTGGGTCAATAACCCAAAGAAGGACCACATTATGGAAACAAGCAGTTTCAGAAAACCAATGGGTAAGTTTTGTTGTTAAAGTAAATGTAGCCGATTCGTACGACAGTGTGAATAATCGATATCAAGGTTATATAGAGTTTTGTTTTAATGGTGTACAGCAAACATTGTCCAATATTGATTTTAACCAATATCAAGCTGTTCTCGCAAATGCTAATACAAGAGCCTATCATAAAACGTTTGATGGTATTGAGGTGTACCCTAAGTGGGGGGCTTATAATCAAAATGCCTGTGATTTTGAGGTGATTACGGATTTTGATGACATGCGTGTTGCTTCAACATACCTTGAAGCACTTCCTAGTGGTTCAAATGGTGGAAATCCAACCAATGGTTTAGAAGGAAAATATAAAATTAAGCACAGTGTAACGGGGAAGTATTGGACTGTAGACACTGCAAATTCAAATATTATTACGGCCGATGAAATTTCGCCAAATAATGATTCACAAATTTTTGAATTAAAATCTGTGGGTTCTAATGGTTATTATAATATTTCTTGTACGCTTACGGGATGGGATGCAGTAAGATTTGAATCGCTTAATGTTTATCCTACTACAACTGCAACACCCACCACAGATACAAACAATACAAGAATTTTTGAGTTTGTTTCTAACGGTTCTGGGGCATACGATATCCATACGCCACAGACAACTACTGGAAGGTATGCATATGATAATTCGGGTGATGTTAATTACACAAGTTCAGCTACAGCTAACACGAAATGGCTATTAGAAAATACGAATCCTCTTAGTAGTGCAGATTTTGATAGAAATTCAGTCTTCATTTCTAACCCTATTGATGACGAAATTATAATTGAAGGATTGGAAAAAAAAGTCAATAAAATTGAAGTGTTTAACATAGTTGGCAAAACTATAGTAGTGAAAAACGTAAAAGGTGCATCATCTATACGAATAGACGCTAATACCTTAACCAGTGGTTTATACTTTGTTAAATTTTACGGAGAAGCGTCAATATATACAAGAAAAATCATCAAAAGATAGAAACTTAAGTGTAGATAAAAAACCAGTTTTCCATTCCAAATGGTTTGCAGTACAGAACAGGATAACTTCTGTTTTTTTTATGAATACCTTTATTAATTGCACATTAGAACTAGCAAGTTAGATGCTTAGTTTTTAAATGGAAAAATGCATATTAATTTATCTATAATCATGAAGAAAACTACGCCATCAAATAAGCAATTCATTAAATATTGTTTCCTTTTTGCATGTATAATCAGCTTCCTTTTAAAAGTCGAAGCACAGACCTATCCCTTTAGTTTACCCGAATCCATTACAGCTTCATTAAACGTGCAGACTGCTAATAAAGAGCCTTTTAATAACAAGCTTATCGGGTATAATATTCAAGGGTTTAAAACACAAGCACAAAAAGATTTTGTGAAGTTGGTAAATCCAGTAACCATACGTTTTCCTCATGGCGTATGGGCTAATTTTTACAAATGGCAAACTGATGGGTATCAAGATGATGCTTATGACAATAGAGATCACGAAGAAGCGCTTCAAACTTTTGTGTGTTGTATTAAAGGCGATATAGATGGAATTGCCGAATTAAATGCAGACAGAAAAGCAATTAATAACGGTAAGGGTTATGATATGATGTGGACGTATTCCATCAATTTTGATGATGGAGCAAGTAGTGTAGCCAGAGCACAAAAAGATATTGGTTTAGGTTTAGAGGTTAATGCCGTAGAATTAGGAAATGAGCATTTTTGGTTAGGGCAACGTTCTTTAAGAACTGAAACTCCAGAAATGTATTTAGCAGCGGCATCTGAGGTTTCCAGTGCTTTAAAAACAGCGTTTCCAGATATTAAATTGTCAATACCATTAAGTTGGAGAAGAAGCCACGAAGCCTATAATAATACCATTAAAGGTGATGGTAATTTTTTCGATGCTATTTCACTTCATAAATATATGGGCGCAGATCCCGATGTACCGGGTGAAAGTGATAGTGCCTATAGCTCCTTGTTAACAGCAAAATTACAATTAGAAGAAGATGCCAACTGGGTGCGGAGTTTTGCTCCAGGAAAACCTATTTGGTTAACCGAATGGGGCGTGTCCGCAGGAAGCAACGTACACGCTGCGGCTTGTTTAGGAATGGCAGATGTGTATTTGTTTATGTCCGAAAATCAAGATGTATACGAACGGGCTAACTGGTTTATTTTTAATAGAGTGCTTAATGCCATGGTAGTGCTGGATAGTAATAAAGAGCCCGTGTATCCATTGCAAAAAAGAGGCTATCTATCTACTTACGAAATTATACAGGATGTTTTTAGAGACGCAACCATGCTCAATGGTACAGTTACGTCTTCTTCACAATTAACAGTTTCAAGAGGCTCTGTAAATGCCATAAATGCCAGAGCCACAACAAATGAATTTGGCGAAACCAAGGTAATTGCAGTAAACCTAACGGACAAGCCCGTAACCTTCGATTTGAAATTTGATAATGTGGTTTATACAAAAAGCTTTAAACACGAGGCTTTAGTATTTGATAATTTAGGAGTTGTAGCCAACATCGATTATTTTTCAAACCCCTTACAGATTATAAAAGAAGGTACTGGTACCATTACACTTCCTCCATTGTCGGTGAGTAAAATCTCTGGCATTTATTACGATGAGTCTATTAAATTAATTCCTGGTATTATTGAAGCCGAAGATTACAAAGCAGGAGGTGACTGTGTTGGCTATTCTGATACGACACCCGATAACACCCTAAGTCCAGGTATAGATACAGATGGTGTTGATGTGGGGATGGATAATGGAATCACCTACGTTGGGGATACCCAAAATGGCGAGTGGTTAAAATACGATGTCAATGTATTGAATACAGGTGATCACGATTTTGAATTTCTATATGCTGCCCAAAATTCGGGAGCATTAGTGAGTATAGAAATTGACAGCGTGTTATTGTTTGATAATTTCTCATTACCACAAACGGGTGGTGGCACAGATTTTCAAAGCGTGACGAAGTTTATCGTTTATTTAACCAAAGGGCTTCACGAACTAAAAATTAACGTACAAAATGCTGGTTTTAATTTAGATAAGCTGAATATTACCTACCTGCCTCCACTAGAAGCACCCACATTTGTAACACCAAAAAATATAGACAATATAGAGCCAGGGAATAATATTGAAGTACAGGCTACAACCACCTTAGCTCCAGAAAATATGGCTAGTTTAGCGCTTTATATAAATAATAATTTAGTTAGAAGTATTACTACTGCGCCATTTACATGGGGATACAGTGGTCAAAACGATGTATTATTAGAGAACATTGCTAGCGGAAATTATACCTTGAAATTAGTGTTAACCGATACTCATAATAGAACCATTGAAAAATCTATAACAATAACAAGCAATACTTACCCAACCCGACCATTTTCAGGGTCACCACATACAGTACCTGGAACTATTCAACTTGAAGATTATGATTTTGGCGGACAAGGTTTCGCGTTTTCCGATGCCGATGTTGGTAATTCTGGTGGTGTTTATAGAACTCAAGTTGGGGATGATGTAGATGTTTCGGTAGGAGGCACCAATTATATAATAAGCGATTTAAAACCCAATGAATTTACAAGATACACCATTAATGTAACAGAATCTGGACGATACGAAATGATTGTAAATTTCAGAACGTTTTCAACAACTTCAAAATCCTTGGCAGCGTATTTACTTCCCAAAGATTTATCATCATCAACAGAATTATTTTACGACCGTGGAGGCTCCACAACTTCAGGAATTATCAGGTCGGAAGACCAAAGTGGCTCTGTTGTATTTCTTGATTATAAGTCTATAGAATTTGATCTAAATGCAGGTGTTTTTGTTTTAGAATTTAGGATTCCGCAAGGCGGAAATGGGCCTTCTTACGATTATATAACGCTAAATAAAGTAGCTTCCTTAAGTGTTAATGATGTTTCACTAACAACTGAAAAATTAAAAGTTTACCCAGTGCCTAGTAAAGATGGTAGATTTAATTTAGATAAGTCTACAGAATGGAAGGTTTACACTTTGTTAGGAACTCAAATAGCTCAAGGAAACGGAGTTTTAGTTGATATTTCTAAGTTTTCAAAAGGCATCTGTCTATTGAAAACTAATTCTGGAGTAATTAAAAAATTAGTTTATAAATAATCGATAGTATTTTCAGACAAGATTTAGAGTGCAACAAAGCTCAAAAAAAGATTAAAAATTTTTGGTGTTAGCTTGAGCACCCGTTTTATATTGTAAATAGTATTAAATATTGATTTTCTCGAATTAAAAGACATTTATTAGGTTTGACCCAGACAAAACAGGACAGGGTAAGTGTTTCAAAATCATAACTTAGCGTAATTAACTATTTAAAACTAATATTATGAAAAAAATTACTTTAAAAATTAGTGTATTTTTACTTCTAGCCTTGTTTGCGCTTCAAGTTCAGGCTCAACCATGTCCTGAAGTTTGGACTGAGAACGGTACTTATAAGATTTCAACATGTGGTCTGACCCCCGAGCTTTACATGACCATTAATGGTAGTACAGGTGCTTTAGAATGGGCTGCAGAAATACCAGGCGAAGATCCAACACAAGTTTGGACTATAACAGACCATAGAACCCCAGCAGGTCCAGGATTGATGGAAGTTTGGGCAACCATACCTGGTGTAGGAAACTTTACCATGGCTGTGGACGATATAACGAATTATCCAGTTGTAACGCTTATTGCAAGACCAGGAGATCCTGTAAGTGGTACAGGTACTGGTGATTGGTCGGGTAAAGACCAGTTTCAAAGGAGAAGAACGGCTGGTTTTGGTGGTCCTGGAAACAATGCATTGTTTTTTCAATCAGCAACGGGTACAAATTCAAGATACGGTGTAATTCCAACAGCAGCAGGTGACCCTGTTCAATTTGACGGTGGTGGAATTGATGCACTTCGATTCGTTCTTGTAGCGGCATTAAGCACTGAAGATTTTGATACAAGTTCAATATTTATTTCTAACCCAGTTAATAATGAATTATCTATTAAAGGGCTTACTTCTAATGTTAAACAAGTTTCTGTTTATTCGTTACTTGGTGCTAAAGTTTTAACAAAAAAAGTTGATGGACAGTCTGCAATTAATGTAGATGTTAGTGCGCTTTCAAGTGGTTTTTATATTGTAGAACTATCTGGAGAATCAGGGAGATTTACTAAAAAAATAATCAAGCAATAAGGTAAAAATAATCTTTTTACTTTTAAAAAAGACCATTTAATTGTTGTTAAATGGTCTTTTTTTTATCAAAATCATCAAATTTTCTAAAAAATGTGTTTAAGCGTTGCCAATACCAAAACAATTGAATTTTTTTTATTGTTAAATTATTTTAGCTTCCCAACAAAGCAGGACAGGTCAACTATTATATTTTTATATTATTGCTATATACAGAATAAAATTTTGTAGAAATTATTGTTTAAAATAAAAAATATAAAAATGAAATGGAACGCTTTAAATAAATTAATTCTAGGTACTGTAATTATATTAGGTGGTTTACAATCCTGTAAATTAACCCAAGAACAAGACAATGCGCCTTGGGATTATTTAATTAACTCTGATAATACTGAAGGTTGGACTATTTTAGGTGGTGAAGCTATTTATAAAGTAAAAGATGGCGTAGTTACAGGAACTACCGTAGCCAACACACCAAATACTTTTTTAACTTCAAATAAAAAGTATAGTGACTTTATTTTTGAGATAGATTTTAAAGTTGATTCTATAATGAATTCCGGAATACAAATTAGAAGTAACAGTTTTCCCTACTACCAAAATGGACGAGTTCATGGTTACCAAGTAGAAATTGACCCTTCAAAAAGATCTTGGAGCGGAGGTATTTATGATGAAGGTAGAAGAAAATGGTTAAATCCTTTAGAAAATAACCATAAGGCACAGGCTGCTTTTAAACAAAATGAATGGAATCATTATCGTATTGAAGCCATTGGCGATACGATTAAAACATGGATTAATGATGTACCAGCATCTTATTTAATAGACGATAAAACCTCAATCGGTTTTATTGGGTTGCAAGTGCATTCCATAGGTAATGACAAAAAAAAGTTAGGAAAAACAGTTATGTGGAAAGATGCTAAGATTTTAACTAAAAATCTATCAAAATATTCTAAAATATCGCCATTAGAACCCTTAGTAACAAAAAATAACCTGACGTTTCAAGAAAAGAAAGAAGGTTGGAAAATGTTATGGGATGGTAAAACCACAAAAGGATGGAGAGGAGCCAAATTAGATAAATTCCCTGATCAAGGTTGGGAAATTAAAGACGGTGAATTAATTGTAATCTCATCAGGCGGGGCTGAATCTGCCGCAGGCGGAGACATTGTTACGGAAGAATTATACGGTGATTTTGAATTACAAGTAGATTTTAAATTAACACCGGGTGCAAATAGTGGCATTAAATATTATGTAGATACTAATATTAACAAAGGTTTCGGATCGTCCATAGGTTTAGAATATCAAATTCTTGATGATGCCCTGCATCCTGATGCAAAACTTGGCAGTCATGAAGGTAGTAGAACGGTTTGTTCTCTTTATGATTTGATTCAAGCCAACCCAGAAAAGCCAATCAATGCCATTGGGGAGTGGAATAGCGCATACATCATTTCAAAAGATAACCATGTTGAGCACTGGTTGAACGGAATGAAAGTTTTAGAATATGACCGTGGAAGTGATGCATTTTTAAAATTGGTTTCTGAAAGTAAATATGAAAAATGGCCAGGTTTTGGTTTACTGGAAAAAGGACAAATTTTATTACAGGACCATGGAGATCGCGTAGCTTTCAAAAACATTAAAATTAAATCACTTTAAACTTATGTCTTCAAGAAGAAATTTTATAAAAAAAACAACATTGGCAGGTGCTGCAATTACGGTAGGAAGTTCAGCCATGGCTATGTCTGCCAAAAGTTATAATAACATCATGGGTTCCAATGAGCGTTTAAACGTTGCTATAGCTGGTTTAGGGAGAAGACTAACTGCATTTAAAGAACCTATAGCTTTAAAAGAGAGTAATGTTAAATTATTGTATTTATGCGATGTCATGGAAAGCCAGCGCTTAAAAGGCTTAAAAGCATTTAGAGAACATATTGATTACAATCCTGCTTTGGAAAATGATATTAGAAAGGTTTTAGATGATAAGCATGTAGATGTGCTTATTAATGCTACACCAGACCATTGGCATACTCCGGGTTCTATAATGGCCATGAAAGCAGGTAAGCATGTATATGTTGAAAAACCTTGTAGCCACAATATGTATGAGAATGAACAATTGGTAAAAGCTTCAAAACATTTCAACAAAATAGTTCAAATGGGGAATCAGCAACGTTCTTCAGATCATTCCATTGAAATTATTAATAAAATCCATAACGGAATCATTGGTAAACCCTATAAAGCTGTAGCTTTTTTTAATAATGGTCGGGGCAAAGTGCCGCTTCAAAAAAGCGTTCCAATCCCAGCGGGTTTAGATTGGGATTTATGGCAAGGGCCGGCCCCTAGAAGAGCATATACTTCAGAAACATGGGATTATAACTGGCATTGGTATGGTTGGGATTATGGAACTGGTGAAGCAGGAAATAATGGCACACATGAAATAGATGTAGCACGTTGGGCATTGGAAGTAGATTTTCCTCAGCATGTTTATGTTGAAGCAGAAAAGTGTCATTTCCAGGACGATGGTTGGGAAATGTACGACGATATGGAGGCCACTTTCAAATTTGCGGACAATAAAGTTATTAAATGGGATGGAAAATCTCGTAATAGCTATAATACGTATGGTGGTGGTCGTGGCACCATAATTTATGGAACGGAAGGTTCTGTTTTTGTAGATAGACGTAAATATATGATGTACGATCGAAATGGCCAATTAACCAAAGAGTTCGATTCAAATTCAGATGAGGCAGGGACCGCGTTGGGCGGTGGAGGTGATACATCTACCAAACACGTTCAAAATCTTTTTGATACCATTCGAGGAAAATCACAATTAACGGCATCTATAGACGATGCTAGTAAAAGTATGGCTATGGTTCATTATGCCAACATAGCTTACCGTATAAATAAAGGTTTCGATATTGATGATAAAACAGGCTTGATGTACGATAGGGAAGCTATGAAATTATGGTCACGAACCTATGAACCTGGTTGGGAGCCAATATTTTAAATGTCATTAAATAAATTGCATTTGTTTCTAGTGGCAAGATTCATTTGGGCATAAGTGATGTTTCCAAAGGTATTTATGTGCTTAAGCTTAATTTAGATAACCCGAGTATATAAAGCTAATTAAGAAATAAAATAGTTTAACATAACGAATGAATTAATATATGAAGCGTAAAATTATTCTTTTGGCAATTGGGGTAGTTTTTTTTGGATACCAAGCCATGTGTCAGAATGTGTCAATAAATTCAGATGGGTTTACATTCCAAGTATTAAGCGAAAACTTTAAAAATCCTTCGCTTGCTTACCGTCCAGAAACATGGTTTCACCTTAACGGAAATAACATTAGCAAAGCGGGTTTAACCTTAGATTTAGAAGCTATAAAAAATGCTGGTTTACAAGGCATTCATTTATTTAATAAAGCAGGTCAACCTTATCCAAATGTTGAACCTATTAAAATATTATCACCTGAGTGGGAAGACATGATACGTCATGCAGCAGATGAGTGTAAGCGATTAGGTTTGAAATTCACCATGCAAAACTGCCCGGGATGGTCTATGACGGGAGGTCCTTGGGTACCAGCGGAAGAGGCGCAGCGTGAACTGGTTGAAACAACATACAGATTAAAAGGTAGACAGAATTTTAATGAGGTGCTCGAAATAGATTCATTATTCACAACAAAAGATTATGATTATAAAGACGTTTTGATGCTTGCTTTTCCAACGCTTCACGGAGATGATTTAGCTTCACATAATCCATTAAAAATTGAAACCAATAATGCATTGATTCCTTGGGAAGCTATGTTCAATCCTGCGTCTAAAATTATTGTTGACGATAAAACAACAAAATTAGACAAACCACTCGATGCATATCGTAAAACAGGAATTGCTAAAATTAACACAAATGACACTTGGGTAAAAACAACATTTCAAAACCCAATAACCTTGCGATCTATTGTTTTTCCGCCGTTGCGACATATCATTATGGATTCACAGTATCCACAAGTGGATGTTAATGTAAAGGTTCAAGCGGTTATAAATAACAAATTAACTCATATTTCAACCATTAATTTACCTGATGCCAATTGGAACGATAGGCAGAAACATCTCACCTTAGCAATTCCCGAAACCACATCGAAAGAATTTGTTTTCACTTTTGAAGGTGAACATGTTATTCAACCAGAATTTATACGCTTATCTTCAAAACCAAGATTACATAATCATGAAGCTAAAGCTGGAAAAGCCTTCAGACGTCTTGAAAAGGACGTTACGTTCGAATTTCCAAATAATACCATAATCACTTCCAATCAAATTATTAACCTTTCTGATAAATTAACACCCGAAGGAAAATTAAAGTGGAAAGTGCCAGAAGGCAATTGGACGGTGGTGCGTTTTGGACATATTAATATGCGATTAACAAATAAGCCTGCAGTTCCCGAGGCTACAGGTTGGGAGTCCAGTAAATTAGATAAAAAAGCCATTGAAAATCATTTAAGAAATGGCATGATAGGTAATTTGATAAAGGATGGCGGACCCATTGGCGACGGTAAATTACATGGGCTTTTAATAGATAGTTGGGAAAGCCATATACCAACGTGGACCATGAATTCTGAGGACATGTTTACAGAATTTGAAACGCGTAGAGGCTATAGTATGAAGCCTTATTTACCCGCCACCATGGGGTATATTATTGAAAGTCCTGAGATAACTACAAAATTTTTAAGAGATCTTCGTCAAACCATGGATGATGTTTATGTTGATAATTTCTTTTCTCATTTCGCAACTGTTGCACATGATATGGGCGCTAAAGTTTATACCGAAGGCGCTGGTGGTGAAGTATTGCCAATCGACCCTATGCGGTATTATGGTGTAAGCGATATTCCTATGACGGAGTTCTGGTACCCTTCTGCACCATCCGCTCAAAATGAATATGCAAAACCAATATATAATGCGGCTTCTGCAACACATTTATACAACAAGCCCGTATTAGCTGCCGAAGCTTGTACCCAAGTTGGTGTAAAATGGAACGAGCATCCGTTCACCGTTAAATATTTAATAGATTATAATTTTACAAAAGGCGTTAATCATTTAGTGTTTCATACGTTTTCACATACACCGCAAAAAGAAGTCTATCCAGGTTCTAGTTTTGGGGGCAACATTGGTTTTCCTTTAGTAAGAAATCAAACTTGGTGGAAGTATATGTCAGATTGGACCGATTATTTAACTAGAAACCAATACATGCTGCAACAAGGAGAATATGTAGCCGATGTACTTTGGTATTATGGTGATAATTTTGAACGTCCGCCATTTGATTTAGATTATTTTCCGAAAGGCTATCGATTCGATTATTTAAACGCTGAAATTTTACAGGAAAAATTGAGTATTGTAGATGGTAAAATTCATGTAGAACATGCGGGCGACTATCGTGTTATTGTATTACGAGATTCTAAAGACATGTTACTTTCTACAGCACAAAAATTAAAAGAGTTGGTATTAGCAGGCGCTATAATTGTAGGCAATAAGCCTATAGATTCGCCAAGTTTAATGGATGCCGAAATGGATTTAAAAGCCTTAAAATCTATTGCCGATGAGTTATGGGGGACAAGTAAAAGCGGGGTTAAACAAATAGGCAAAGGAAAAGTATATTGGGGAAAAAGCATTGATGAGGTTTTAAATGAAGAAAGCATTTCACCAGATGTAGTTGTTCCTAAAGATTTAGATATTAATTGGATTCATCGTAAAACAAATGATACCGATATTTATTTTGTTGCTTCAAAAATTGATAAACCCATTGATGTTGCTTTAAGTTTTAGGTTACAAGATGTATATCCTCAAATTTGGGATGCTTTTACAGGAGAACAAGCTGAAGCAAAAATTTGGAGCAAATCAAGTCAACGTACCAATGTCGTATTGTCTTTACCCGCAAGCGGAAGTGTTATTATAGTTTTTTCAAAAGGTGATAAACAGCCCTATGCTTCAAAAGTAAATTTTAGTAATGACGTAATTTTGAATGCGGAAACAGGATGGTTTAGAAGTCATGATACAGCAGATTTGCCTAAATTATCATGGCTTGGAGAAACACTGATGGCTTACAAAACAGGTAGCTATGACTTTTATTTTAATGATAATAAAATAACCAAAAATATTTCGGTTAAAGAAAGTTCGCTGCAATCACAATGGACATTAAAATTCGGCGCAGGTTGGGATACTCCAGAATCTATTGAATTACCAATTTTAAAATCATTAACCCAATTAGAAGATGAGGCTGTAAAACATTATTCCGGTACCATAACATATGCCAAAACGATTAAATTAAAGCATTTAGGAAAACAAACGATGTTAGATTTAGGCGAGGTTTATAATATCGCCGAACTTTGGATCAATAATAAAAAGGTAGGTGTTAAATGGGCAGCACCGTTTATTTTTGATATTTCGAACTACGTGCAGAAAGGTGATAATAAGATTGAAATTAAAGTAACCAATACCTGGAGAAATCAACTTATTTTTGATAATTACCGCTCTAAAGAGAACAAGAAAACTTGGACTACAAATCCACCTAAAACAAATGAAACCGAATTAGATGACTCAGGTTTAATAGGTCCAATTGTTTTAAAAATGATACCTTAATTTAAGTAAACGCTGTCAATTAGTTACATTTTAACTGATATTAGTTGAGGTTTATCGAAAAAACAGTGATTAAAAATTTTATACAGGATAATTCAGGATAGAGCTTTTCTTAAATATTTAGAACTTTAATAAAAATTAAAATTAAAACCATGAAAAGAAATACTTTTAAATCCATATTATGTTATGGTCTTGCGCTGTTTTCACTTTTTTTAACAGCACAAACAGCTCCCGATGAAGATGGAGTGCCATATACAACTTGTAATCCAGATGGCGCAAATGCTACTAGGACGTCAGATGATTTGCCAAACCCTGTTAATGTAGGAACTATTGATGACCGTACTTGTTACGCCAATTACAAAGAAAGTAATGTGTATGGAAAAACTTGGGGTGTATACAACATAACATTTGATTCAAATCAATTTGAGACAACTTTGCAGCCTAGAATGGAACGTTCATTAAGCAGATCTAGTCAAACAGGTGTTGGAAGTTATGCAAGATTTATAGGGACTTTTAGGATTCTTGAAGTGGGGGATACTTCAGGAACCAGTAGTGATGGTACGTATATAGCTCAAGCTAAAGGAAAACACACAGGAGGCGGTGGTTCTGCAGATCCAGCTATTTGTTTGTATTTGGCTAAACCCGTTTATGGCACAGGTGCTGATGCAGGTAAGCAAGTGTCGTTCGATATTTATGCTGAGCGTATCTTGATTCGTGGCGGAGAAGGAAGCAGCGGTAGAGAAATCGTTTTCCTAAAGAACGTAGCTAAAGATGCCGAAACTACCTTTGAGCTAGAGGTAGGTTTTAGAGAAGACCCAAACGATGCCTCTAAAAAAATCCATTATTGCGACGCTGTAATTGGAGGGGACGTTTTTAATTGGAATATTCCATCACCCGAAAGAGGAACAGAATCGGGTATCAGATATGGTGCATATAGAGTTAAAGGAGGTAGAGCTCAAATTAGATGGGCAAATACAACATACGAAAAGGCAGAGGTTGTGGATTCTAATCCGCCTCCTTCAACTGGAGATGTTTACAGGTTGAGAAATGTAGCTACCGGGAAATTCTTAACAGCTGTGGGTGATAGTGGTACACCAGTGACCATGAGCGATTCGGGTGAAGCTCAAAACACACATTGGACTTTTGTGGATAGCGGCATTTATTACAATATTAAAAATCAAACTTATGGAATACTGCGCGCACCAGGTTCCGGTGGTCCAGGTGGTCCTTATGTAGTTTTAAGCACTAGTTTTCAATCTTCAAGTGATGGTGATAAAGTTTGGACCATACATTTTGACGAAACTAATGAGACGTATAGATTTGAATCTGGCAGTAGCGGCAGATTTTTGTACCATGAAGCAAATGGGAGTGTAACCCATATTATAGTTCCAGAAACTGATAATAGAAGTAAGTGGGAGGCTATTATAGTTAGTGGGCCTCTTAGCACTTCAAAAAATGAAATCAATACATCATCTATTAAAGTATACCCAAATCCTGCAAATGATAAGTTCATTATAAATTTTAAAGGTTTAGGGAAAGCTTCAGTTAGTATTTACGATATTCTAGGAAAACCAGTTTATACAACTATAACGACCAATGATAAAATTGAGATTGAGACGAATAGTAAATTTCAATCGGGGATCTACCTCATTAAAGTATCGGATGAAAACCAAAAGGTTTATCATACCAAATTAGTATTACATTAATTTTGATTTTCTAATCATAAAGTAGAAAAACAGATTTTTCTGCTTTGTGGTGCTAAATAAATTAAGATTCTTAAAACTTGTTTTTAGAGAGATTTCTAAATTCACCAGGGGCAGACCCCTCTTAAAATAATTATCAATTTCAAATCCAAGCACCTCTTCCAGTATATCACGGAAAAATAAGAAAAGGTTTATTTATTCAAATAACAGCTAAGTACGGTCCAGTCACCTTACTTTCAGTGGTTGAGGGCAAAGGTGAAGTTTTTTTATTAGTAGTAGAAGGCGAATCGGTTGGAGATCCAGTGCTTCATATAGGTAATACCAACAGTCGATACTGTTTTTCAATAGACACACGCCCTTTTATGAACGAATTGTCTAAACAAGGGCCTTCGCATAATTGTGCTATTGGTGTGGGACACATAACCAATAAAATTGAAAAACTAGGCAATCTATTGAAATTCAAAGAGGTTCGAATTTGTTAGTTTTTGTTCAGTAATGCAAATCTTCCTTTAAAAAATTTAATCTAGCTATTAGCAACTAAAATATTGCAGCTGGTTAAGGGAGTGGATGGAGTTTTAGTTAATAATCAAGACAATACAGGACAAAAATCATATATCTAAGATTTAAGTTTACTGATAAAATAATTAAACGATATGAATTTCAAAAATAGTGTAATAATACAGTTTAGTTTGATTATTAGTTTAGTGCTATTTACATCCTTTAGCTATGTCAAAAACCCCAATTGGGGTAACGCACAATGGATCTGGCAAGAAGAGGCAGGGCCAGCCAATACCTGGGTCAGTTTTCGTAAAACTTTTGACCTTAAAAATGTTCCTTCTGAAGCTTTGGCACATTTGGCCGTAGATACCAAATATTGGCTTTGGGTGAACGGTAAAGCGGTTTTGTTTGAAGGTGGTTTGGCTCGTGGAGCGGCACCCAACACCAATTATTATGATGAGGTTGACTTAAAACCCTATTTAAAAGAAGGGCAAAACACCATTGCTATTTTGGTTTGGTACTGGGGAAGAACACGAAAAGTTCATGATGATAGTGGCAAAGGCGGTCTCTTATTTCATGCTAATTTAGGAAATCAGATTATAGAATCAAATGCGGATTGGAAGCTAAAAGTGCATCCAGCTTACGACCCTAATAGCGGTGGCGGTGGAGATTCTGCCAATCGTGTAAATGCTTACAATGTAAAATTTGATGCACGTTTGGCTATGGGGGATTGGTCTGATAAGGCGTGGTACTCTCAAAATTATGATGATAGTAATTGGAGCAGTCCAACCCTAAAAGGATTGGCAAACAGTTTACCGTGGGGTAATTTAGTGAAAAGAGCTATTCCGCAATGGAACGACAGAGGTTTAACTAATTATGAATCACTTAAAATTAGCTCTAAAACGGATAAGGTTAATATTGAATTACCTTATAAAAACAATACAGATGCTACAGTAATCATCCATGCTAAACTTCCTTTCAACAAACAAATTACACCTTATTTGAAAGTGAATAGTATTGCGGGTAAAACCATTATTGCAAATACCGACAATCCATTTAATATGTTAAGTGGAACTTATATTACGAAAGATGGGGAGCAAGCCTTTGAAAGTTATTCTTGGATAAATGGTCATGTAGTAACCTACAGTATTCCGCCAGGTGTTGAGGTATTAGACTTAAAATACCGATGGACAGGTGTTGGAGAAATGACAGGTAATTTTGAATGTAATGATGACTATTTTACACGTCTTTGGTGGATGGCACGTAATACCTTGTATATATGTGCCCGTGATGGCTATATGGATTGTCCAGATAGAGAACGTGGGTTATGGATAGGTGATGTAGCCGATCAAACAGGTGCCATTTTCTACACTTTGGATGATGCAGGACGTCAGCTGCTGAAAAAAGGAATTGACAATACGATTGCCTATCGCGCTGGTGATACGATTCAAGGGTTGGCACCTGGTTTTGGTGCTTACCGAGGTAAAAGTAGCGAACTGACCTGTCAAAGTTTACAATTTATCGATCAAGTAGTTTGGCAGTATTATTACAATACCGGAGATGAAGAAACTTTGTCAAATGCTTATCCTGCTATTTTTAACTATCTAAATCTTTGGAAAATGAAACTCAATGGCTTACCTGAGCATCGCAAGGGCTATGCCAATTGGGTAGATTGGGGGGAAGATACAGACCCAACTCCAACGAACGTTTGTTGGTATTATATGGCGCTAAAAGCTGCTAAAAATATGGCAATAGCATTGAAGCAAGATAAAGATATTGAATGCTATAGTAATCGAATAACAAGTATTGAAAAAAACTTCGCAAATGAGTATTGGCAAGGAACACATTATGGAACAAAAGGAAAACCAATAGAAGAGCGTACCACGTCTTTGGCTATTGTAAGTGGTTTGGCTGATAAAGCCCATTATGACAAATTAGTAGATTCTATTCTACTCCCTGTTCAAAAAGCAAGTCCTCACATGGAATGGCTTGCACAAGAAGCTATTATGTTGACAGGTCAATATGATAAGGGCTTGTTGCGAATGAAACAGCGTTATGAATCTCAAGTAAATAATAAAGAACTAACAACGCTTTATGAAAAATTTGACGATAAAAAACCTGGTACCCCTAACCATGCGTGGAATGCTCCTAATTATGTACTCTCTAGATATATTGCAGGAATAAAGGCAACTGATGTTGCTTGGAAATCCTTTGAAGTAAAACCAAATTTAGCGCATCTAACCTATGTAAAACAAATTGTACCTTCTGTAAAAGGAGATATATCCGTTGAAGTTAATAAATCAAAAGATACTTATTCTATTCATTTAATTTCTCCCAAAGAAACAACGGCGACCATTTATGTTCCTAAATCAGGTGAAAAAATTAAAAATATACGAGTGAATGGTAAAAAAGTTTGGAAAAACGATAAAAAACTGAATCAATTGGAAGGTTTTGAATATGAAAGTGAAGATTCAAATCATATCATGTTTAAATCTGCTTCAGGGAAATGGTCAGTAGTTTCTAAATATAAATAATGGGGGTATCAACAAATAGTACTTCTAATTAAAGTAGATAGTATAATGAATCAAATAGGTTTTCTAAAAAAATTAAAAACACTACTAAACAAATCCGTCTCAGCAAGTTTGTTATTGTGTTTGTTCCTATCGGAAGTTAAAGCGCAAAACACAGCACTCGAACAAAATTTTCAAAATCCTCCAGCATCTGCAAAAGCTCAAACCATTTGGTTTTGGATAAACGGAAATGTGTCAAAAGCAGGTATAACAGCCGATTTGGAAGCGATGAAAACGGTTGGTATTCAAGGCGCTATACTGTTTAATGTGAGCTTAGGAAACCCAGAGGGCGTTGCACCTTATTTAAGTCGAAAATGGTTAGAACTCTTTAAATTTGCTGCTTTGGAAGCCAAACGTTTGGGTCTGGAATTGGGCTTTCATAATGGTGCTGGCTGGTCCTCATCTGGTGGTCCTGCAATTACGCCTGAATATGCGATGCAAGAACTGGTATACTCAGAAACCATTCATCAAGGCAATACCATATTCAAAGGAAAATTGCCTCAACCAAAAACCAAATTAGATTATTATAAAGACATTGCAATACTCGCATTCCCAAAACCCAAAAGCGATGTGCGCATTCATGATTTGGATATTAAAAGTCTTTCCCATAAAGTCCGAAATCATTTAAACCCTGATGATAAACCTGTTACCGATTTGGCAGTTATAAAGAAATCAGACATTATTGATTTAACATCGAAACTTGATTCTGATGGTTCGTTAACTTGGAAGGCACCAGCAGGAGACTGGGTAATTTTACGGATTGGACACACCCCCACTGCTGAACTGAACCGTTTTCCTAGTGATGCTGGCCGTGGATTAGAATGCGACAAAATGAGTACCCAAGCTGTTGATTTATTTTGGAAAGAAAGCATAATGCCTATTATTAACAAACTGGATACCTTAGTAGGTTCGGTAGTTAAAAGATGCCATTTAGATAGTTATGAAGTAGGAACAACCAACTGGACTAAGGATTTTGCTACGGAATTCAAAAGGCTTCGTGCTTATGATTGTCATTCATATTTACCTACCCTGGCGGGTTATTATGTGGAAAGTGGCGAAGCATCCGAACGATTTCTTTGGGACTTCCGTCGAACTATTGGCGATTTAATGGCAAAAAATTATTACGGAAGGCTAGCAGCACTTAGCCATCAACATGGTATGCTGTTTTCCACCGAACCTTATTGGGGACCTTTCGATAATATGCAGGTGGGCGAGTCGGCCGATTTAGTTATGTCTGAGTTTTGGAGCGGAAGTCTCGCGTTTTTCGATTCCCCAAAATTTGTTGCTTCTATTGCCAAATTAAATGGCAACAACATTGCCGAGGCGGAGTCTTTTACCGGTATGGGTGGATGGGACCAGCACCCTAGTAAACTCAAGGCGATGGGCGATTTGGCTTGGGCGCAGGGTATAAATCGCTTTGTTTTTCACAGTTATGTACATCAACCTTGGGATGTGGGTCCTGGATTGACTTTACAGGTTTTTGGAACTGATTTTAACCGTTTGAATACTTGGTGGAACCAAAGTAAACCTTTTGTAAACTATATCAATCGAGGTCAGTTTTTATTACAACAAGGTCAATCTGTTGCCGATGTTTTGCTTTTTACAGGAGAAGCTTCGCCAAATGATGCTTTATTGATGCCAGAAATAAAAGCCTTAGGATATGATTATGACGTGATTGGTTCCAATAAAATAAACGAATTGTCGGTAAAGGATGGTTTAATTTGCACCAAAGTTGGCGATACATACCATGCTTTGGTACTTCCCTCAACGCCTTGGATGACACCTAAAACATTGGCTAAAATAGAAGCACTGGCAAAAGGTGGCGCTATTATTCTGGGTGCGAAACCTCGAAAATCTCCTAGCCTTCAAAATTATCCAGAATGTGATGAACAGGTGAGAGATACGGCTATTAAATTATGGGATTCCGGACTCATAAATGATTTGTCAATTTTGGATTTTCTTAAAAAGAGTAAGTTACCTCCTGATTTTTCTGTTCAGCAAGAAAGTACAGAAGCTCTAGATTTTATCCACCGAAAAACAGCAGACACAGACATCTATTTTGTGGTGAACACACTAAAGGAAAGTAGATATCTTGAATGCCGTTTTAGGGTTACAGGCAAACAACCTGAATTTTGGAATGCCGAAACAGGCGAAATTACAAAAGCTTCAGTATGGAAAAATAACGGCGATGGAACGACTACGGTTTCCATACCGTTTGCTTCAGAAGCAGCTGTTTTTGTGGTTTTTAGAAAGTCGGATGATTCAGAACATCATATTGTAAGTGCTACAACGGCGTTACAAAAGCCAAAAGTTGAACCACTACCAAACTTAAAAATTATAAAAGCAGAATACGGTACATTTTTACCTGATGGCGTGGTTGACGTTACAGAAGTCGTTTCAAATAGTGTTCTAAATGGTCAACTGAAAATACAAGCAACTAGAGACCTCTGTGGAGGCGACCCTGCTCCGGGCTACAAAAAGGAATTGCGTATTCAATATAAAATAGGGGAAGAAATTCTGGAGAAAAATGCCATGGAACGCGAATGGCTGGAAGTCGCTGCGGCTGATAGTGGGAAATTGGAAATCTTGAAAGCGGTTTTTGGAAAATTTAAAAGGGGAGTCGATGGTATTCCACCGAATAAGCCAGTTTACGATGTAACTGCCAAAGTTAATGCCACGGTGAATTCAGGAATATTCGAAATACCAGTAAATGACAGTTTTTCGGAAAAGAAAGATAGCTCAATTAAAAAATCCTTACGTATTGTATATGTTACAAATGATGAAGAAAAAACAGTTGTAGTATCGGATGGAGGCATATTGCGATTATCAAAAGAAGCACCTGAATCAAAATTGAAATATGAAGATGAAACGTTAAATTGGGTAACGCCTTTAGCTGGTAAAATCACCTATCGTACTTCCGTAGGAAAAACAAAAATAGTAACGGTGAAATCAGTCCCTGAACCTATGGTATTAACTGGTGCATGGGATGTTAGTTTTCCGCAGAAGAATGAAACGGTTTTAAAAGAAACGTTCAACAGCTTAACGTCGTGGACTACTTCTTCTAACGATGCTATCAGGTATTTCTCGGGTACGGCCAGCTATAAAAAACAATTTGAAGTTCCATCCAAATTTTTCAAATCTAATATATGCTTACAGTTAGATTTAGGAAATGTAAAAGAGATAGCCGAAGTGTATTTAAATGGCAAAAATCTTGGAATTTTATGGAAAGCGCCTTTTAGAATTAATATTGATGAAGCTGTTGTAAAAGGCACAAATACGCTAGAGGTAAAAATTACCAATCTTTGGCCTAATCGACTAATTGGTGATGAACAATTATCTTCAGATTATAAATACAAAGGTTCGGTAGTTAATGAGTGGCCCGAGTGGCTTTTAAACAATACAGAGCGCCCAACAAATCGGGTCACTTTTGCAGCCTTTAAGCATTGGCACAAAGATTCTAAATTACTTCCATCTGGCTTATTGGGACCTATTAAAATTATAGTTTCAAAAGTTGAAAAATTGAAATAGATTAGAATGAATTCAGCACAGTACAGGACAACATCTAAGAAGATTTAAAATAAATTTGAATCTTGGCATTATTTGTTTCTGGTAGTGACTTAGCCGTTACCTGTAAATGATGTTCCAAGCAGAATTAACGATTTAAAGAAAACTTTTACATGAAGCATATCTTATCAATAGCTATTTTATTTATTGGTTTGAGCACTGTTGCACAGCCCAAAAAGACAATGCCCAACATCCTTTTTATAGCGGTGGATGATTTACGTCCGGAACTGAACTGTTATGGGGCAAGCCAAATCAAATCACCTAATTTGGATAAGTTGGCTGCTGAAGGCTTGGTTTTTAACAGAGCCTATTGCAATATTCCTGTTTGTGGTGCTTCAAGAGCAAGTCTTTTAACGGGTACGCGTCCTACGCGTTATCGTTTTATTGATGCCTATACTGAAAAGGACAAAGACAATCCCGATGCCGTATCACTGCCGTTATTGCTTAAGAATAATGGTTATACAACTATTTCCAACGGAAAAATATACCATCATCAAAAAGATGATAAAGAGGCGTGGGACAGCCGTTGGTTTCCAAAAGGAAATATTCGTGATTATCAATTGGCAGAGAATATTAATAAGAATGCCAGTGCAAACCTTTCGGAAATAGGAGGAGCTGCTTTTGAAAATGCAAATGTGGATGATACCGCTTATTTTGATGGTAAAATTGCTCAAAAAGGGATTGCCGATTTGCGTAAACTGAAAAACAAAAACAAGCCGTTTTTTCTGGCTTTAGGTTTTATGAAGCCCCATCTACCGTTCAACGCTCCTAAAAAATACTGGGATTTGTATGATAGAAATACCATCACACTTCCGGAGAGTTACGTTCAACCCGAAACGACTCCCAAAGAAGCATTTCATAACTATGGCGAATTGCGCTTGTATGGTGGAATTCCAAAGAAAGGTGAATTATCGGAGGATTTGGCTAAAGAATTGATTCACGGCTATTACGCCTGCGTAAGTTATGTTGATGCACAAATTGGTTTGATTCTTGATGAATTGAAACGCTTGAACTTAGAGGAAGATACTATTGTGATTTTATGGGGCGACCATGGATGGAATTTAGGCGACCACAAGTTGTGGTGTAAACATTCTACTTTCGAAACAGCGCTTAAAACCCCATTAATCATTAAAGTACCAGGAAAAACTAATGGTGCTATCAGCAACGATATTGTTGAGTATGTAGATGTCTATCCATCGTTGGTAGAACTGGCAGGTTTAAAAAGTCCGAATACAGTTGAAGGCAAAAGTTTTGTGCCCATTATCAACGGAAATAAAAGTGATAAAAACTGGGCCGTGAGTAAGTTTAAAGATGCTGTAACTTTGATAAAGGACGATTTGTTTTATACCGAATGGACAGACAATCATGGGAAAGCCTACGCTCGAATGCTTTTCGACCATAAAACCGACCCTTTAGAATTGGACAATTTAGCTGAAAAACCAGAATATCAAAATATGGTAAATGAATTAGCTGCTGATTTAAGGGTAAAATGGGGGAAGGATTTTTTAAGAAAAAATTAAAGTTTAATAGCAATAAATAGTTACCAATGACAAAAGCTAACTGCTTAGTTTTAATACTAATTTCTATATTTTATTTCTCTGGAAATAGTCAAAGTCAACACGCATCAAAACCCAACATAGTATTCATTTTAGCAGACGATTTAGGCTGGACAGATGTAAGCACGGGCAATACTAATTTCAATAATGGTTCTAAAATCTATCAAACCCCCGAAATTGACAAATTAGCATCCCAAGGCATGTCTTTTACTAATGCGTATACCAATCAAAACTGTGCGCCAACGCGTGCTGCCTTGATAAGCGGGCAATACGCCACAGGTGTTGATAACGGCGTGTACAATGTAGGGTCATTAAAAAGACAAGACAAACGAACAAAAGGCTTTCCAAATGTGCTAATTGAGCCTCATGAGCAGCAAAAAGTAATTTCAGAAGATGGAATTAATATTTTCGATATGCTCAAAACACAAGGATACCAAACTGCTTTAATTGGCAAAAGTCATGGTACACCGCATCCTTTAAGAGGCGACTATGGTATCGACTTACCTGCCGACATTCATAATGAGATATCGGCTACTGTAAATGGAGAAAAAACGAAGTCGTATTATTTAGCATTGCATTCAGATGGCAATGGATGGACTTTTGGATCGGATTACTTTGATAAATATGCGCATCCGTATAATCAAAAATATATTGATGAAAACTTATCACCATACAAAAAGAATAGTAATCAATCGGTTTTAGTAGGAACACCTAAGCACCTTACAGATGCCATTGGTGATTTTTCGGTAGATTATATTAAAGAAAAATCAAATACTGAAAAGCCTTTTTTTCTTTACGTGCCCTTTCATGCGGTTCATTCAGATGTTGTAGGTCGTAAAGATTTAACCGAGAAATATTTAAAAAGAGGTTTAAGTGAAAAACAAGCAGAATACGCTTCTTTAATAGAACTTTTAGACCAAAATGTGGGTAAAATTAGTAATGCCTTGAAAGACCCAAATGGTGATGGTGATTTTTCAGATGATATAACCAATAACACTCTGTTTATTTTTTATTCAGATAACGGAGGATTGGTTGATAATGTTCCTCTTAAAGGCAAAAAAGGAAGTTTATACGAAGGGGGTATTCGAGTCCCATTAATTTTTAGATTTCCTAATGTAATCAAAAAGAATTCAGTTTCAAATCAAGCAGTGCATTGTATTGATTTTTTACCAACATTAGCTGATTTTGCAGGAGTAGATATTGCTTCATTACAAAAAACTAATGGGGAAAAAGCTATTTACGACGGCGCATCTTTTGCACGTATTTTAAAGGGGAAGCAAAAACGTATAGAACGCGACAATTTGTTTTGGCATCTCCCGGGATATATGGACGAAAGGTTTTCGCCTACTACACTCATTCAAAAACGCATTGGTAATGCCTATTATAAGCTTTTTTATTTTTATGAAACAGAAGAATTTGCTTTGTACAATTTGAAAAAAGATTTGGGAGAGAAAGACAATCTTTTAGAAAAGCCAACTTCAAAAAATATGAAGATTGCTTTAAAAATGAATGCTGATATGCTAGCTTGGTTAAAAGCAAATATGGCTCCTACGGGTACTTTTATAAAAAACGGAAATACAGTACCTTATCCAAAAGCAGATGCAGTTAGCAAATACAAACAATAATTATATACTATTGAAAATGAAAAAATATAATCTGAAACTGCTTCTCTTTGGATGTATCTCTTTAACAATGATTTCATGCTCGGCTCAAAAGAAGCAAGAAGTAGCGAATGTTAAAAATTCACAGAGTCAAAACACAAAATCCAATATTATATTTTATTTGTCTGATGACCAAGATGTGTATGATTATGGTTGTTATGGGAACGAAAAAGTTAAAACCCCCGCTGTGGACCGAATTGCCAGAGAGGGAATTTTGTTCGAAAATGCCTTTACAGGTCAGGCGATATGTGCCCCTAGTAGATCGCAATTATTTACTGGGAAATATCCTTTGAAAAATGGTTGTTTTGCCAACCATTCCAAAGTAAAACCAGATATTGTAAGTATTACGACGCATTTGCGAAAACTAGGTTATGAAGTGGTACTAGCAGGAAAAAGCCATGTGAGTCCAGATGAAGTTTTTGATTGGGACAAAGAATGGCATGCGGTAGAAAGACCCGAAGGCCCAAGAGAATATATTCCAATTGATAGTATTCAAAGTTATTTTAAAACGGCCAAAAAGCCATTTTGTATGTTCATAACATCATATTATCCGCATTCGGAGTATTTTAATGTGAATGGTGCTTCTGCAAATGATATCAAGTTTTACCCTTTTAATGAAAGCAAAAAGAACAATGCTGCTTTTATAAAAGACAAAGCCGGCTATTACAGAAGCATTGAAGAAGATAACAAACAATTAGACCAAGTGCTTACGGCTGCTGATAACTATTTAGGAGACAATACCCTAATTATATATAGCGCAGACCATGGTGTTTCTGGGAAATTTACTGTAAAAGATATTGGTTTGAAAGTTCCTTTTGTGGCACGTTGGCCCAAGGTAATTAAACCAGGTTCCAAATCAAATCAACTCATACATTATACCGATGTATTGCCCACATTTATGGATATTGCAGGTGGTAAAGCCACAGCTGATATGGATGGCAAAAGCTTCTTGCCAATTCTAAAAGGGCAGGATATTGAAATTAATGAATACGTTTATGGCGTACGGACTAATCAAAATATTTTGAATTCTGAAGTTTTTCCGTCTCGAATGATTCGTGATAGCCGTTACAAATACATCCGAAATTTTAATTCCATTGAAGTGGTAGAAAAGAATCTAACAAATAAACCAAATGTTGATTTTTTCATTCGTAGAGGCGCTACCGCTTTTAAAAACGAACCCTTTGAAGAATTGTATGATTTGAAAAACGACCCTTTCGAACAAAATAATCTAATAAACAAACCCGAATTAAAAAAGATTAAAGAGCGATTAATCAAAGACCTATTTAGTTGGATGACATTTCAAGGCGACTTTTTAAACAATCAACCGGGTAATATGCCACTGATAAAAGGAAAAGGAAAAGCTGGTTTCAGGCTAGACGAAGATACGCCTCGAAGAAAAATTCCAGATTCAATAAAAAACACATTAAATGAAGGGGATTATTTAATCATCAAGCATTGGTAGTTTTAAGTTAATTAAAAGCAATTTTAATAAAACTTGTTTTGATTATTTTATAATGATTGACTAAAAATTGTAAAGTTTTAGATTTCTAATATTCTTATGAATCATGATAACACTAGGTAACATAAATAATCACAGAAGCTAGATTTGTTTTTTAACAAAAAATAATATATATGCAAGCAATATTAGGTGTTCTATTTCATTCATTAGGCGGTGTCGCTGCCGGTAGTTTTTACATGCCTTACAATAAAGTAAAAGGCTGGTCTTGGGAAACCTATTGGATGGTTGGTGGCGTTATGTCGTGGTTAATTGTACCGCCAATTGCAGCATTTTTAACCGTTCCTGGTTTTATAGAAATTATTACATCATGTTCAAACATAATTTTAGGATTTACTTTTTTAATGGGGTTGCTTTGGGGAGTTGGAGGTTTATCCTATGGGTTAGGTGTACGCTATTTGGGTATGTCCCTTGGAAACTCAGTAGTTCTCGGATTTTGTGCCGCTTTTGGGGCCATTGTACCTTCTATTTATTACAATTTTAATCCTGAGGTTGGTAAAACTTCTTTTTCGGACATGTTAGCGAGCTCAGGAGGACAAATTGTATTGTTGGGAGTCTTGATTTGTATTATTGGTATTGCCGTTTGCGGTAAGGCTGGTATTATGAAAGAAAATGAACTTTCTGAAGAAGAAAAAAAGAAAAGTGTTTTAGAATTTAATCTAGTAAAAGGCTTAATTGTTGCTGTGCTTTCAGGGGTTTTAAGTTCCTTTTTCAGTTTTGGGATAGAAGCAGGTAAACCTTTAGCAGATGCTGCGGTTAAAGCTGGTTACGATCATTTGTACTCAAATAATGTCACATTTGTTGTCATTCTTTGGGGAGGGTTAGCTACCAATTTGGTTTGGACAACCCTATTGAGCTTTAACAACAAATCGTAAAAAGATTTTACAAACAAGAAAACCCCTATCCTAAACAACTTTATATTTTCGACATTGGCAGGAACCATTTGGTTTCTTCAGTTTTTCTTTTACAGTATGGGTGAGAGCAAATTAGGCAATGGTGACAGTTCTTGGATTTTGCACATGTCTACCATTATTTTAACGGCCAACCTTTGGGGTATTTATAGAAAGGAATGGCATGGTGTTGCTAAAAAAACAAAATTTACAATTACGGCAGGAATAGCCTTCATTTTATTGTTGGTGGTTTTGGTGGGTATCGGTAATTCTATATAAATAAGCTATTCTTGTGCTCTACATAAATTAACATCTTTAAATTCAATATGAGCAGTCACATCCCCTGTATCACTTGTGCCATAGGCCCCATATCTTGTATAAACTCCTTCTGTAGTATGGGTATGTTTAATATAGGCTTCAGTATCACTTACTTTTATTTTTGAAAATGCCGTACCATCAGCATCGTATCCTGTTTCATAAACAAAATTATATTCTTGGTCGTAATTTAGGGTTTTAAAGTTTTTAACGTCTCTTCCACCACCTGTATCTGTGGTATACGGATTAATGGTTACATGGGTTTCTAATTGTATTTTGTCATCACTGGATTTCTTGGCGTAAAGTAAAAATTGAGCACTTCTGTTTGTGCTTCCTGCTTCTTCTCCTTTAATAATGTCACCTCCTGCATGGGACTGAATGATGCAGGTGTTTCCATCACTTAAATCTGTAATTTTAAATGTTCCAGTTAGAATCGTTTCTTTACTTGTTCCTTGCGAAATGGTTTTAAAAAATCGTTCTACTCTCGTTCTAGTGCCATCATATCGTATTTCGCCACCAGTAATCTTGTAGCTACCCCAGCCATTAGCTAAATTTTCATAACCTCCAACAGTATTATCTGTTCTACAATCTAGTGTGCCTTGATTGTTAGGGTTTGCAACATCCTCGCAAGATTGTGATTGTGATGCTGAAGGACCTAAGTTGGGAAAGTCTGAAACGTCATCACAATCCTGGTTAGTAGGAGGATTCGAATTGTCATTCTCTGGTTCTTCTATTAAAGTTTCTTCCTTGTCTGGTTCATTTTCTGAATGAGTAGAGCATGATGATAAAAGGGTTAAATATAAAAGGAATCCACATTTACTTATTAGTTGAAGTTTGTTTTTCATTATAAACACATGTTATTTTTTGTTAATTTATTAGCAATTCGAGTCTTTTCTGTCCTGTTTTATCCTGTGCTGTGTTTTAAGGGGGAGTACAAGTAACGATTAATGTAAGGTGGTGAAATAACAGATTTTATAATTTCTGCAAGTACGGCCATCATTTTATTCTCTGTGATTTTTGTGGGTATTGGTTATTCTATGTAATGAATTGCAGGGCAGAACAGGACAGGAAAGTGTTCAATTACATATAAATTCGAAGAGGTGTTTTTAATGTTTATCGCTACACACCACCTTAAACTTAAACTATTCAATTTTAATTTATAGTATGGAGAATACAAACTGGATACTTCAACTATTGGGGCGTTTGCACCCTTTATTAGTGCATTTTCCTATAGGACTTTTAGTTGTTGCGCTGTTCCTTGAAGTTTTAACAATGACAAGAAAAAAACAAGGCTTGCGAGAAGGCATCAAATGGATGGTGTATCTCGGAGCTATATTTGCTAGTTTTTCAGCAATATTCGGGTGGTTGTTACGTACACAAGAAGATTACAGTGGTGATTTGGTGGATAACCACCAGTATACAGGAATTGCTACTGCGGTTTTGGCTGTGATTACTGCTTTTATTTTGCGAAATACTTTAAATAAACAAAAGCAAGACTTACGGCTTTATAGAGGGATGCTAACGGCAACGGTAATCGTTTTAAGTATAGCAGGGCATCTAGGAGCGAACTTAACCCATGGTGAAGATTATTTAATAGCTGTTTTGCCTTGGAACAACAGTGCTTATGAGGATGGAAAATCAGACCTATTACTTTCTGAACTAAAAAATTCAAAAAGCATTACAGAACCACAACAAGATAGATTAAACTTAGAAGTTAGAGCCATATTTGCCCATAAATGTTACCAGTGCCATAGCGAGAATAAACAAAAAGGAGCATTAATTCTTGAAACAAAAGCTGGCGTTTTTAAGGGAGGTGAATCAGGGCCTTCCATAGTATATGGAAAACCACAGGAGAGCGAATTATATAGAAGAATTACACTTCCTGCAGGACATAAAGAAGTCATGCCTTCCAAAGGAAAGTTATTAACCGAGAGCGAAATTGCTCTCGTTAAACTTTGGATACAAAATGGTGCACATTGGTCTGATAAAGCAGTTAAAGTATTTCCCGAAGCAGAATTGGCGCTTAACAAACCGAAATTACCCAATACGGAAAACCTAAAGCACCCCGTAGACAAATTAATTGACAACTATTTCAAAGCTCATAAAATAGATTGGCCAGAGGTAGTAGATGATAGAACTTTTATAAAACGTGCTTATATGGATGTTATTGGTCTGCTTCCTGAGCCTAAATCTATTCAGAAATTTAAAGAGGATACAAACCCTAATAAAAGGGAAGCATTAATAGATTCTTTATTAAATGATCATACTAATTATACGCAGCATTGGCTAAGTTTTTGGAATGATTTGTTACGTAACGATTACTATAGTGTTGGTGGTAAAGAACCCATAACAAATTGGTTGTATACTTCTTTAATGGATAATAAATCATATAATCAAATAGTAACGGAGTTGGTAAACCCCGTAAAAGGTTCAGAAGGTTTTATTAAAGGTGTTAAATGGCGAGGTGTGGTCAATGCGAGCCAAAGAACGGAGATGCAAGCAGCTCAAAATATTGGTCAGTCTCTTATGGGGGTTAATGTAAAATGTGCCTCGTGCCATAATAGTTTTGTAAGTAACTTAACCTTAGAACAGGCTTATGGTTTTGCCACTGTTTTTTCAGATACTATTCTAGAATTGAATCGATGTGATAAACCCATAGGAAAATTGGCTAAACCTAATTTTTTATATCCTGAACTTGGGAGTGTAGAGGGTGAAACGGTTAAAGATAGATTATTAAAGCTTGCAGAGGTCATGGTACAACGTGATAACGGAAGGTTGTATCGTACCTTAACCAATAGGTTTTGGGACCGATTGATGGGGCGTGGTATTGTTGAGCCCTTAGATGAAATGGATAATGCACCTTGGGATGCCCATGTACTGGATTGGTTAGCGTCAGATTTTGTGGATTCGGGTTCCGACTTAAAACATTTAATTAGGCGCATCATGACTTCTAAAGTTTACCAGCTGCCTATGGTCAATTATAAAAAAGCAGAAGACCTAAAAACAAAGTATGTTTTTAAGGGCCCAGTAACCCGCCGATTAAGTGCAGAACAATTTTCGGATGCGGTATGTCAAATTTTAGCACCACTTTATCCGCAAGTAGCTTTCAATCCTAATGGTGATGATATTGAAGCCATACGTATTTGGCATTTAGAAGAAGAGTTAGGACGCGTAGTACTGCCCGAACCTGGTAAGCGCTATTTTAGAAAATCGTTTCATGTGTCTAATGAAGTCATAAAAAAAGGTGAGATTTTAATTTCGGTTGATAATTCATATGCGCTTTACTTCAACGGTAAAAAATTAAAGGAGAATGAAAATTGGAAAGTGGTAGATAAAATTGATATATCTAATTATTTAAAACCTGGAAAAAACACTATTGCTATTGTAGGCGGAAATACTGGGGAAATTGCTAATCCTGCAGGTATTTTATTTGCTTTAAAATTAGATTATAAATCGGGTAAATCACTATTGCTAAAATCGGATACTTCATGGTTAAGTTCAAGAGAACTACCACAGGGCAATTGGGTTGCCGTTAATTATGATGATCGTTCATGGCAAGAAGTTAGAAATTATAGTACAGGAAATTTCAAAAATTGGGGACAGTTGCTTGATTTTACTTTTAAAACGCACAACGAAAAATATGCGCGTGCTAGTTTGGTAACACAGCATCCTTTTATGAAGGTTTTAGGACGCCCGAGTAGAGAAATTGTAACCACATCAAGGGAAGACCAAGCCACATTACTCCAAGCCTTAGAGCTTACAAATGGTGCTTTTTTTAATGATATTCTGGAAGAAGGTGCAGAGGTATGGTTGAAAAAATATAGCGAAAATTCAAATATAATTGTCAATAGCTTGTATAGTAAAGCAATTGGTAGGCAACCTTCTAAACTAGAAAAAACAGCAATGCTAAATGTTTTAGGATCAAAACCAAAAAAAGAACAATTGCAAGATGTGTTTTGGGCGGTTTTGATGTCGCCAGAATTTCAGTTCATTAATTAAAAAAGCTTATAAAACATGGATAAATATAGTTCACGTAGAGATTTTTTAAAAAAGATGAGTGCCGCTAGCTTATCAGCAGCCGCAACTACCATTCCTGGTTTTAGTTTTTTAAGTTCTTGTGCGCCCGAAGTTCAAAAAATGGCATCTACTGCAGATACTGTTATTCTACTATGGATGGCTGGTGGTATGGCGCATACCGAAACCTTCGATCCTAAAGCCTATGTGCCTTTTGAAAAAGGTGTGGAAAGCAAGCGTGTGTTAAGTACGTTTCCAAAAAAGCCAACTATTGTGGACGATTTATATTTTTCAGAAGGTTTAGAATCCATAGGCAGTGTCATGGATAAAGGGACCATAATTCGTTCATACAAATCGGCCGATTTGGGGCATATTTTACACACCCGTCATCAATACCATTGGCATACCTGTTACGAACCGCCACAGTCTGTACAGGCACCTCATATTGGGGCGTGGATAGCGAAAGAATTAGGACCTGCCAACCCGGTAATCCCTCCGTTTATTGCTATGGGGCAACGCTTCACTATGGGAGAGTCGGAAGAATTAAAAGCGTTTCATTCTGCAGGTTTTTTAGGTACTGAATTTGGTCCGTTTTTAATTCCAGACCCATCCAGTGGATTGGAAAGCGTTCGCCCTCCAAAAGGCATGTCTTTAAAACGTTTTGAGGCACGTTATAAATTGTACAAAGAACTCGCTAATAAAAGTGAGGTGATGCAGCAAGCAAGTGATTATCAGCGCGAGTCGTTAATGCGTTCCATGGAACAATCGTACCGTTTATTGAATTCGCCAGAAGCTAAAGTTTTCGATTTGTCCGAAGAACCTAAAGAAGTTTACGATACCTACAATACAGGACGTTTTGGTTTAGGTTGTTTATTGGCAAAACGATTAGCTATGAATGGCGGGCGTTTTATTAGTGTTTCTACCGAATATGAGCCTTTTTTAGGCTGGGATACACATGAAAATGGGCATACAAGACTTAAAAAAATGAAAGCGCTTATCGATAGACCTGTGGCGCAATTAATTAAAGATTTAGATGAAAGTGGGCACCTCGATAGAACCTTGATAATTTTGGCAAGCGAGTTTAGTCGCGATGCTATTATGGAAGGTAGACCGGGTAAAAAAGTAAAAGATCAAGTAAACCAGCCCGATATTATTGAACACGAAAAACATTACGGTATGCATCGCCATTTTACCGATGGAAGTTCTATATTAATGTGGGGTGGTGGTATAAAGAAAGGATTGGTTTATGGCAAAACTGCCGATGAACGCCCGTGTTCTTCTGTAGAAAATCCCGTAGTGATAGACCAAGTACATCAGTCTATTTATCACGCTTTAGGTATGCATCCAGAAACCCATTACGAAATAGAAAGTAGGCCATTTTACACAACTCCTGATGGAAAAGGGAAACCCATTTTAGATTTGTTTGGAAAGCCTATGACATCAAAAAAGGCATAATTTAAGATCATGAAGCGAAGAACGTTCATTAACAACATATCAAAAGCCTCGTTAGGTATGGTAGCTGTACCGCATTTTAATATTTTAAAATCTAAACCTAAAATGTATGATGATGTCATTGGTCATGGCAATTTCAAATACAGAGTACATAAATCATGGGGAGAGCTGGATAGAACAGTAACACCCGTAAAAAACTGTCATGAAATGGTAATGGATTCTAAAGGAAGGCTTATTATGGTTGGAGATGACGTTCATAATAATGTATTGATTTATGATAAATCTGGAAAGTTGTTGGACTCTTGGGGAATTCGTTACAGCGGAGGACACGGTCTTTCGTTATGGAATGATGGCTCTGAAGATTTTCTGTTTATATGTGATACCAATGGAAGTGTGTTAAAAACCACTACGGATGGCAGGGAGTTGATGCTGATTGGTCATCCATCAGAATATGGCGCTTATGAAAAAGATGCTGTTTTTAAACCCACAGAATCCGCTATTGGACCTAATGGCGATATTTATATAGCAGACGGTTATGGATCCAATTATATATTACAATTCACAAAAGATGGCGAGTTTATAAGGAAAATAGGCCAAGGCAGAGGAACTGGAGAAAATCAATTTCAAACCGCACATGGGGTTTGCATTGATTACAGGGGTAAAGGCGATCCAACATTATTAATTACTTCAAGAGCAGCCAATTGTTTTAAACGCTTCACTTTAGATGGTCAATATATAGAATCCATTGTGCTTCCCGGAGCATTTGTTTGTCGCCCTGTGATTCATAATGATAATTTGTATTCAGGGGTTTGTTGGTCTTCAAAGATAGATTATGTTGAGGGTGATAAGAATACACATCCTTACAATATAAATCCTAATTCTGGTTTTGTCACCATTTTAGATAAACATGGTAAAGCACTGTCAAATCCTGGAGGTACGGAGCCAACATACCAAAAAGGAAAATTACAGCGAATGGTTCAAGATCAACCTATATTTAATCATTGTCATGATGTATGTGTTGATAATGATGAAAACCTATATGTGTGCCAATGGAACGCGAATAAAGCGTATCCCATTAAACTAGAGCGGGTTTAAAATCGAAAATAAAATATACCATTACAATACAGGACAGTTAATAGCTGTTTAGCTCCTAACTTTGGATATTACACTAATGATTTCTAAATATAAAATGTCAAAAATCAAATTACTAATTACGCTTTTGTGTGCTGTTTTATTCAACATTTCTTGTGGTCAAAAGGCATATAAAACAAAAGACGCATCCTTAACTTTTGAAGTTTTAACATGCAACTCGAAAACCAACCCTACAGCTATAGAAAGTGAAGCACCACTTTTTTCATGGATTGTTATTGCCGAAGGGTTTAATAAATCGCAATCGGCTTATCATATTTTAGTAGCAACTTCTCCAGAAAAACTGAGTGAATCAGAAGCTGATGTATGGAATTCAAAAAAAGTAGAAAGTAACAAATCCACTTTTATAAAGTTTGAAGGCGAACCTTTGGAAGCTTTAAAAACCTATTATTGGCAAGTAAAAGTTTGGGATGAAATTAGTAATGCATCAAGATGGTCTGAAGTTCAAAAGTTTGAAATGGGTCTGATGAATGAAGCCAATTGGGGAGCATCAAAATGGATAACGCTTAACAAAGATACACGAACTTCCCCGTATCGTTTTAGAGATTACATAACCGGAAATATGAAAAAAGGGAAGCCAGTTGAGGGTTTTGCTGCTGGTTATTTTAGAAAAGGCATAAACCTTAGTAAAGAAGTGGAAAATGCCCAAGTTTATATTTGCGGATTAGGCTATTATGAATTGTATTTAAATGGTGAAAAAGTGGGCAATCATGTGCTGGATCCTGCACCATCTAATTATGATAAGCAAGCTTATTATATAAATTATGACATTACAGAACAATTGAAATCTGGTAAAAATACCTTCGGAATTATACTGGGAAATGGGTTTTATGGACAAAATATTTCTTGGAACGGCGATCCAGAATCTAACAAAAAAGGGGTGTCCTATGGTCCACCAACTGTACGATGTTTGGTGAAATTAAACTTTACAGATGGTACATCATCAGATTTTTATACTGATGAAACATGGAAAGAATCTACGGGTCCTATTGTTTTTAATAACATTTACGGTGGTGATACTTACGATGCACGTTACGAATTAGGTAATTGGACAACTGTTGATTATGATGATAGTGCTTGGGGCAATGCCAAAGAAGCTACTCCCGAAGTAAATAAAATAAGTGCACAACAAATCCCCACAATTAAAAAGTTAAAAGAATTTGAACCGCAACATGTATTTAAAGGTGCCGATGGCGAGTGGATTGTAGATTTCGGACAAAATATTGCAGGTTGGGTTAAACTAAATGTGAAGGAAAAAGAAGGTCAATTAATTGAAATCATCACCACCGAGGCACTATTAACCAACGGAAAAGATATTTTTCAAGGGTCTACTGGCGGTGGAGCCAACGGTATGCCTCAAATTTATCAGTACATCTGCAAAAGTGACGGTCTTGAATCTTGGGAGCCTAAATTCAGTTATCATGGTTTCAGGTATGCTAAAATAAAAGGCATTTCTACAAAGCCCGATGCGAATATGATTAAGGCGGTTTTAGTGGCTACAGATATCAAGGAAACAGGTAGTTTTAGTTCCTCAGATGAATTGCTAAATAAAATGCACAGCATCAGTAAATGGACTATTGTTGATAATATCCACGGTATTCCAGAAGATTGCCCGCATCGCGAAAAATGTGGTTGGTTAGGCGATGCCCATGCCTTTTGTGAGTATGCCTTGTATAATTACGATATGTACGATTTCTATAAAAAGTATATGGAAGATATCCGTACACAAATGCGTCCCACCAAAGGGCATAACAATCCAGAAATAAAGTATCAAGTCCCAACCATGATTGCTCCTGGTAAGCGCACTTCAACCTATGCTAAAATAGATTGGGGTGTGGCAACCATGTATTTGCCTTGGTATAATTACTGGTATTATGGTGATGACGCTATAGTAAAAGAGTACTATCCAGAAATGAAAGATTTAACCAATTTTTACCTCGATTTTAAAGGTGAAAATGGCATTATGCAAGACGGAATGGGCGATTGGTGTCCACCAAGTTGGGATAGAAGATTAAATCCTGAGGCGATGGAATGCGACCCCATCATTTCAGCCAATGCGTATTTTTATGATGTTTTGGGCATTATGGAACGATTTGCTAAAATGAATAACGACGTTGCGTATGAGGCAAAAATGAAGGCAGAAAAAGAAGCTTTAAAAACTGCCTTTAATAAATCATATTTGGTTACTATACCAAATACAAATCATAAATGGTACCAAAGCCAAACGGCTACGGTACAAGCACTTCAATTTGGCATGGTTCCAGATACCGAAATAAACAATGTGGTTAATGGTCTTGAATACGATATTGTAAAAGTAAAAGGCGGTCATCATTCCACAGGAATTCATGGAAACAGATATATCTATACCGTTTTAGCTAACCATGGGAAGGCGGATTTAGCACATCAAATTTTAACCACTCCAGATTTTCCTAGTCAAACCTATGTTATGAATTCAGGCTTCACGACATGGCCAGAGCGCCAGTTTGAATGGGAGAAAATGGAAGGTCCAACAAACTCATTAAATCACCCAATGCACAGTGGTTTTGCAGCTTATTTTTATGAATCTTTAGGTGGCATAAAATCTTCAAAAGAACAGGTTGGGTATAAGGAATTTATTGTTAATCCTATATTTCCAAAAACCATGACTGAAACTGCGGTTAAGGTACCTTCGCCGTATGGTTCGATTCATAATAGTTGGAAGTTGAATGGTGAAAATTTTTCAATGAATTTAGAAGTGCCTTTCAATACGAAAGCACAAGTTGTTCTATCACCCAAGGAATTAAAATCATTAAAAATTAATGGTGTTTCTCTTGAAGCTTTTCAAAAAGAAATAAAACTTGAAATACTGAATAATTCGACTTTAGTAATAGGTTCAGGAACGTATTTATTAGAATACGTAAAATAAATAAATATGAAAAATAGACTGTTTACAATTTGCCTTATGATGCTATTAGTTGCGTCTGTAAAAGCACAAGTTAAAATCAAACAAGAAAGTATTTCAACAGTAGATTCTAAAGCGCTTACTATTGATGGGAGATTTGGAACCGCTATAAATGGACGAACTTACCAAAAAGATGCATTGGCGTCACATAATGGGTATCAATATATTGCGTATTACAATGAAAATAGATGTGTTTGTATTTCAAGAAGAAAACTTCCTGAAGGGGATTGGAAAACCATTCAATTTTTAGATTACGATTTTAAAAGTGACGATTCTCATAATATTGTTTCATTAGGCATTTGCCCTAATGATGGTACCATTCACTTAGCCTTCGATCATCATGTACATCCGCTGCATTATCGGGTTTCAAAAAAGGGTTTAGCAACGAATCCAGAAACTATGGAGTGGTCTGCAGCTTCATTCGGCCCAATTTTAAATGAATTAGAAGAAAATAAACCCATTAAAATAACCTACCCAAAATTTTGGCCTACGCCCGAAGGTAATCTTCAAATAAATTATCGTGTAAGAGGTTCCGGTGATGGCGATCGCATGTTGGTTGACTACAATGCCGAAACCGGAAAATGGGAGCATACCCGACAAATTGATTCGGCATTGGGAATGTTTGAAGATCAACTGGGGAAAAGCGAGACACGTTGTTCCTATCCTAATGGGTACGATTATGATGCTAATGGAAGATTGCATGTAACCTTTGTTTGGCGCGAAAATAGTCAAGGTGCAAATCACGATTTAATGTATGCTTATAGTGATGACCGTGGATTTACCTGGAAAAATAATGACGGAAATGTGTTGAATGAAATTATAAATGTTAATTCACCAGGTTTAGTAGTGCAATCCATTCCACGTGTATGGGGTTTAATGAACGATCATGGGCAAGTTATAGACTCCAAAGAACGGGTCCATGTGGTTATGTACCATGGTACAAAAGAAACCATTGAAGCGGCAGGAAGTACATTGGGAGCAACGCGTTGGGGACCTATTTCAGCACAACGCTATTTTCATTATTGGCGCAATGAACAAGGTGTATGGAACCGTTTTCAATTACCTATGGCAGTTGGTAACAGGCCAAAAATATTTGCTGATAAAAATGATAATTTAATTATGATTTATGGTGGTACAACTAACAAATCAATTAGAGGCAAAAGTAGTAAAGCTGATGGTGAAGATTTGATAGTGGCTGTAGCAACAGCTAAAAACAAATGGCAAGATTGGCATATTGCACATGCGGTTAAAGGCCCTTTTATGAATGATATGTTGGCAGATATTTACCGTTGGAAAAAGGAAAGGAGATTATCTGTAATGTTGCAAGACGAACCTAATGAGATTAGAAATCCAAGTGAATTAAAGGTTATTGATTTAGAAATTGATATAAAATAATGAAGCTATAAATGCTTTTGAATATAAAATGACTATAATTTTAATATGATGAAAACAGGAAAATTTACAATGAATCAAATCTTTTTTGCGATTTTGTTCAGTTTAGTATTAATCATCTCGGGTTGTTCAAAATCAGAAGACGTAGAAGAAGAAATAATTGAAGAACCAGAAATAGAGGTTCCAGAGCCCATAGATCCTGCTAAACTTGTAACCATTAATACGGGTGCCGTAGTGGGTACGTTTTATAATTTTTGGTCAACAAGGCCCATGATAAACCAAACGCGTTTTAATAGTTCAGGTTTTAGAACCGGAGAGGTAGAAAGCGTTAAAGATTATGTGCAGAGCTATAATTTGGTACGAATGCTTGGAGGAAGAACCGATGATTTAAACGAGTATTACCAAGGCGTTGACGCATCCGGTAATATTATTACTGATTTTAGCGGACTCCTAACAAGCATGCGTAATTTTAGGCTTACAGGTTTAAAACCGCGTATTGTGTTAGATAATGTGCCTTGGGAGATGAGTTTGCCAAAGGTAGTGGATACTTACGGAAATTCTAAGCCACCAACAGATTACAATTTATGGAGACAATATATCAACGCCTTTTTAAATACCTTAGTTAATGAATTTGGAATGGCAGAAGTTAAAACCTGGCGTTTTAGAGTGGCAACCGAACCAAATTATACACCAGATCACTGGCGCGGAACTAAGGAAGATTATTTTAAGCATTACGACATCACGGTTGATGAGGTTTTAAAAGTAATTCCAGATGCTATTATTGGCCCAGGAAATATGCTTACAGAAGGTAGTGCTACATATTCCACAGAACTTATAGACCATTGTGTTACCGGTACAAATTATGCTACAGGTCAAATAGGAACAAAAATGAGCTTCTTTTGTATTTCTTATTATGAAAAAATAGATCAAAACACCGTAAAACTTCCAGACGATATTGGGCCATATAGAAATAGTTTGGATAGCTATTCTCAGTTTAAAGATATTCCATTAGATATTCAAGAATTTGGAATTTTACGAGATGAAAATGGGAAAAGAGGTGTTAGTTTAAATGATGCTACAGAGTTTGGGGCAAGTTGGTATGCAACCATTGCTGAAATGGCATTTAAATATAGAATTAATGAAATTTATGAATGGGGACAGGAAGTTGAAGGTGGTAACTTGCCTCAAGGAAAAAGAAACGTATCTAAAATGTTCCAAATGATGGAAGGTGGTAACAGGCTTCAGGCTGTTCATAATCTTACAGGATATGCTGGTGTCATTCCCGTTATAAAAAATAACACTATTTATTTATTGGTTTATAATCATAATACAAGTAGAAATAGTACTTCAAGTAAAACCGTTTACCCAAAACTTGAAGGCGGTTTAATTTCAGGTGGAACCAAGTGGACAATGAACGAGTGGACGGTTGATAAAAATAATAGCATCATGATGCACGAACTCTACAAAGATCTTCGTACTGCAGGTATTAGCGAGATTACTAACGGTCGTATTTACGGTAATAGAATATCCGATCGTTTTGAAACGGGTTGGGAAAATGTTTTAAATACTAACATGGCCAAATACGAAAATTTATCTAAGTTATCTAAAACAGCAACCGATGTGATTGTTGAAAAAAAGGATGGCAGTGTTATATTAAAGGTTGATTTGGAGCCGCATAGTGTTAAGTTAATTGAGTTAAAACCGCAATAATATATTGTCGTCAATTGAATATTGATTTTATTGTTTAAAAAAGAGTTATAATATAAATCACCCTCACAAAACAGGACAGTTGCCGTCATAGATATCTATACATTTAGACCAATAACTAAATAACTAAATAACTATGATTATTAATTTTACAAAAAAATGGAACCCATGTGTTAAGAAGGCGTGGGTATTCATTATCATGGCACTGTCCTGTTGTGCCATGTCGAATGCGCAAACAGTTTCGGGTACGGTTACTGCCGATGGGCAGCCACTACCTGGTGCTACTGTTTTATTAAAAGGTACATCAAAAGGTACTAGTACAGACTTTGATGGTAATTATTCCATTGAAGCTAATGCCCAAAGCACACTTGTTTTTTCGTATGTAGGCTATGCTACCCAAGAGGTTTTGGTAAGAAATCAAACAAAAATCAACGTTGTATTATTAGCTGATAATAAGCTTGATGAAGTGGTTGTGATTGGGTACGGAACGCAACGTAAATCCGATTTAACAGGGGCCGTATCTTCAATAAGTTCAGAAGATATTGCCAGTCTTCCTGTGGCAAGGGTAGATCAAGCGTTGCAAGGTAGAGCAGCAGGAGTTCAAGTTACTCAAACAAGTGGAGCCCCTGGAGCGGGAACGTCGATAAGGGTAAGAGGAGGAAACTCTATTACAGGAAATAACCAACCACTTTGGGTTGTTGATGGAATTATTGTAGGTACTAATTTTGATTTGAATAATCTTAACGCCAATGATATTAAATCGGTTGAGATTTTAAAAGATGCATCTTCTATAGCTATTTATGGTTCTAGGGGGGCTAATGGTGTTATTTTGGTAACTACAAAAAATGGAGCGAATATTGGTGGGGGTAAACCCCAAGTAAATGTGGGTATTTATACAAGTACTCAATTGGTTCCAGAAAGGCCTGCTTTTCTTTCTCAAGCAGAACAAATTGCCTATACTAACGAGGATGCTCGTTTTAGAGGCGTTGCAGAGCCATTTCCAGGGAATCCGTCTGATTACCCAGATAATGATTATTTTGATTTATTGCTAGATCCATCACCAATTTATAATGCCGATGTATCTATTGCTGGTTCTTCTGAAAATGGTAATGTAAATTACTATAACTCTTTGAATTTCTTCCATCAAGATGGATTAATAAAGAATTCTGGAATTGAAAAATATATTTTCAGATCAAATGTCGATTTTAAATTAAGTGAAAAGTTGAAAGCAGGATTTAGAGTTAATTACTCTAGAATAAAGCAAGACAATGGTGTTGTAGGTTATGGCGGCTTGTTAAATATTTTGCCAACGCAACCAATTTATAACGATGATGGGTCTTACAATGGATTCAATGATGTTATTGGGGCACCTTTCAATAACCCATTAGCAACAGCTCAATTGGATACCGATGAAACAATTGGCACTAATTTCTTGGGGACTATGTATTTAGAATACAGTCCTATAGAAAATTTAATTATTCGTTCTACGTTTAATCCAGAGATTGATAATAGCAAGAGAAACGAGTTTACTTCTAGCCAAAGACCAGATTTAACGGTTGTGGGCGAGACTGGAAATGCAAGAATTTCTTCGGTAGCAAGTTTTAACTGGAACAACGAAAACACGATTCAATACAATGCAAAATTTGGTGAAAACCATAATTTAACAGTGCTTGGTGGTGCATCTTTTCAAAAGAGTACTAGTGAGTCTATTCTAGCACAATCATTTGGTTTTACTACCGATGCAACACAGTTTAATAACCTAAATTTAGGAACTGATCCAACTAGAAATGTTGTAAGAAGTGGCTTTGTAAGCGAACAAATTGTATCCTTTTTTGGAAGGCTTAATTATAGCTTTAAAGACAAATATTTGTTAACTTTAGTAGGAAGAAGCGATGGTAGCTCGAAATTTGCACCTGGTAATAAATATGCATTTTTCCCATCTGTAGCAGGTGCTTGGAAAATTTCTGAAGAACCATTTATGCAAAACCAAAACGTCTTCAGCGATTTAAAATTAAGAGGTAGTTGGGGTAAATCAGGAAACCAGGCTATTTTACCTTACAGCACGTTGCCTATTTATGAGGAAGCTAATACCTCTTTAAATGGGGTTGAGATACCGGGGGTAACCTTGGGTAGACCTGCAAATCCGGATTTGCAATGGGAAACCACTTCATCATATGATATAGCTCTAGAAGCTTCGCTTTTTAATGGTAGAATATTTACAGAGTTTAATTACTACCGTAAGAAAACAAATGATTTATTGTTAGATGTATCCATTCCTAGACAAACAGGTTTTCAAACACAGTTACAGAACGTAGGGTCGTTGGAAAACAAAGGTTGGGAGTTTTTAATCAATTCTACCAACATCAGAAATGATAACTTTACTTGGGGGTCTACATTAACCCTTTCTTCAAACAAGAACAAAATACTAGATCTTGGAGGTAAAGATTTCATAGATTTGGTAGTAGATCAAATTGTAGGTGCGGGTAATCTCCGTCTTATAGTAGGCGAAACAGTCCCTGTATTTACTGGAGCCAATTATTTAGGTACTTGGAAGAGTCAAGCAGAAATTGATGCTTCTGGTTTGTTGCCAGGTTCTCAAGTAGTTGGTGGACCAAGATTTGAAAACCGATTAACCGTTGATACTAACAATGATGGTATCCCAGATCAAGCAGACAACATCATATCTAACGAAGATTATGTGGTATTAGGTAACCCATTTCCAGATTTAATTTATGGTTTTGAAAATAACTTTCGATACAAAAATTTTGATTTAAACATATATATTCAAGGTACCGTTGGTAACGAAGTTTATAATTTAAGAACTAGAGGTAATTTTTGGACCCGGGGTGAAAATCCAAAGTATGCTGAAATAGCTAACCGTTGGACGCCAGATAATCCAACATCTAATATACCTAGAGCAGGTTCTGATGGTGTAACAGGTATTCCTCCTACTTCTGAAGATGTAGAAGATGGTACGCACTTGCGTTTAAAGAATGTGAAATTAACGTATAATCTTCCAGTAGATAAAATGGGATGGGACGGTGTTAAAGGAATGTCCATTTATGCCACAGGAACTAACTTATTGTTATTGTCAGATTTTAGGTTGATCGATCCTGAAACAAGTCGTTATGGAAATACTGGATTAGGAAATATAGCCCAAGGATTTTCAAATGGAGAGTATCCAAATGCAAAGGTTATTAGCTTAGGACTAAATGTAACTTTTTAATCAAATTAATATGAAAACAATAAATAAATATATATATATATTATTCGCATTTTGCTCATTTTACAATTGTGAATCGTTTTTAGAAGAAGACCCCAGAGATATTATCGCGCCTGAAAATTTCTTTGCTACGGAATCAGATGCAAGACAAGCCATTACAGGTGTTTACGCTATTTATAAAAATAATTCAATCTATGGACAAGTAGGTTTAGATCATTTTTACGATAACGGTGCTGATATTATTGAGCCTAATCGTGTAGCAAATTTCGTTGAAGCCATAGGGAACTATACAATGAACGAGGCTGTTGCAGATGAATCTGTTCAAAGAATGAGTGTAGGTGATACTTGGAAAGATTTTTACAAAATAATTTTAAACTGTAATATTATTGTAGATAGAGTAGAGGGTAATGCTGCAATTTCTCAAAGTGCACAAACAGATATCATCGCAGAAGCTAGACTTCTAAGGGGCTTAGCCTATTGGCATATCACCAATTTATGGGGAGATGCTCCGTATTACACTGAAAACATCAATATTAATCAAATCAGAACACTTGGCAGAACACCAAAGGAAACTATTTTGGAGGGTGTTTTGGACGATTTAGAGTTTGCCGAAAGTAATTTGAAGCCATTTTATCCAGAAGCTCAAAGAGGGAGAGCTTCAAAATGGGTAGCTTCTGTTGTTATTGCAAAAATTTACATGAAAGAAAAGCAATGGCAACTTGGTTTGGATAAGTGTTTAGAAATTATAAATAATTCTAATCACGAAATTCTGTCTTCGTATGCAGATGTTTTTAATCCAGATAATGAGTATAATGCAGAAATTATTTGGTCTTTAGATTTTGCGAAGGATATTCGTAGCCAATACGAAGAAGGGTTGGTAGATGTGGCAGGAGGGTCCTTAAACCCTGCATGGGGAAATGGAAACTGGAGACCGAGTATGTTTAATCCTCGTTTGCGTGATGAACCTAAAAACACATCCCAAAGGGCTGCACTATCTGCAGCATTAACAGCTAGAGGAGAAGCGTTTAATGGAACAGGTTTACAAATAGCCTCTAAAGATTTTGCTGCTAAGTTTCCATTAAACGATTTGAGAAGACCACTAAATGTTTTAGATAGCTATCTAGGTTTTGAGCTAGCATTTCCGTATATGCCAAAGTTTATGAATTTAAAATTGGATTCTTCGCCGCGTTTTAACCATTCGGATAACAGAATGGTATTCCGTTTAGCTGATGTTGCTCTTATGGCTGCTGAGTGTGAAAATGAGCGTCCAGGAGGTAATCCAACTACAGCTTATGGATATATTAAAGAAATAAGAGAACGTGCTTATGCAACAGTTGCAGAAGCTGAAGCTATCAAAGGATTAACTCAGGAACAATTCAGACAAGCCATATATAATGAACGCAAATGGGAGTTGGCTGGTGAAGCTCACAGAAGATACGATTTGATCAGATGGGGTATTTTATTAGATGTGGTTCAAAATCTTGAATACCGTTTTTGGAAACCCAATGAAAATATTAGACCTCATCATGTATTATTACCAATACCATTATCTGAACTACAGCTAAATCCTAAACTGTTGGAGTCAGACCCAACAAACAATGGATATAGACAGTAATTAAATTTTATTCAATAGTTTAACTAAAAGACCGAAATGTATTTTTCGGTCTTTTTTTTAGTACAATATTCTCTATCACCTACAATACAGGATAGAGGTTGGTTTTTTGATATATATATTGCAGTAAAATTTTTTTTAAAGCACTTCTATTTATGAAATTTAAAATTGTTTTTTGGATGTTTTTTATAACATCTTTTGTGCTTTCAGCTCAAATTAAACATGGTTTGAGAGATGAAGTAGGTCGCCATGTCATACCTCGTGGATTTGTTATTAACACAAATGATCATGGTGGTGAAGTCTTTTTCAATAGTGATGATTATGTTCGCATGGTTAGAATGGGTGCGAATACACAAGTTATTCGTTTGGAATTAGGGAAATTAAGTGCTTTTTCAGGAGGAAAACTAGAACCTAATTATCTTTTGAAATTAGACTCTTTGGTTGCTATGGGCAAACATGCAGGAATAAAGACCGTTTTTAAAATGACGGTTTATGGGGTAGATAAATTTGTTTGGGAAGAATTTTGGCAAAATAAAAAGAACGAGTACGAAACATATATGGATGCGTGGAAAGTTATTTGGAACCGATATGCTGATGAAACATCTGTTTTGGGGTATGATGTGGTTAACGAACCCAGAAAATTAACTATGAAAATATCGTATAAAGACCTTACGGATAAATATCTTATTCCTCTTTATCAAAAAATTATAGATGAAAGCCATAAAATAAATGCTGATAAAATGATACTTCTTCAGTCCATTTTTATGAACAAGGGAGAAGGTATTGATAACAATCAATACGCTGAAATAACCGCACCAATAAACCGAAAGAATATCATTTTTGCACCTCATATTTATCAAAATAAAATTGATTTTATTAAACCGGTTATGGATCGTTTCGATAGAGAATCTGAAATGCTGGAGGCACCCATTTTAATTGGGGAATGGGGTTTTCCAACCTTTGCAACCACTGATACCATTATTGAAGGGAATTTAGGACAACTCAAGTACAGAGAACTGTATATAAGAACAGCTGAAGTTTTTGATAGCATGGGTGTGGGCTCTATAAAAGCATGGTTTTTAGGAAATAGAAGTATGCAAAATTTTCTTCCTGGAGGCCCTTCAACATGGTCTATTTTTAGCGATAAAACCGATGCAGGAACTGTAGAACGAAAATATATTACTGATGTTATAGCGCGACCTTTTCCTCAAACCATAGCAGGAGATATCCAATCATTTTTATTCAATCATGCGACCAGAACTTTAGATGTTAATTTAAAAACAGATAATAGTAAAGGGGCTTCTAAAATTTTTATTGGGGCCAATAGGCATTATCCTGATGGTTTTTCGGTATTAATTGGAGATGATTCAGTATTGTATTATAATCCTTTGAAAAATGTAGGGCTTGAAATTTATAAATTGTCTAATGACATAGATCCAACTGACTTTATTTGGGATACTAAAAGTCAGAAACTAATCATTTTGCAATGGCCGGTTAATGACAAAGAGTTGGACATTAAAATTGTGCCCGGAATCCGAAATTTTTAAAAACTACTTGCAAATTTTAATAATAAACTTATGAGAAACGTATTATTTGCCACTTTTTTATCCATAGTGATTTTCAGCTGTAATGCTCAGTCAGAGCAATCTAATTCATCAAATGATGATTCTGAAATAGCGTCAAAAGTTAAAGATCTTATAAGTCAAATGACTTTAGAAGAAAAAATAGCTGAGTTAACACAAGATGCTCCTGCAAACGAGCGTTTAGGTATTCCTTTTATGAAATATGGAGAAGCATTACATGGATTATGGCTTGTTCTTGACTATTACGGTAATACAACTGTTTATCCGCAAGCTGTGGCCTGTGCCTCAACTTGGGAACCTGAACTCATTGAGAAAATGGCTTCCCAAACGGCCATAGAAGCACGGGCTTTAGGAGTTACACATTGTTACTCACCTAATTTAGATGTTTACGCAGGAGATGCGCGCTACGGTCGTGTAGAAGAATCGTATGGTGAAGACCCTTATTTAGTGTCGCGAATGGGCGTTGCATTTATCAAAGGTTTACAAGGTACGGGTGAAGAACAATTTGATGAAAATCATGTGATTGCAACCGCTAAACATTTTGTTGGATACCCTGAAAATCGCCGTGGTATAAACGGGGGATTTAGCGACATGTCCGAACGTCGTTTACGTGAGGTTTACCTGCCATCGTTCGAGGCGGCAGTAAAGGAAGCACAGGTAGGTTCTGTTATGCCAGGTCATCAAGATTTTAACGGAGTGCCATGTCATATGAATACCTGGTTGTTAAAGGATATTTTACGAGATGAGCTAGGTTTTGACGGTTTTATTGTTTCCGATAATAACGATGTAGGGAGATTGCAAACCATGCATTTTATTCCTGAAACCAGAACTAAAGCGGCTATCTTAGGATTAAAAGCAGGTGTTGATATGGACTTGGTAATTGGGAAGAGTATTGAACTATCAACGTATCACAGCAATATTTTGAAGGATACAGTAATTCAGGATCCTGCATTGATGCCATACATAGATAAAGCTGCATCACGTATTTTGACCGCAAAATATAAATTAGGCTTATTTGATGCAGAGCCAAAAGAAATTGACGAAGAAACAGTAAATGCTGGTCGTGAGGAACATCGTGAGTTTGCATTGGAGCTAGCCGAAAAATCTATTATCATGCTTAAAAATGATAATAATCTCTTACCTATTGATTTATCAAAAATAAAATCCTTAGCGGTAATTGGACCTAACGCCCACGAAGAAAGACCTAAAAAGGGAACCTATGAACTATTGGGCGGCTATTCAGGATTGCCACCTTATTATGTTTCGGTTTTAGATGGTTTAAAGAAAAAAGTAGGTGATAAAGTAAAAATAAACTACGCTAAAGGTTGCGATATTGATAGTTTTTCAAAAGAAGGATTTCCTGAGGCGGTTTCTGCTGCAAAAAAATCGGATGCTGTTGTTCTAGTTGTGGGTAGCTCTCATAAAACCTGTGGTGAAGGCGGAGACCGTTCTGATCTCGATTTGTATGGCGTTCAAAATGAACTAGTAGAGGCCATTCACAAAACAGGAAAACCAGTAATTGTGGTGCTAATTAATGGTCGTCCATTGAGTATAAACTACATCGCCGAAAATATACCGTCTATACTTGAAACGTGGTATGGCGGTATGAGAGCAGGTGATGCTGTTGCCAATGTAATTTTTGGGGATGTAAACCCAGGAGGTAAACTAACGATGTCTTTTCCACGCTCGGTAGGGCAGGTTCCTGTTACTTATCTTGAGCGTCCTGATTTTATTGGATCTGGAAAAGGACAGTATCGATTTAGTGATAAGTCACCCTTATTTCCATTTGGCTACGGATTAAGCTATACAACATTTAAATATGGCACTCCTAAACTCGAAAAATCGGTCATCAGTCCAGATGGTTCTACTTCAGTTTCAATTGATGTTACCAATACTGGTAATAGAGTGGGCGATGAGGTCGTACAAATGTATGTGCGAGACGATTATGCTTCAGTAGGTCGATACCTTAAAATGTTAAAAGGATTTAAGCGCATCATATTAAAACCAGGAGAAACAAAAACAGTTACTTTTAAATTAGGGTTCGATGAGTTGAACATTTTAAATCAAGATATGAAAAAAGTGGTAGAGCCAGGTACATTTACCATATCTGTTGGCGCATCTTCAAGAAGTGAAGATTTGCATCATGTTAAATTAACTGTCAAGTAATTATATGATAATTGATATTTATTCAAAAGACTATAAAATGATTGGAATTTTTAAAGAAAAATTAATTTTTTGTTTAAGTTTAAGTTTGGTGTTTTGGAATTTATCTAGTGCTCAAAAATTAGATGACTTAAAGAAAAGTAATAGGGAAAGGTATAACTTCAACCTAGATTGGAAATTTATAAAAGAAAATCCCGCCAATGCGGAGGCTGTTAATTTTAACGATGCATCATGGGCAAGTGTAAGTTGTCCGCATACATTTAACGATGTAGATACTTTTGATGATTACAGTAAGGGCGGTCATTATGGCGAGTCAAGTCAGTGGCGCGGAACCGTTTGGTACAGAAAACATTTTAAACTTCCAAAATCAGATAAAGGAAAAAAGATTTTTGTAGAGTTTGAATCGGTTCGTCAAATAGCCGATGTTTATATAAATGGTACGTATCTAGGTAAAAATCAAACCGGATTTATTCCTTTCGGATACGATTTAACACCGTATTTAAAATATAATGAGGAAAACGTTATTGCAGTAAAAGTGAATAACGATAGAGGTGATGATTTTAGAAATAATTTTCCATTGGTCTGGAATCATGAACATTGGCATCCAATTCATGGCGGCATTTATCGAAATGTATTTTTACATGCCTTAGATCCTTTACACATAACCTTACCTTTATACGATAATTTAAAGACAGTAGGCACCTATGTGTATGCTGAAAATATTAGCAAAAATCACGCAGATGTAACTGTAAAGACCGAAATATTTAACGAATATAAGGATCAAAAAAATATAGTTATTGAAAACCATATTGTTGATGCAGCAGGCAATGTCGTTATAAAAGTTTCAAATAGTCATGTTATAGGCGGAAATAAAAAATTGATTTTTGATGCACAATTAACTATTGAAAACCCAAAACTTTGGTTTACTAGAAATCCTTATATGTACAGAGTAATTACTTCGGTAAAGGAAAACAATAAGGTTTTAGATACTTACGAAACACCATTAGGGATAAGAAGTTTTGAGTTTAATAAAGATACCGGATTTCATATCAATGGTGAGTATGCGAAACTACATGGTTGGGGACAAAAACCAACCAACAGTTGGGCAGGATTAGGAGCCGCATTGCCAGATTGGTTACGCGATTTTACATATCAATTAATGGATGAAGCCGGCGGTAATTTTATACGTTGGGGGCATTGTGCCGGATCACCAGCTGAAATTGCCATGGGCGATAAATACGGTTTCGTAACTTTAATGCCTGGGGTATCAGGTGAATCTGAAGACGAAGGCGAAACCTGGGACATCCGCATTGTAGCGTTTCGCGATATGATTGTTTACTATCGTAACAATCCATCCATTTTTATTTGGGAAGGTGGCAATTGGGCAGAATCCGCAGAACATTATGAACAAATATTAGATATCATAAATACCTTCGACCCGAACGGAAAACGCTTAATGGGCAACAGACGTGCCGACAATGCGGAGGCTTCCGAAAAATATATCAGCATCGAAATAGGTACCGAAGGTTGGGAAGGAGAATATCCAGATTTACCAATAATAGAAAGTGAATATTGTCGTGATGAATCACCGCGTCGTGTGTGGGATGAATTTTCAAGAGATGATAATTTCTTTAACCACCCTAATTTAGATCGAAATACTTATAAATTAGCTTCCGAAGAATTTGCCATAAAACAAGCCGATCATTGGTGGAATAAAATGGGTAAGAAGCCTTATCATAGTGGTGGAGCCAATTGGATTTTTTCCGATGGACCGCATGGTGGAAGATGTCCTACCGAAGTAACAAGAGCCAGTGGGGAAGTTGATGGCGTTCGTTTGCCTAAAGAAGCCTTTTATGCTTTAAAATCTATGTGGCGACCAGAGCCACAAGTGCATATTGTTGGGCACTGGAATTATGATAAAGACACCACTAAACCTATTTACGTAATTTCTAATTGTGCAGCAGTAAAACTTTTTGTAAACAATGAATTAATAGGAATCGACTCTATACCAGATAATGGATATGTATATAAATTTGATAAGGTGGCTTGGAAATCTGGCGAAATAAGGGCAGAAGCTTTTATTGACGATGTTTTAAGAACCTCGCAAACTAAAAAAACAATTGGCGAACCTGTTGCTATTAAGTTAACACCCATTACAGGACCTAAAGGTTGGTTAGCTGATGGATCGGATGTAGCGCTTATCGACGTAGAGGTAGTAGATAAAGATGGTAATAGATGTCCGTTAGATAAAGGACGTATTGATTTTACGTTTTCGGGTGCAGGTATTTGGCGAGGTGGTTATAACAGTGGTAAAGAAAACTCTATTAATAACCTTTATTTAGATACAGAATGTGGTATAAACCGCGTGGCAATTCGTTCTTTGTTAAAATCAGGTAAAGTTAAAATTACAGCAAAACGTGATGGTTTACCTTCTGCAACTTTAGAAATAGCATCTAAAAAAGTGAAATTTAAAAATGGTCTCAGTTCAGAAATGCCACAAGTTTATAACGTCGTAGCAAAAGAAGAACCATTACCAGCACATACACCTAAAATTCCGGTTGGTGAGCCAGGTGTGAGTAATAAAAGTTTACTCTTTAAAAAGTTTAGTTATACCGGAGATTTGCCCGCGGTATTAAGAACCAATGTGTTTTGGGGCAAAAAGGCGTATACAGACCTTCCGTATAACTACACCGTAATTCCAAAGTATTTAGTTGGATGCGAATATGTACGAATGCCTAATTCAGATAGTCGTTATTGGGCGCGCGATTTACTTCAATTTATTGCAGCCGATGATATGACCTTGTATGTAGGTCATGATGATCGTGTACCCAGACCACAATTTTTAAAAGATGAGTTTGAAGATACAGGGGACGATTTTAAATTAGGTGATGTTACGATGTCTATCTTCAAACGTGAAGTTAAGGCTGGAGAAAGCGTTGTAATGTCTGGGAATAGCGATGGAGAAACTCCAAAAGAAGCTAGAATGTATGTGGTAATGGCAAAAAAAATAACGAGATAATGATAAAAAATATAATTAATAAATTCAATATTCTCACTGTTGTATTAATTTGTTTGTTGTTTAATTCTTGTCAAACGAAGGTAGGCGAAACTAAAAAAGCTGAAACAGATGACACGAAAAATCCAACAGAAAAACCAAATATATTGTGGTTGGTAACTGAAGATATGGGCGCCTACATACCGCCATTTGGAGACTTAACGGTTCCAACACCCAATCTAACACGTTTGGCGAATGAAGGGGTTATTTATCCAAATGTATATTCAACCTCGGGTGTTTGTGCGCCAAGTAGAGCTGCCATCGCAACGGGTATGTATCCAACAAGTATTGGAGCTAATCATATGCGCGTTAATTCTTATACCGAAGTAACAGGTTTGCCAGCCTATGAAGCAGTGCCTCCTTCAGATGTAAAAATGATAAGTGAGTTACTTCGAATGAATGGTTATTATTGCTCTAATAATTACAAAGAAGATTACCAATTTAAGGCGCCCGAAACCGCTTGGGATGAAAGTAGTCCGTATGCCCATTGGCGTAACAGAAATGATAATCAACCATTTTATGCTGTTTTTAATTTCACAGATACGCACGAATCTGGTTTATTCGAGCCCTATGGTTTTAGGCACATTGAAAACAGACATTATAAAGCAGGCGATACTAATTACAAATGGAAACCTGGTAATATGACGGAGGAAGAAACTCCAGTACACTTGCCAAAAGATACTCAATTAAAAATTCCACCTTATTTGCCAGATAATGAAGTTGTAAGAAGAGATATGTGGAAGCTATACAACAATATAGCAGAAATGGATAAACATGTAGGTGCTATTTTAAAGCAACTAGAAGACGATGGTTTGTTAGAAAATACCATCATTTTCTTTTATGGCGACCATGGTGGACCACTTCCAAGGGGGAAACGTTTAATTTATGACTCCGGATTAAATACCCCTATGATAATTCGTTTTCCTAAAAAAATGAATGCAGGAACTAGAGACGACCAGTTGATTAGTTTTGTGGATTTTGCTCCTACCTTACTATCATTAACGGGCAATGAACCGCTTCCTTATATGCAAGGACAGGCTTTTTTGGGACAATATAAAGCTAAAAACCAGCGACAGTATATTCATGCAGCAGCAGATCGTTTTGATGAAGTTACCGATGTTATAAGGGCTGTGCGCGATAAGCAGTTTAAATATATTAGAAATTACAGACCAGAACAAGGCTATTACCTGCCACTTAACTACCGAGAACAGATTCCTACCATGAAGGAATTGTTGCGTTTGCGCGATGAAGGAAAATTAAATGATATTCAAATGCAATGGTTTCGAAATAGCAAACCCGAAGAAGAATTGTTTGATTGTTTAGCAGACCCGCACGAGCTTAACAATCTAGCCAATAATCCTGCATATTCCCAAAAGTTACAAGAATTAAGAGCAGAGATGGATAGGTGGTTAGAAGATATTAATGATACGCCAAACTTGCCTGAAAGAGAACTTGTAAAAAAATTATGGAATGGGAATGAAAACCAACCCCTAACAACAAGTCCTAAAATTCAATATTCACAAGGCAAGATTGCTATAACCTGTGAAACCCAAGGAGCATCCATTGGATATAAAATAAAGAATAGCGATGGCACATATCCAAAAAACTGGAGTATTTACAACCAGCCTTTATCGCTTTCTGAAACCTCTCAAATACTTGTTAATGCACATCGCATTGGCTATAAACCGAGTAAGACCGAAGAAATTTTATTAAAGAATTTGAAGAATTAATAGAATAGACGAAGTAGTTTATAGATGTTGTAAACATATTTGTAATGTTATTAATAAAGAATAATGCATAGAGTTAGTCAAATTTTAAAGATAACCATACTAATAGTCCTATTTGGACAATTAGTACAAGGGCAATCTACCAAGTTTAATGCTCCCATAGTTTCCGAAGAGCTTGTGTTTGAAGAAAAAGAAGGACTTTTGGCTGTTGAAGCTGAACATTTTTATAAGCAAATTAAATCTGAAATTAGGGCATGGTATCGAACATCAAAAGAAGAAACTCCTCGTGTTGGACGCGATGAGGACGAGCAACATTGTTTCGGTGCCAGTAACAATGCATATATTGAAATTTTAGCAGATGAGCGGGTTACCCATGCCGATAAAATAGTTCCCGGTGAAAATTTTACAAACGAACCAGGACTCATGGCTGTTGTGCATTATAAGGTAAAGATAAATACCCCAGGACGCTATTACGTTTGGGTAAGAGCATTTTCAACAGGTAGCGAAGATAATGGTTTACACGTTGGAATAAACGGAACTTGGCCCGAGCACGGACAACGTATGCAATGGTGCGATGGGAAAGGAAGCTGGACATGGGATAGTAAACAACGAACTAAAGAGGTTCATTGCGGTGTGCCCAATCAAATTTATTTGGATATTGAAAAACCCGGACTGCATGAAATTCAATTTAGTATGCGCGAAGACGGTTTTGAATTCGATAAATTTATTTTAACAACCAATGTTGATTATAAACCTAAAGAAGAGGGACTAGAACCAATAGTTGCACAAGGTATTTTACCAACGCCATTTCCAAAAGTTGAAGCACCATAAATAGCGCAATAATGACCTAATTTTTAAATTTTAAAGATGAACAAATCAATTTTAACATTCATAAGTATTCTTTTTAGTGTCTTGTTTGCGACGTCGCAAACCATAAATCCGCCTTCGGGTCGTATCGCTATTGTCGCAGATGGTAATTCTCCAGATCCGGACGATTTGGGTGGTACTGCCGTGTCTTTAGCCTTATTACGTGCAGCCGGTCTAGAAAATCGATTAGTGCATTATTCTCATAGTTGTGATTTAGTAGTGCTCCACAGAATTTCTGAGGCGGCCGAAAAAGAGCGTCATGCTATGATGCAAACTGCGTGCGACGGTACTGCCAGACGTTGGGGTGGTTTTGAGCATATTACTTTTTTAGATGCTAAATGGCAAACAGACCAAACTATTAAAGATTTAGTAAAAGCCATTAATGCGTCTACACAACAAAACCCACTTTGGATTGTAGAGGCAGGCGAACCTGACATTATAGGCTTTGCATTAAAGGCTTCGGAAAAGGAAAAACATAAATTTGTGAAGGTCATTACGCACCATCCGGCTAACGATAATGCCGGCGATTTTTACAAGTGGCAAGATATTCTGGATTTTGGTATTGAAGAAGTGCGTATACCAGACCAAAATACATATTTAAAGGTAAAAGAATCGGAATGGGATTGGGCTAAAAACCATACCGACCACCGCATGCAATTTGTCTGGCTCATGGGAAAAATGGCCGAAATTGACGATGTTGTTACATTTCAAAGAGGGATGTGGGATTGTTCGGATGCTGGCATGGTTCTTTACTGGATTACGGGTGCTACCAATGGCGGACTAAATGAAGGTACCGTTAGTGATGTTAAAACAATATTGCTGCGCTACCTAGATAGTTCTTCTAATAAAAAATAAACACAAATTTTACACTATGCAACGACTTGCTTTTAAAATGAAACTAAATGAAGGTCAAAAAGAAGCTTATAAGAAGCGTCATGACCAATTATGGACAGAACTTAGACAATTGCTAAAAGAAAACGGTGTAAGTGAATATTCCATTTTTTTAGATGAAGAAACTAGTACGCTTTTCGCATTTCAAAAAGTATCAGGTACTGGAGGGTCTCAAGATTTGGCTAATAACCCCATTGTAAAAAAATGGTGGGATTTTATGGCAGATATTATGGAGGTAAATGCAGATAATTCACCAGTTTCTATACCTTTAGAAGAAGTGTTTTATATGGAATAATTACCTTGCTATTGAAGGTTTAACCTATACTATAGCAGTACAGAGCAGGACAAGTTAACTTTTCTTTATAGTTATTTTTACAAGGTTTACCAAGTTTAAAATATACTATGAAAAGAAATTACCCAACTTTTAGCAAATATCTGGCATTTATATTTACATGTTTTGCGTTGCTTTTTATACAAATAATACAAGCTCAAGTCACTTTAGAAAACGAAATTAAAATCAGTGATTTTGGTTTACATTTCGATGGAAGTCAGGTTTCTGCTGGTGCAACTAATACGGGAGATTCAGCTCCTTATGACTTTTATTTCGGCAGAAATATTTCAGCCCATGGCGATTGCATAAAAACCTATAACGAATTTGTTTTTATGACTTGGTATAAAGGTGGTAAAGCTGAGCGTAATGTGATGCTAACCCGTTACAATACCATTACTGGTACCATGGCAACTATCGAGTTTCCGCATCGTCACACTGGATATCAAAACAAATATTGGATAGGTGAATCGCATAACACCATAGCAGTAGGTGTAAGCCCAATAAATGGAACCATTCATTTATTGTACGATATGCATTCTTACAGCAATACAAGGCCTTCAGATGGAAGTTTAAGTAATGATTATTTTAGGTATTCCTATTCTATCGCAAATGCAGCAGCGCTTCCTGATGTAGACTTTACCTTAGATAAGTTTGTGCAAAATTCAAACGGAGGCTATAAGCATTTAAGTCTTAACGGTGGTGAAGATTACAATAATTTTTCGGCACTAACGTATCCTAAATTTTTCTTAAACGATACGGGAGATTTATTCATGTACATGCGTGAAGGTGGCAATAATAATGGAGCTTATAAGTTTTCTAAGTACAATGCCAGTACGTTGACTTGGTCTAGTTTCACTCACTTCAATGTTTTAAATGCCAAGAATCAACCAGGAATAACCTTTAATTGGGGACTTTATGGAGATATTAAGTACGTAAATGGTAAAATGCGTATCGGATTTCAGAAAAGATCTTCAAATAATACCGATAAGTACGAATATCAAAACGGGGTGTATTATGCCTATTCCGATGACCAAAACGGTTTTACAGGTTGGAAAAACCACCAAGGGCAAAGTTTTGCTTTACCGTTATATGACGCTGATTTTATAAAAGTTATGGAGCCAGGGGATTATGTTCAAGGTACCAATGCAAACTCCATAAGTATTGTTAGTGGTTTTGATTGGACGGTTACTGAACAGGGAGACGTTCATATAATTAGTAGGGTTAGAGATAATCAATTTGGTGTAACAAAAAATTTGCACACATATAAACCTGCTGGAGCAACCGATTTTATAACGTCGGAAGCCTTTTCAGGTGCCGATGAAATTTACACATCTGGGGATAATATCTTTATCATAGGTTTAACCTCTGGAGGTCGTGTATATGTTGAAAAGGCCGAAGGAGGCACTAATAATTTTACGAGGGTTTATGAAGCTACTTCTGGAAGAACTTTTGATCATGGACAGATCTATATAAAAAATGGTAAACTATATTATTACTTGATGGAAAAGGGTTCAGGTAATGCACTGCCACTTTATTTGCAAATTATAGATTTAGATATTATTCAAGACCCGTTTAGAGTTTCTTTAACCTCGCCCAGTAATGGAAGTATTTACAATGTTGGTGAAACGGTACAGATTTCAGCCGATGCTGTAGATGAAAACGGAAGTATTTCTAAAGTGGAATTTAGGGTTAATGGTTCCCTTTATGGCGAGGATACAACAGCTCCATATTCCATAGATTGGACACCAAGTACAGCTGGTGATTATACCGTGCAGGCTGTGGCTTACAACGCTAGTAACGCAACGGTTTCCTCTCCAGAAATAACAGTAAATTTCAGAGTGTTTGATCCAACCGATTTAACAGGCGCTATTTATCGCATCAAGAATTTTGTAACGGGTAAATATCTACATTCTGTAGGCTCTGACGTTGTTGAGAGCGATACTGGTACTAATGTGGCTCCGGGAGATAAAGAATGGGAATTTGTTAAGGCTGGAGATTATTACAACATAGAAAGTAAAAGATCGGACAAGGGAATATTAAGAGCGGCAGGGAATCCCCCTAACGATATTATTAATACTGGTTTTGCAGCACCTAGAGAAGATAGTGACAAACAATTTGTGGTTATTTATAATAGTACAGATGGTACCTATCAATTCCAAACACGAAATGGTTCCAATTATATCTATCATAATGTTAACGGCATCATAGAACATGTTTCAACTTCAGATGATAGGTCTAAATGGATTGTAGAATCTACTACCTTAAGTGTAGATGATAAAACACTTGAAAAACTATCTCTAAAAGTATTTCCAAATCCCGCAAGCAAAAGTTTTACCATCACATTAAAAGATGCCAATAATGCTAACATTGCAATTAGCGATATGTTAGGTAAAATGATTTATAAAAACACCGTAGATAATGGAAAAATATCGATTGAGAATGATGGACAGTTTAAATCAGGTATGTACCTTGTAAGAGTAACAAGTGGAAATCAAGCATATTACACGAAATTTATTATTAAATAAAGCGCTGAAACTGATAGTTTTCATCAAACCTGTGAAGTTTGTTTCACAGGTTTTTTTATTAAATTACCATATATTAATTAATTGATGCTAAGGCTAGTAGCTATTCAAACCCGTCTAGAGCAGGATAGATTTTTAAGGTTACAAAGATATCTTTATAGCTAATTGTACAAAACGATTAAAAATTTAAATTTTCAAAAAATGAAAAGACGTTCTTTTATGCATTTATCTGCATTAGGAAGTATGAGTTTGCTATTGCCTATACATGCGTGTAGAAGTGGACATAAACACGAAGAGTTAAAAGGGGCGACTGATTTTGAAGCGTTATCATTAAACCTGTTAACCACTTGGTGTGATGCTATGATACGCGATCAAATTAACGATCCAAATAATTCGGTGACACATGGGGCTTTATATTGTTATGCTTGTGAGGATATCCACGGGCGTTGTCCTGACGCCGTGTATCCATTAATGTATATGGCAGATAAAACAGGTGAACAAAAATACTTAGATGCCGCTATAAAATTAATGGACTGGTCTGCAAATGTCGATTTGCCCGATGGTAGTTGGACCAACATGTTAGACCCAAAATCGTGGAACGGAACAACGGTTTTTGGTTCTATCGCCTTAGGGGAAGCTTTGCACCATCACGGGCATCTTCTTTCAAAAGAAATGAAGCAAAAATGGGAAGCGCGTTTAAAACGGGCCATCGAGTATGTCTATTTAAAATTTGATGACCATTTCAGTCATATCAATTACCGGTTTACTGCTATTTATGCGCTGTCATTTTTAGGCGACTATTTTAATGAAGAAAAATATATAAAAAGAAGTGATGAATTGGCACTTTTAATTCCTCAATATTTAACCGAACCTAATAAACTACTCTATGGTGAGGATCATCCAGATGATGAAAAAAGTGAAAAAGGTCTGCTTCCAATTGATATAGGTTATAATGTAGAAGAGTCTTTAAACGGTGTTGTGCAATATGCGGTGCATAAAAAAGATGAAAAGTTAATACAATTACTTACCGAGTCCTTAAATGGCCATTTAGAATTTATGTTGCCCGATGGTGCATGGGATAACAGTTTTGGTACACGCCAAAACAAATGGACCTATTGGGGAAGTAGAACAACCGATGGTTGCCAACCAGCCTTTACCTTGTTGGCCGATAGAAATCCAGCGTTTGGTACCGCGGCTATTTTAAGCACCGAATTATTGCAACGATGTACGGTAAATGGTTTGTTAGCTGGTGGTTTACATTACGAATCTTATGGAGAAAAGCCTTGTATGCACCACACGTTTGCGCATGCTAAAAATGTGGCGTTTGTTTTAGATAATTCTGAAAAAATAAAGAACGTAAACAAGAAAACCCCTATTCCAAGAAAAGTTAATGATGGGGTAAAACACTTTCCAGAACTCGATGTATGGTTAGGCGCTAGAGGTCCATGGCGAAATACCGTATCTAGTTATGACCAAATTTGGAAGAAAAAATATTCGGTAGCAGCAACGGGTGGTTCGTTAGCCGTATTATGGCACGAAAAAGTGGGGCCTTTGTTCACGGCAAGTATGGTGGAATATATGGAAGTGGAACCATCCAACCAACAACCACAACCAGGTGAAGAATTTTGTTTAACACCTCGTGTAGAGCGTGTTGTTAATAATGTTTGGTATACGAATATTCAAGATTTGCATGCAAAAGTTTCGGTGACAGACATAGATAAAAAAATCAATTTTTCTGTCAATACAATACTAACAGATAGAGATAAAGCAACCTTAAAATCAGATGGTGCATTTACACTCAATTATTTGTTTGATAAAGAAAAAACAACCATAAAAGCATTAAGAATAGCTTCAGAAGTAAACGGCGATACTTTGGTATTGCCTGTTATTTCTCCAACAGGTGAAAAAGTTGTAAAAGTTTCAGACACTAAAATTGAAATTCATAAAAAAGAAGGCGTAGTTGTTATTGAATCCAATGTTCCTTTAGCAATAAAAAAATCGGAAAAAGAGCGCATATTTAATCAGGTTCCAGGGATGGAAGTACTACCACTACTAATTGTTTTTCCTAAAGGAATTAAGGAGGTTATTTGCACGCTACAAGTTGTTTAAAAATAGTATAATTTTAAATGTTTAGGTAAGCATGTTTTTTTGAATTATTAGTAAAATTAGGAAATTATAAATTTAAAACTAAATTAAAATAAGCAACAATGAATTTCAGTAAAAGAATATTATCAGCAAGTTGTGTTGTGCTATTGTTATTGGCATCTTGTAAAGAAGCACAGCTTTTAGAAAAACCAGTAACCCTTTTTGTTTCAGAAGGTTTTGAAAATCCTATTGGGTTTTATGATGCTTCACCTACTTTGTCTTGGAAATTACCAGTTTCAGAAGGTGTTAAAAAACAATCAGCTTATCAAATAGTTGTTGCTTCTAGCTCTAACTTGTTGCCAGATAATGCCAATTTGTGGGATTCTAAAAATCAAAAATCAGAACAATCAGCATGGATTAAATATAACGGAACTCCATTAAAATCGCGACAAAAAGTGTTTTGGCAAATTAAATATTGGAATCAAGATGGAAAAGAATCAAATTGGAGTGATGTAAATACTTTCGAAATGGGGTTGTTAAACAATAGCGACTGGCAAGCAAAATGGATAGGATTGCCTACTTCTGAAGAACAGTTAAAGGGAAGTCAAGATAATATCATCCACAGACCTCAATATCTTAGAAAAGGTTTTGAGTTGTCTGGCAGCATAGCTTCCGCAAGATTATATATTACTGCTAAAGGCGTTTTTGATGTTGCAATGAATGGAGAAAATGTAAGTGATGATGTGATGCCTCCGGGCTGGACACCCTATAATAAACGCATAGAAACCCTTACGTATGATGTAACAGATTTAATTGAGTCAGGGCAAAATACCATTGGGGTTGAAGTTGCTGCTGGTTGGCATTCTGGTCGTTTAGGTTGGATGAAATCCTTTTGGAACGACACCGAATCGCCCAAAATTTTATGTCAGTTGGAAATAACCATGAAAGACGGTTCTAGAGAAATTATTCTGTCTGATGAAAGTTGGAAAGGCACTACAAATGGCCCTATTCGAGTTTCTGAAATTTATGATGGCGAAACCTATGATGCTAATTTGGAAATGCCAAATTGGACAACGAATAGTTTTGATGATAAAAATTGGAAAACGGTGAATGCATTTGATATAGATAGTTCAATTAGTTTAGAACCTAAAAGGCACGCAACTGTTAAGCCTAAAATAAAAGTAGCTTCTAAAGAAGTTACAACGGTTAATGGTAATTTAATTTTTGATTTACAACAAAATATGGTAGGAGTTCCGTTGGTAAAAGTACCAATGAAGAAGGGTGACACGCTTAGAATTAGATTTGCCGAAATGTTATCGCCAGATGGTAGTTTTTATACTCAAAACTACAGGAGCGCCCAATCTACCGACTATTATATAGCAGCCAATGATGGCACGATGGAATGGTCGCCTAAATTTACGTTTCATGGTTTTAGGTTTGTAGAGCTAAGTGGATTTGATGCCTCAAAAGAGCCCTCAAAAGATTGGGTTACAGGTATTGTGCAATATTCAAATTTTGAGCAGAATGGTGCTTTTACATCGTCTCATGAAAAATTAAATCAATTACAAAGTAATATTGTTTGGGGCTTACGTGGCAACTTTTTCGATATCCCAACCGATTGTCCGCAGCGCGACGAACGTTTGGGATGGACTGGAGACGCCCAAGTTTTTGGGCCTACTTCCATGTTTAATGCCGATGTGTATCCTTTTTGGGCGAGTTGGTTGAAAAGCGTTAGAGAATCCCAATATGATAATGGCGGAATTCCTTTTGTGGTTCCAGATGTATTAAAGAACAATAAAGTAAGTTCTGGTTGGGGGGATGTTTGTGTAATCATTCCTTGGAAAATTTATTATAGAACAGGCGATATTAATGTGTTGGAAGAAAATTTTGAAACCATGAAAAAGTGGGTAGCTCACCACGAATCATCTTCCAAAGAATATATTTCCGATATGAATTCGTTTGCAGATTGGTTACAACCAAATCCTGAAAATGGTAATACAAAGGGAGATACGTCACACAGTTTAATTGGTACGGCATTTTTTGCACATTCAGCAAATTTAACAGCAAAAACAGCTAAGGTTTTAGGTAAAATAGAAGAGTTTGAGAAGTATGATGCCTTATATAAAAAGGTAGCAAAAGCTTTTGAAAATGAGTTTTTTGATGAAAATGGGAAAGTTAAAGGCGTTACCGAAACACAAACATCATACTTGTTAGCATTAGCGTTTGATTTATTGTCAGAAAGCAAACAGAAAAATGCAAAATCCAATTTATTGGAAAAACTAAAAGAAGCTGATAATCATTTAAGAACCGGGTTTTTAGGGACACCACTTTTGTCTCAGGTTTTAGACGAAATGGGAGAAATGGACCTAATGTATAAATTGCTTTTCAACGAAACCTACCCTTCATGGTTTTACTCTATAAACCAAGGTGCTACCACTATTTGGGAACGTTGGAATAGTTATAGTAAAACAGAGGGATTTAATCCTCAAAACATGAACAGTTTAAACCACTATGCGTATGGTGCTATTGGCGAGTGGATGTATGAGCGTGTTGCAGGTATCGCACCTCTGGAAGCAGGTTATAAAAAAATAAGAATTGCTCCTATACCAAACCAAAAATTAACATCAGCTTCGGCAACATTGGATACACCTTACGGAAAAGTGTCTTCTTCTTGGAAGATAGAAAATAACACGTTTCAATTGGAAACAACCATTCCTCCAAATACAACGGCTACAATTTTGATACCTGCTAACGCAAAAGAGGAATTGCGTTTAAATGGTGAAGTTTTTAAACAGGAATCAAATGTTAAATTGATTAAAAAGGAAAATGATTTCTTTGAAGTTTTGGCACCATCAGGCACTTATAGTTTTCAATCAACAATTAAATAAATTTATATCATGAGAATGCATATAGTTTCCATTTCATTATCGGTTTTGTTTTTGATGCAACTAAGTTGCGGTAAAGTTCAAAAGACCGTAAAAACGAATCAGCCTAAAAAACCGAATATTGTTTATATTTTAACCGACCAGTGGAGAGGTTCTGCTTTGGGTTATGCAGGCGACCCGAATGTAAAAACGCCACATCTCGATAATTTTGCTAAGGAAGCTGTAAACTTTACAAATGCTGTTTCTGTAACTCCGGTTTGTACCCCTCACCGAGCATCATTGCTAACTGGAAGGTTTCCAACTACTACAGGCATGTTTTTAAACGATTTGTATTTGCCATCAGAAGAATTGTGTATGGCCGAAATTTTTAAAGCAGAAGGCTATAATACGGCCTATTGGGGAAAATGGCATTTAGATGGTCATGGTAGAGAAAATAATGCGGCACCAGAAAGACGACAAGGTTTTGATTACTGGAAAGGTGCCGAGTGCGACCATAATTATAACAAAGAACATTATTATGCAAATAACGATCCTGAAAAAAAATATTGGGAAGGTTATTCGCCGTTTTCAATCGTAAAAGATGCTAATGAATATATAAGCAACCATGCAGAAGATACGAATCCCTTTTTGATGGTTGTTTCTTTGGCTACACCACATTATCCTCACGATAGTGCACCACAAAAATATAAAGATATGTATCCGCTTGAAAGTATAAAATTAGCGCCGAATGTATCTGAAAAATGGAAAGAAAAAGCGTTAAATGAGCTACAAGGTTATTATGCGCATTGTACCGCTACCGACGAAGCTATTGGAATGGTATTAGATAAATTGAAAGAACTTAATTTGGATAAAAACACCATAGTTGTATTTTCAGCAGACCATGGTGAAATGATGGGAGGTCAGGGTGTTAAGCCTTTTACAAAACAATTAGCTTGGGATGAATCCATTAGAGTGCCTTTTTTGATTAGATACCCTGGTATTGGAAAAAATAAAGGTGCCACGGTTAATGCACCCATTAATACACCCGATATACTTCCATCATTACTAGGATTATCAAAAATTTCTATACCAAACACAATTGAGGGTGAAGACCTTTCAGAATTAATTAAAAATCCAGACCCGAATGCAGACCGTGCTGCATTGGTTATGAATGTGCATCCTTTTGCAAACAATTTTAATGATGACGCCTATAGAGCTATTAGAACAAAACAATATACCTATGCCCGAACTCAAAAGGGTGCAAGTATGCTGTTTGATAATGTGAAAGACCCTTATCAAATAAATAATTTATTGAATAAACCTGAATATAATGAACTTCAAAATCAATTAGATGCTCAATTAAATGATGAGTTAAAGAAGATTAACGACCCTTTCAAGCCCCAAGAATACTATATGGAAAAATGGAACTATGCTTTGAGTGAAAAAAACAGAGCCATTGATTTTAAAAATTGGGCAAAAGGGAAAGGGAAAGTTCATACACCTACGCAAAGCAAATAGCAATATTTCTAGCAATGAAAACCCTAAAAATTAAGTCTGTTTATTGTTTGCTGGTTGGTATCCTTGTTTTCAATTGTAAATCTAATCCGCAACTAGCAAAAATCGAAAAACCAAGCATACTTTTTATTTTGGTTGACGATTTAGGCTATTCTGACTTAAGTTGTATGGGCAGCAAATTTTATGAAACACCTCATGTTGATGCTATTGCAAATCACGGTGTTTTATTCACAGATGGTTATGCAGGAGCACAAGTGTGTAGTCCAAGTAGAGCCACCTTATTAACAGGGCAATTTACGGCTAGACATGGCATAACCGACTGGATTGGCGCTCCATTTGGCAAAGACTGGCGTAACAAAGGACGATATACAAAAGTACTTCCCGCAGCATATAAGGATCATTTAGATGTAAATACCATTACATTACCCATGACATTAAAAAATGCGGGCTATTCCACGTTTTTTGCTGGAAAATGGCATTTGGGAGAAGAAGGTCATTATCCAGAACAATACGGATTTGATATTAACGTAGCAGGAAACCATAGCGGTAGTCCCGCAGGTGGATACTTTGCGCCTTTTAACAATCCGCAATTAGAAAATCATGATGCAGGCGAAAATTTATCAATGCGTTTGGCTAAGGAAACTGTAAACTTCATAAAAGCATCAAAAGACAAACCATTTTTTGCGTATTTATCGTTTTATGCGGTACATGGCCCTATTCAAACAACAAAAGAAAAGTGGTCGAAATATCGTAACAAGGCCGAAAAAATTGGAATTGCAGAGCAAGGCTTTGAAGACGGCGATTTATTGCCAATACGAAAATATCAAGACAACCCCGTGTATGGAGGATTGGTTGAAACCATGGACGATGCGATAGGAATGGTACTTAATGCACTTAAAGAAAATGGTTTAGACAAAAATACCATCGTTATTTTTACCTCAGATAATGGAGGCGTTACATCAGGAGACAATTATTCGACCAATTGTCTTCCATTAAAAGGAGGTAAAGGTTATCAGTGGGAAGGTGGTATTCGAGTTCCATTTATTGTTAGTGTACCCTGGATGCCTAATCACGGAAAAAAGAGTGCTATTCCCGTTGCTGCGAGCGATTTTTTTCCAACAATTCTTGATTTAGCGAATTTAACCTTGCCTTTAAACGCACAAATAGATGGTGAAAGTATTGTTCCAGTATTAGAAGGGAAATCGTTAAAAGAAAGACCTTTATATTGGCACTACCCTCATTATGGAAATCAAGGTGGCAGACCTGTTTCCATAATACGAAAAGGCGATTGGAAACTAATACATTTCTGGGAAGACAACCACAACGAATTATATAATTTATCGCAAGATATTCAAGAAGACTCTAATTTAGCAAAACTTGAGCCAAAGCTTACAGAAGATATGGCAAGTCAACTTTTAAATTGGCTTGAATCAGTTGGCGCGAAATATCCTAAACCAGACCCGCTTTACGATAGCTCAAAAGAGCAGGAGGCCATAGCAAATAAAAAGGCACAGGTTTTTAAAAGTCAAGATGAACTTAGAAAAAATATGTTAATGCATAACTGGCAACCTAATGCTACTTGGTGGGGAAGTATTCAAACTAAAGATTAGAAATTAAATAATTTTAAAAACAAAAGGCATGCAAAAAGGCGTATTAATTATTTCGGCATTGGTATTAACAACCTTTATAACACAGATAAACGCCCAAATAAAATATACCATTAATGAATCTTGGCATTTTATTAAAGACAATTCTATACAAGAAATTAATCAGTTTAATTTACAAAAAGATAAAGCAGAATTGGTCGATATACCTCATACTTGGAATGTTGAAGATGTGTTAGATGAAGAAGCAGGTTTTTATCGTGGAGCAGGATGGTATACAAAAGAAGTAAGAATTCCAACTTCATTTAGTGAAAAGGAAGTTTTTCTTTTCTTTGAAGGCATAGCAACCGCAGCTGAAGTATACATAAACAATACATTGGCTAGAACACATATTGGTGGTTTTACACGTTTTGTAGTGCCTGTTTCAGATTTTATAAAATTTAATGAAGCAAATGAGTTTACCACTTTTAAAGTAACTGTAAAAGCTGATAATTCAGAAAACGAAGACTGGCCTGCATTACGTGCCGATTTTACCTTTTTTGGAGGTATCTATCGTGATGTTAATTTAATAGTATCAGAAAAAGTTCACTTCGATATTGTAGATGATGCGGCAAATGGTGTTTTTATTACGACGCCAAAAGTATCTGCCGAAAGTGGAAATGTAAATTTAAAGGTGAAGATTAAAAATGATGAAGCTTCCACGAAAAAAGTAAAACTGTTAACAAGTGTTTACGGTCCAAAACAGGAACTTGTTCAGGTAAAAACAACAACATTAAAATTAGTAGCTGGAATTTCTAATGAATTTAATTTAGAATTAAAACCCGTTTTAAATCCGCAATTGTGGTCGCCAGACACACCTAATTTGTATAAAGTAGTTTGCGAAATATACGATGCAAAAACGAATCAGAAGCTAGATGAATCAGCAAATCCTTTGGGCTTTCGCTGGTTTAAATTTGATGCAGAAAAAGGCTTCTTTTTAAATGGGGAATACTTAAAGTTAATCGGTACTAACCGCCATCAAGACTATAAAGATATCAGCAATGCGGTTCCAGACCATATTCATGTAGAAGACATTTTAAGAATGAAGGCAATGGGCAGTAATTTTTTAAGAATAGCTCATTACCCACAAGACCCTAGAATTCTCGAAATGTGCGACCGCTTTGGTATTTTAACAACTGTAGAAACACCAATTATAGATACAGTAACCGAAAGCGAAGCATTTGCCCAAAACTGTTTAAGCGCCCAATTGGAAATGATTCGTCAAAATTATAATCACCCAAGTTTAATTATTTGGGCTTATATGAACGAAGTTATTTTGCATCCTAAATTCACAAACGATAAGGCGCGCTATGAAATTTATACAATGTATATTAAAGATTTAGCACAAAAAATTGAAGATTTAACCCGCGCTGAAGATCCGTATCGATACACCATGATTCCTAACCATAATAGTTTAGAACGTTATAGTAAAGCAGGATTAACAGATATTCCTATGATTGTAGGATGGAATATTTACAACGGATGGTATGGTGGTTCGTACGAATTACTTCCTGAAAAAATTGAAGAAATTCATACATTCGTTAAAAAGCCAATGATTATTACAGAGTATGGAGCTGGAGTAGATCCAAGATTACATACCTTGTTTCCAACACGTTTTGATTTTACACAGGAATATGGCATAGAATATCATAAATATTATTTAGAATATTTTGCAAAAAATGATTTTATAGCGGGTGTCAATGTATGGAATTATGCCGATTTTAATTCTGAAGGACGTATCGATGCTGTTCAAAGTATTAATAATAAAGGTTTGGTAGGATTAGATAGAAAACCTAAAGATGTATTTTTCTATTATCAGGCATCATTATTAAAAGAGCCTTTTGTTGCTATTGCTACTAAAACCTGGGGACAGCGTACTTATATTGAAGACCAAGAAGGATTGGGAATTTCAACAATGCCAGTTCAAGTTTTTTCTAACCAACAAGAAATTGAATTACTTTTAAATGGCAAAAGTCTGGGTATTAAGTCTGTTGTAGATAAAATTGCAATTTTTGAAGTACCTTTTGTAAATGGTATCAATAAACTGGTTACTAAAACTACAAATGGTACCTATTTAGAGGATTTTTCCGAAATCCTTATAAATGTGCTACCAATATCATTAAAAAATTTCCCTGCTGGAGGCATCTCAATCAATGTAGGCGATCAACGCTTCTTTTACGACGATAAAATAGACCAAGCATGGATGTTCGACAGAGCATATACCCCGGGAAGTTGGGGACATATTGGTGGTAAACCCTATGTGCGACCAGAAAAAAATATGCAACAACCTTATGGCGCAAAACAAACTATAAAAGGAACCTTTAACGACCCAATATATCAAACCCAATTAGTGGGAATCGACAAGTATCGTTTTGATGTGCCAGCGGGTGTGTATGAAATTACATTACATTTTGCAGAATTAGAAGGCACTAAAGCAAAACACTTACCGTACGATTTGACCGAAGAAACCAAGCAAGAAACAAAAATTACAAATCGTACTTATTCCGTAACTGTTAACGATAAAAAAATTATAGATAAAATGGATTTATTAGGGCAATATGGTGAATACCGTGCCGTAAAAATTAAAACGGAAGTACCTGTAAAATCAGGAGAACCATTAATCGTCAATTTTAAAAAGATTGTAGGTGAACCTGTTTTAAATGCCATTGAAATCTATAAGAAATTATAAAAGCGGCCGTTAGTTCTCGTTTTTAAAACACGTTCGTTTGGGACTCATTATTAGGACGATACTTAACACACAGATAAAAAAAAATAACAATTTTAAAACAAAATAAATTTTCAAATGCAACGATTCATTTTAAATTTTTTAATTCTATTCAGTTTCACACTAAGTAGTTTTGCCCAAAAACAACAGCCCAACGTCCTTGTATTTTATGTAGATGATTTACGAGCAGAATTAGGTTGTTATGGCAGTCCAACAGCTATAACCCCAAACATAAATAAACTTGCCAGCGAAGGTGTTCAGTTTAACAAAGCTTACACCCAACAGGCCATTTGTACGCCATCTAGAATGAGTACATTAACGGGTTTGCGTCCAGAAACACTTGGTATTTATAGCATATTTACACCGCTGCGTAAAGTGCATAAAGATGTGGTTACCATGCCTCAACTTTTTAAAGAAAACGGATACAAAACGATAAGTTTAGGAAAGGTTTATCATCATTCATTTGACGATAAAGAAAGTTGGACTACCCAATTTGAAAAAGATGGCAATAGTTATTTAAAACCAGAGAACATTGCATTATTAGAAAAACTTAAAAAAGAAGGCAATAAAAATCTTAATGGTCCTGCTTTTGAAGATGCCGATGTGGAAGACGAAGCATACAAAGATGGTCGTGTTGCAAATAATGCTATCGAAACCTTGCATAAAGTTAAAGATGAAAAATTTTTAATGTTTGTAGGTTTAAGCAAACCACACCTTCCTTTTAACGCCCCAAAAAAGTACTGGGATTTATATGATAAAAACAAGTTTGCAATCCCTTCAAGGGAAAAACCACAAGACGCCTATCGATTGGCATTAACCAATTGGGGAGAATTAAAGGGGTATTATGGCATACCTCAAGAAGGCGATTTAGATGATGATTTAACTCGCACTTTAATCCATGGTTATCACGCTTCGGTAAGTTATATAGATGCGCAAGTTGGAAAAGTAATGAAGACTTTGGAAGATTTAGATTTACGCAAAAATACCATGATTGTTTTTATGAGCGACCATGGTTATAAAATCGGTGAGTATGGGGCGTGGTGCAAACATTCTAATGTAGAGATTGATGTTCGCGTACCTTTAATAATAAGTAGGGAAACCAGTCATAAAGGAAGAAAGGCGGGTGTTACCTCTGATGCTTTGGTAGAAAACGTGGATATATTTTCAACATTGGTAGAAGTTTGCGGTTTGGAAGGTCCTGCTTCTGATGGAAAAAGTTTAGTGCCAGTAATTGATAATCCCAATATGGCCTGGGATGCTGTTGCTACAAGTGTATATCCTAGAGGTACAAACATAATGGGTTGTACCGCCACAGATGGCCAATGGCGTTATACCGAATGGCGAGATGCTAAAACCCATGAGGTGTTAGCGGCAGAATTATACGAACATAAAAACAGCCTGTTGTCATTTGAAAACGTTTCAGGAAATCCAGAATACAAAAAGGAAGAAGGGCATTTGAAAAAACTATTAGAATCGCAGTTTCCTAGAAATGCCAAGCCTTTTTTGCAAAATGACGAACCAAGAAAAAATTGAACTGATTAATTATGCTGAATAAAACATATCACTTTTATTTTAAAATAGTAAAAAGTATTGCCTTTTTGTTGATTTCTATATCCTGCTTTTCTCAACGAAGCATAACCAATTTCAACAATAATTGGCGCTTTATATTAGATGATAAAGCAGTATATTCCAATGAGATTTTTGATGATAATTCGTGGAATAAATTAAACGTACCACACGATTGGTCTTTTGAAAAAGGCGTTCGGAAAGGTGGCGACCAAGGTCAAGGAGGTGGATATCATGATGGTGGTATTGGCTGGTATCGAAAATCGTTTAACGTTAACAAAAATAGCCTTTCTAAAACTACCTATATCAATTTTGACGGTGTTTATATGAATAGCGAAGTTTGGATTAATGGCCAGTATTTAGGGAAGCGACCTTATGGTTATATTAGCTTTCGTTACGATATTTCAAAATTTTTAAAAGAAGGTACAAATACGATAGCAGTTCGGGTTGATAACAGTTTAGAGCCTTCTGCCCGTTGGTATCATCCATGTGGTATTTATGCGCCCGTTAGCTTGATTGAAGTGAACAAATCACATATTGCGCCCAATGGGGTGTTTATTACAACACCAGAAATTGAAACGTCTCAAGCTACTGTGGAAGTTAAAGTTGATTTTGTCAATATTTCTGAAAAGCAGGAATGTAAAGTTACAATTCTATCTCCTGAAGGAAAGGTTTTAAAAACAACCTCTCAAAAAATTAAGGATGCTAAAGGTACTCTAACTCTTCAAGTGGAAAACCCTAAATTATGGAGTCCAGAAACACCTTTATTGTACCAATTACGCACTCAAATTATAAAAAATAAGCAAGTATTAGACGAAGTAAAAACCACATTTGGTTTTAGAACCGTAGCATGGAAAGCCGAAACAGGCTTTTGGTTAAATGGCGAAAATGTAAAATTAAAGGGCGTTTGTGAACATTGGGAAGGCGGCCCTGTTGGAGGCGCATGGACAAAACCAATGTTACGTTGGAAATTGCAATTGTTAAAGGATATGGGCATCAATGCCATTCGTCCGTCGCACAATCCAACACCACCTATGTTTTATGATATCTGTGATGAAATTGGGTTGTTGGTGATGGATGAAATTTTTGATGGTTGGCACAAAAAAGCGCCCGAAGATTACGGAAAACAAGCTTTTGATGCATGGTGGCAACGCGATATGCAAGAATGGATTACCAGAGACCGCAACCATCCTAGTGTTTTTGTTTGGAGTTTAGGTAATGAAACGCACAGTGCTGTCGCACCAGAATTGGTGAAATTTGGTAAAAGTTTAGACCCAACGCGATTATTTTCTTCCGGAGCAGGTAATCCTGAGGATATGGAAATCACAGGCATTAATGGTGGTTCAGAAACCAAATTGTTTTTAGAATCGGCTCGTTTTGATAAGCCTTTTGTTTCAACCGAAGCACCACATACTTGGCAAACCAGAGGTTATTACAGAACACATACTTGGTGGCGCGATAACGAATTACCAGGTACTTATGAATTACCTAATTTAACCGAGGAAGAAATCTTCTTTTATGAAGGTTTAGACCCCAAAAAATGGAAGAATAGAAAACAACGCTATAATTCATCTTATGATAATGCTACGGTTCGAATTTCAGCAAGAAAAAATTGGGAAGTGATGCGCGATACGCCTTGGCATAGTGGGCATTTCCGTTGGACAGGTTTCGATTATTATGGCGAAGCCGGATTGGTTCATGGGGGACTTCCTTTTAACTTGTTTATGGGTGGTGCGCTTGATGTAGCGGGTTTTGAAAAAGATTTGTACTACTTCTATCAAAGTCAATGGACCAAAGAGCCCATGGTGCATATCTTACCGCATTGGACGCATCCTCGAATGAAAAAAGGAACCGTTATTCCAGTTTGGGTTTATTCAAATGCCGATGAAGTTGAATTATTTTTAAACGGAAAATCCTTAGGGAAAGACAAACCCGGTACCGTTTGGAACGAGATGCAATGCGAATGGATGGTGCCTTACGAAGAAGGTAACTTAGAGGCTGTAGCCTATAAAAACAGAAAGGAAGTAAAACGAACTTCCATGGTAACTAGCAAAGTGCCTTCACAATTAAAAAATAGTCTTACAAAGTTGGATACTGAAGATGGTTTTAGTGCCAGTTATATTTTAACTTCTGAAGCATTGGACGCCAACAACACGCCGTATCCTTATGGAGAGAACAGAGTCTATTATGCTATTACTGGTGATGTGGAGAAAGTTTCCATGGAAAACGGAAATCCTATCGATTCCATTAGTCGCACAAAATCTGATTTTAGAACCTTGTTTTTTGGGAAAGGACGCCTGTTTTTAAGAGAAAAGGACAATGCCAAAAAGGCATCGGTTATCACAGCTTCTATTTTGGGAGACAAAGCCTTATTTCTTTCTAATAAAATTACAATTGATGTAAAAGAAATAGCCGTGATTGGGAAAACTTCAAAATCGAATTTCGAAATTTTATACACTACTAATGGAGCTGACCCATTAAAAGAAGGTATGATTTATACGAAACCTTTTGAAGTAAAAGACAATACCACAATCAAATCCATAGTAAAACAGAATGGAGAACTGGTGTTTGCCATGGAAGAAACTTTTGGTTCTAACGAAGGCATTTTTTGGGGCGATGAACATTTAGTGGATATGTGGAAAGGCCGTGGTGTCAACATTTCCGCAGAAGAAGCAATTTTAACGGGTGGCGCACAAGCCAGTAACGATGCGCAACATTTTAAAGGAACGGGTTTTGTTAAATTCAACAATCAAGAAGGGAGCATCACTTTTTATCAAGAAAACGATGGTGAAGCGGGCGATTTTAGTATCCGATTTAGATATATGCATAATGACAAGGACAAGCAATATCCAATGAAATTATTTGTAAACGATACCTACGTTAAGACCTTTGAATTTAAAGCTACTGGCGGATGGATTCAAAATTGGGCATTTGTAAATACAATAGTGGTGTTTAAGTCGGGGGCCAATAGCATTAGGCTAGAAACAACTGGGGAAAGCGGCCCTTTTATTGATGAAATGTTTGTAGATTAAATATAAAAAAATGAAAAAAATAAATAAAGTAGTCGTGTTTTTCCTTTTTATAGGTACCGTTATAATTCACGCCCAAACTAAAGTCGTATCAGATAGGCCTAACGTATTATTCATAGCAGTTGATGACTTAAATACGTGGTTAGGGTGTTTAAATAATTACTCCAATACCAAAACACCGAACATTGATAAATTGTCAGCCGCGGGTGTGCTGTTTTCAAATGCGCATTGTCAAGCGCCATTGTGCGGACCATCACGTGCATCAATTATGACAGGATTACGGCCTTCAACCACGGGTATTTACGGTATGATTTCAGATGAAAAAATACGTTCAGAAAACCCTGCTACCAATGACATTACCTTTTTGCCCGAATACTTTAGAAATAACGGTTATCATACTATGGGAATCGGAAAACTATTTCACAATTTTGCACCTAAAGGTGTTTTTGATGAAGAAGGTGGTAGAGAAAAAGGTTTTGGCCCACTGCCAGAAAAGCGATTTGTGTGGGATGGATTTGGAACTTCAGACAGAGAAAATTATGGACGTACCAGTACCGATTGGGGCGCGTTTCCTGAGCGAGACGAGCAAATGCCAGACCACCAATCGGTAAATTGGACAATTGAGCGTTTGAATAAAGATTATGAAAAACCATTTTTTATGGGATTAGGGTTTCTTCGTCCACATGTACCGCTTTATGTGCCTCAAAAATGGTTCGACATGCACCCATTGGAAAGCATTCAAGTGGCTCCTTATTTGTCTGATGATTTAAAGGATATTCCGCAAATTGGTTTAGATATCAACGATTTACCTATGATGCCTTCAACCGAATGGGCTATCGAATCTGGAGAATGGAAAAAAATCATTCAAGCCTATTTAGCTTGTGTTAGTTATATAGATTATGAAATAGGACGCGTTATGGAAGCACTTGAAAATAGCAAATATGCCAAAAATACGGTGATTGTTTTATGGTCCGATCATGGATACCGTTTGGGTGAAAAAGGCACGTTTGCCAAACACGGCTTGTGGGATTCGGCAACCAAAGCACCACTACTATTTGCTGGTCCAAACTTACCCAAAGGAAAGGTAATTGATGCTCCGGTTGAAATGCTATCAATATATCCAACACTTTTAGAGTTATGCGGTTTGCCAGCGTACGATAAAAATGAAGGGACAAGTTTGGTTAAAATAATGCACGGCAATAAACCTGAAACTAAAACATACGCCTTAACAACTTATGGCATGAATAACCATTCGGTAAATCATGGCAGATTCAGGTTTACCCAGTATGAAGATGGAACACAAGAATTATACGATCATAAAATAGACCCGAACGAATTTACAAATCTTGCTAAGTTTCCTGAATACAAAAAGATAATTGAAAAATTGAAACATTTCCTTCCAAAAACCAATGAAAAATGGGATGCAAATTCTTCTTATACCTTTCAACCGTATTTTGTAAACCAAAAAAGCGAATAAATGGTTCCGATGGGAAAGACATTCATGTAATTGGCGCAGATAAATAATAGAAATAATGATTCATACCTTACTTAAAATTTTTAAAGCATTCGTATTAATGAATTTAATATTGATGTCTTCAACTTACGCACAATCGTTAAAACATCCAGTCATTTGGGTAACAGCGGAAGAGCGGGCAGGAATTCTTGAAAATATCGAAAAATATGATTGGGCTAAAAGCATTGTAGACCAGTTGCATGAGCGGGTAGATACCAAGTTGAAATTACATTTAAAAGATCCGAATATCATTTTAAATACAATTCCCAATTTTGCAAAACACGATCACGAGAATTCTGAGCAAAAAGCAGGGCCTTTGGCGGCAGGGCATAATAAGGTTTTAGCACTTGCCTCAGAAGCAGGAATGTTATATTATTTAACTCAGGAAGAAAAATATGCCCAGTTTGCGGCCGATATTTTAGAATATTATATAGATGTTATTGCACCAAAAACGCCACAAACAACAACCATATGTGGTTACGAATTTTTCGACCCGAGAACCACTTACGGTCCATTTGCCTTAACCTATGATTTTATTTACAACTATTTAAAGCAGCCTAACGCAACAGTCTTTAATAAACAAAAGGGAATTAGAGTACCTTTTGATAATGCAAAAGCTCAAAAAGCAATGGCAAACGTGGTTGGTAATGTGTTGCAGGAGTATAGAAAACCAGATCAGCATGGTAAAACAATTTCAAACCATCCTATACTTACAGCTTCTGGCGCTTTGTTTAGTCTTCTTTGTATTGAAAATGATGCAGAGCGTAATCGTTTATTTCATGTGTTTTGGGAAAAAGGAACGGCACACCAAAACTCATTTAAAAACACCATTCTTCCTATGTTTGGAGAACAAGGTGTTTGGCCAGAATCTACAAGTTATAGCTTCATGCCTATTATTACAATGACATTAAATATTGTAGATCGTGTGTATCCGGAAATGGATGTCACTAAAGACTATCAGCACATACTATATGGCAATTTTCTGTTTGATTATTTAAGGCATCCTAATAGAAAATTTGTTCGATTTGGCGATTCAAAACGAAATAACGATGGTACCGAAGATCTTTACAGATACACTTTAAGTATTGCAGAACGACGGGGTTATTCAGATTTAAAACAAAAAGCACAAATGGCATTAAAACAAGCCTATGATGCTAAAGGAGGGTATAAACCAAAACTTGATGATGGTATTTTTAATAATTTTCAGCCATTGGATTTATTTTGGGGGCAACCCATTCCAGATAAAATTGAAAAAGGCATAGATTTTAATAGACCAACCATTATAGTCAAACATGCCGGCATTGCATTACAACGTAACTTAACAGAAACGGCTAACGAACTTTATGGCCTTACAGGTATTATTGGTGGTGCGCATTATGTACATTCACACCTTACGGGAATTTCCATGGAGTTGTATGGTGCAGGCTATATTATGGCGCCAAATGCAGGTTTGCCCCCAACGGTAAAAGAGAGACAAATTCCACTTCACGAAAAGTATTTTAGATTGTATGCTGGCAATAATACGGTTATTGTTAACGGAACTTCGCATGGTTTGGACGAAGGATCTTGGAAAGGAAACTCGTTTGTTTGGCAAAACACCACTAAAAACATAGCAGCAGAACCTAAACATTTAGAAGAACCCATAAGTGAAAATTTCAGTTTTGCTACTCAACTATTAAAAGATGAGGTTAATAGCTGCGACCAACAACGCACACTAAGCATTATTAGAACTAGTGATAAATCAGCATATTATTTAGATGTTTTTCGTTCTAAATCATTAGAGGAAAATAAATTTCACGATTATATTTATCACAATATTGGTGATGAAACCATCATAAAAAATGAGAAAGGAAATGTTTTGAATCTGAAGCAAACAGATCGCTATAAAAATGATATTGGCGACCCTGTGCAATCTCCTGGCTGGCGTTATTTTGAAAACACGCAGGTTACAGAACCCATAAACGATGGAGTTAAGGTAACATTTAAAATAAATTTTGATAATAGGTACATGCATATGTTTGTGCCAAAAGGCGTTACAAGAGAATATACAAAAGGATTAACACCACCAACCAGAGAAGCAGAAAAGGGCTATGTAAATAAGAAAACTCAATTAATTGCAATAAGACAAACCGGTGAGGCTTGGGATAGACCATTTATAGCAGTGCTAGAACCTTCAATTACAAGTGATACAAGCATACAAAGTGTTACACCCTTAAAAGATGGTGATAAAATAGTGGGAGTAAAAGTAATATCTAAAGTAGATAAATCCTTAATTACTGATTATGTTATTTCTCAAAATAAACCTGATGCAATTTATACTAATGCTGAATTAAATTTAAGATTTGAAGGTCATTTTTGCATTGTGAGAGTGGAAGAAGTAAAAGCTAAAAGGATTGTAAGTCTGTATATTGGTGAAGGTAAAAAAATTCAATTTGAAAAATTTTATATTGAAGCAAATAATGAAAATAATGCCTTTCATATTTATAAGAATTAGTAAGCAAATTTTTTGCTTTGTTCCCTTTTTTCTTTTGTAAATTGCCATGAAGAACGAGATTAGGATAAACCACATTATTTCTAAAGATTTATTTTTTATTCCTACCCATATAAAACAGGACAGTCAGAGAATTTATCATCCTTAACTTTGAATTTATTTAAACTTGTTATAGACTATTTATGTGGAAATGAATTTTTAATAACGTTAATTACATGTAAAAATTCTTCACATCGTCTAAGCATATTATTTTTAGTGTGTAAGTATACTTATGTAATAGTTTAAATAATAGTTTCAATTTTTTAATGAATCTATCAGGCATCATACAAATAGCATTATGTCTTGTGATTTAAATTAGCTTTTAGATGAATTTACTTAAAGATATAATATTTACTAAAGATGACGTAGTTCCTATGTATCTACAAATAGTAAACAGTCTTACATTAAATATATCAAAGGGAAATATTAAAATAGACGAAAGGTTACCATCTATAAATTCATTTAGTAAAGAATATAATATTTCTAGAGATACAGTAGAAAAAGCTTATAATGTTTTAAAAAAGAAGAAGGTAATTATAGGTAAAAAGGGAAAGGGTGTTTATGTTAATTCAACCGAACTAATATCAAAAATTAATGTTCTGTTCCTAATAAATAAGTTAAGCCCTTATAAGTTAAAAATATATTATTCCTTTATTAAGTCAATAGGAGAAAAATATCATACTGATTTTGAAATTTACCATTGTGATGAAACACTTTTTTTGAGTTTACTTGAAAAAAACAACAATAGATACGATTATTATGTGATACTGCCACATTTTAAATCTTTAAATTCTAAGCAAACTCATCTCAGAAAAGAATCAATAAAAGCCTTAAAAAAAATTCCTGCTGAAAAGCTAATTATTATGGATAATAATGATTTACATATTGAAGGTGACATTATAGAAATATATCAAGATTTTGAAAATGATATATACAATGCATTAAAATCAGGTTTAAAAAAAATAGCAAAATATACTAGATTAAATTTAATAATAGCCAAGGGAGAATCTTACCCTTATCTAGATAAAATATGTTTTGGCTTTATGAAATTTTGCAATGCACATTTATTTGATTTTAGAATCCTTAATAAAATAGAAGAGGAGAATATCATTAATGAAGGAGATTTATTTGTTGTTATTGCTGATGATGATTTAGTTAAACTAATTGATTTAATTGATGTTAAAGGTTTTGAGATGTCAAAAAATGTTGGTGTGATATCTTATAATGAAACACCATTTAAGCGGTTGTTAAACATATCTGTCATTTCAACCGATTTCTCAAAGATGGGTAAAACGGCTGCGGAAATGATAATAAACAATAAAAAGGGAAAAGTTAAGAACCCTTTTAGTTTGGTATTTAGAAACTCGATTTAAATCGAAAATTTTAAAATGTGTATAATGTATCATATAAATAAGATAAGATTAATGGTTGTAATTTTACTAAGCTGTATGTCTTTTAATGTTTCTACGTCCCAAACAATCACTATTAAAAATAACACCCGAATTGATTATAATGATAAAGTAATAGAGCTAAAATTTAAAGAAATAAAAAACCATTTTAGCTGGTTAAGTGAAGGGAATTTTAAAATTATTAATAAAAACACTAAGAAAGAGCTACCGTACCAGTTAGAATACAAAGGAATAAAAAGACCTATAAATGTTTTGATTCAATTAACTTTAAAGCAAAAGGAAAAATTAGAATTAACCTTACTAGAAGAGAATCCTTCAGATTTTAAAGTTAAAACCTTCGCTCGATTTGTTCCTGAGCGTGCCGATGATTTTGCATGGGAGAACGATAAAATTGCCTTTCGTACTTATGGCAAAGCACTAGAGCTTACACCTAAGCAAAATGCATATGGAATTGATGTGTGGGTTAAGCGTACTGATAAAATGATAATTAATGAGCGCTACAAAAGAGGTAAATATCACGAAGATCATGGAGATGGTTTAGATTATTATCATGTAGGCTACACTCTAGGTGCAGGAAATTGTGCTCCATTTCTAAACGATAGCATATGGTATTCTAAAAACTATACAAAGTATGAAGTGTTGGATAATGGCCCATTACGCACTACATTTAAGCTGTATTTTGATGAATGGGATGTTGCTAAGTATAAAGTTAGGGCAACAAAAACGATAACTTTAGATGCGGGTTCACAATGTAATAAAATTGAAGTACATTATTATTCATCCTCAAAAGGAAGGATTCCCATTGCTGTAGGAATTATAAAAAGAGAAGAAGAAGGTCATGTACTGTTTGATAAACAAAAAGGTGTTTTGGGTTATTGGGAACCAACTTATGAAAAGTATGGCACAACAGGAGTTGGGGTAGTTATTCCTTTGAAAATGGATGAAATGAAAGCAAGGAAAGATCAGTACTTGGCAGTATTTAAAGTGCCTTTAAACAAGGTTTTTACTTATTATTCTGGTGCTGCATGGGATAGAGCGGGGGAGTTTACTAGTAACACACAATGGTTTAATTATTTGAAAGATTTTAGATCTATGTCAGAGATTAAATCATTAGAAGTAACATATTCAAATAATATTAAAACATTAAAAAATAACTAAAATATTACAAAATGAGTAAAGTAGTAGTGTTAACAGGTGCAGGAGGGGTATTATGTAGTACGCTTGCTAAAGCATTTGCAAAACAAGGACATAAAGTTGCTGTATTAGATTTAAAAATTGAGCTAGCTCAAAAAGTTGCAGATGATATTACAAGCACAGGAGGTAAAGCTATAGCCTTAGCTGCCAATGTATTGGAAAAACCATCTTTAGAGCAAGCAAAAACAGTAATAAATGAAAAATTAGGATCAATTGATATCCTTGTAAATGGAGCAGGTGGTAACCATCCATTGGGGACTACATCGAACTCATTTTTGTATGAGGAGGATTTAATGTCAAAAGTTGAAGGTTTTAAAACATATTTCGACTTAGATACTGAAGGCATTAAATTTGTATTCGATTTAAATTTTGTGGGAACATTTTTACCGACTCAAGTTTTCGCTAAAGATATGATAGGTAAAAAAGGATGTAACATTTTGAATATCTCATCAATGAATGCCTTTACCCCTTTAACAAAAATTCCAGCATACAGTGGGGCAAAAGCAGCAGTTTCTAATTTTACACAATGGTTAGCAGTTCATTTATCTAAAGTTAATGTAAGGGTAAATGCCCTAGCTCCTGGGTTTTTCTTAACCGAACAAAATAGAAATTTGTTAACTAATAGCGATGGAAGTTTAACGCAAAGAGGTCAGCAAATTATTGATCAAACTCCTATGGGACGTTTTGGTATGCCTGAAGATTTGATAAGTACAACAATGTTTTTATGTAGTGATGAGTCTTCGTTCGTAACAGGTGTTGTGATTCCTATAGATGGAGGGTTTTCAGCTTATAGTGGTGTTTAATAAAAGGATGCTTTAGAAATGGAACAAACATGGCGTTGGTACGGACCAAATGATCCTGTATCATTATCAGATATAAAGCAAGCAGGAGCAACAGGAATTGTTTCGGCTTTACATCATATTCCTAATGGAACTGTATGGGAAATCGATGAAATCAAAAAGCGAAAATGTATTATTGAAAAAAATGGTCTTACCTGGAGTGTAGTGGAGAGTATCCCGGTTCACGAAAATATTAAAACACGTTCAGGGAATTATCAAACGTATATTGAGAACTATAAAAAAAGTATTGCCAATTTAGCACAATGCGGTATAGGGATTGTATGTTACAACTTTATGCCGGTTCTGGATTGGACAAGAACCGATTTGGATTTTGTTGTTGAAGACGGTTCTAAAGCGTTGCGTTTTGATACAACAGCTTTTGCCGCTTTTGAAATGTATTTGTTAATGCGTCCAAATGCTGAGGAATCTTACTCAGATTCTCAAAAAAAGGAAGCTAAAGAATATTTAGAGAAACTTTCAGAAGACCAAAAAGTAAAACTTATTAAAAACATTATTGCTGGTTTGCCAGGAGCTGAAGAAGGGTACACTTTAGAACAATTTCAAAATGTATTGGATACTTATGCTGAAATAGATGCCGACAAATTAAGAGAGAATTTAGTTTCTTTCTTGAAAGAGATAATTCCTGTGGCTTCACAAAATAATGTATTGATGTGTATCCATCCTGATGATCCGCCATATCCTATTTTAGGATTGCCAAGAGTAGTCAGTACTGAAGAGGATTATGCGCATTTATTCTCTCAGGTTCCAGATAGATCAAACGGAATTACGTATTGTACGGGATCGTTAGGGGCAAGAGAGGATAATCACTTAGTTCAAATTTTCAAAAGATTTGCTGATAGAGTTCACTTTTTACATTTAAGAAGCACTAAGCGTGATGAAAAAGGGAATTTTTATGAAGCAAATCATCTTGAAGGTGATGTTGATATGTTTGGTGTAGTTAAAGCAGTTACCGAAGAGGAAAAAAGGAGAAAAGCTTTAGGTATGAGAGATACAGCAATCCCTATGCGACCTGATCACGGTCATCAAATGCTGGATGATTTGAATAAAAAAACAAATCCGGGCTATTCTGCCATTGGGCGTTTACGTGGATTAGCTGAGCTTAGAGGATTAGAATTGGGAATAATAAAAACTTTAAAATAAAAAAGATGTCTATAAATTTGTTTGATTTAACTGGGAAAACAGCTTTGGTAACTGGGGCGGTTCACGGTTTAGGTATGGCAATGGCAAAAGGGTTGGGGAATGCAGGAGCAACTCTTGTAATTAATAATAATACTGCCCCCGAATTGGAATCAGCTATCGAAGAATATAAAGCGGCAGGTTTAAGGACCTACGGATACGTTTTTGACGTAACTGATGAAAAAGCGGTTGCTGAAGCTATTGCTAAAATTGAAACAGAGGTGGGACCAATTGATATATTAATCAACAATGCTGGAATTATCAAAAGGACTCCTATCATCGATATGGAAGTACCTGATTTTGAATTAGTCATTAAAATTGATTTAGTTGGGCCTTTTATTGTATCTAAGCAAGTAGCTAAGGGTATGATTCAAAGAGGTGGTGGAAAAATCATCAATATTTGTTCCATGATGAGCGAATTAGGAAGAAACTCTGTAAGTGCTTATGCTGCTGCCAAAGGAGGTTTGAAAATGCTTACTAGAAGCATGGCAACAGAATGGGCTAAGTACAATATTCAAACTAACGGTATTGGTCCAGGGTATTTTGCAACAAGCCAAACTGCACCAATTCGTATTGATGGACATCCTTTTAACGAATTCATTATTCATAGAACACCAGCTGCACGTTGGGGAGACCCTGATGATTTACAAGGGGCAGCTATATTTTTAAGTTCAAAAGCCAGTGACTTTGTAAATGGTCATATAGTTTATGTGGATGGAGGAATTTTAGCCACTATAGGAAAACCATCAAACGAAAATTAAAATCGCTCCCTTATACACCAAATAAACAATTAGGAGAGAGAAACTATCCAAAAACACATTTTTTGAGTTTTCAAAGGGCTTAAAAATAGATGATAATTTTTAATACACCTCGTTGTTTTTTATTTGTTCTCATTAATGAGTTTAGGATTTATTTGATTTAATATGTATAAGATATTCTATTAAATTATTACTCAATCAATTGATTTAAGCAGTAAAATTTGAATAACAGGATATAAATTTAGAGAGATATAAATCATTTTGACAGTAAATACCCTTGATGTTGTTTTCTAAAAAAAACAAATTTACAACCTAGTTCAAATTATACTATTTAATTTTTATTCTCGCCATTGGCAGTATGTCTAGCTATATTCCATGTTTTAAACCACTAACCTATTGATAATCGTAGTTTTTGTATTCATGTGTTAACCCACAACGCAAAATTTCAGTAGGGTTCACATTATTGTCAACCGTTCTATTTAAACCAATAGCATGTGAAGCTCCTTTAACAATATACACCATGAAAAATTTTGAAATTGTACCCTCTTAAATAGAGGATATAAATAACAATATCCCCGAAATATAAACTCGCAAAATATTTCTCGAAAAAGGGACGGCATAAAGCCGTTCGTTCCTCACTATTTATACGTTTCCTTTCCACTCCAAAATTTTGTCTTCCGTTTGGTTAACACTCAAATATTGTTTAATCAAAACTATAAAATTATGGAAACAATCACCGAACATTTAAAAGAAGTCAATCTGGTTGAGATTTCAACAAGTAAAACCAATCCGAGAAGCGATTTCAACGAACAATCTATCCAAGAACTTTCAGAAAGCATCAAGGATAATGGACTGCTTCAACCATTATTGGTAAGACCAATAGCGAAAGGGTATGAACTGGTCTGTGGTGAAAGACGGTTCAGAGCCTGCAAACGCATCGATATGGAATCCGTACCCGTACAAATCAAAAATTTGAATGATCAAGAAGCCTTAGAGGCTCAAATTATTGAGAATTTAGAAAGAGAGGATGTGCATCCCTTGCGTGAAGCAGAAACCTTTAGACTGATGATTGACAAAGGGCATTTCCGTATTGAAGATATTGCCATCAAAATAGCCAAGTCTGAGAAGTTCATTCTGCAAAGGCTGAGTTTGAATAATTTAAATGCTGAATGGAAAAAGCTGTTCTATAGAGATGATATTAATCTATCAAAGGCATTGATCATTGCGCGACTGGATAAGAGATATCAAAAAGAAGTAGCTGAAAATGCCAGTGATTGGAGTGGTGGGATCAAATCGGCCAAACAGCTGCAAAGCTATATCGATTCAAACATTACGGCACTGTTATCAAAAGCGGTTTTTAATCCACTTGACGAAAACCTGATAAGGAAAGCAGGCGCCTGTATCGATTGCCCGAAGCGTTCCGGAGCAAACGGTTCCTTGTTTCCCGATGTCAAGGAAGATGATAGATGTTTCGATCATCTATGTTTTGCCAGTAAAACAGAAAAGCACATACAAAGCGAGATAGACCGTATCATCAATACGGCCGAGTCCATTTATTTAATAAGGTCCAAAAATCAAGATATGGATGGGGAACTGTCAGAAAAACTAAAAAAACTTGATATCAAAGTATTGGTAAATTATGATGATTTTGAAACCATTCATGGTGAGGATAAACGGAAACATAAAATTCAGGGTTTTTGGCTTAACGGTTATGATCGAGGACACTATGCAGCAATCAAATTGACCAAAAAACAGGAAGAAGCCCTGTTGGATCCTAAAAGCAAAGCATGTGTCAATGTTCAAATTGAAAAAATCAATGCCAGAGCAAAACGTATGCTGGAACTGGATGCAGAAAAAGTGCATAAGCGCATCATTGAAACCATGTGTGAGACCGAGGAATTAACAGTACTTGGAAAACACACCTATAGTGATGCCACAGAAAAAGTAGGCAGATTAATACTATGGAATGCACTAAGTTGGCCAAAAAAGGAACACTATGGCAAGCTGTTAGAGATAGACAAATATGAAACAGAGGGTGCTTCCGGACTGCTGAAACGCCTTATGGAGTTGACCAAAGATGATATGGCCATTATCATTAACAATGTAGGTTTTGATGCCTTTAAATCATCGTTGCCCATACATAGTGAAGCACTGGCACTAAGAAGTCTGGCCGAAAGTTTCGGAAGTATTCCAATCGCAGATTTTGAGACAGAACAAAAGGCCATTGCCGATAAGCGATTAAGCCGACAGAAAGAACGGATTGCAAAACTCAAAAACTCGGTGAAGTCTTAATTGAAGCCACTAATTGTCCATTTGATGATTAGTGGCTTTTTAAATTTCGTATAAAACCCATTGCAGCACATTCCCCTGCATGTCGCGAAAGGCTCCATTTCAGGAAAAGCGCTTCATTAAAATATCTTGGACACAATCCCCACTTTTGACTCTTCATTCCGTTAACCCTTTCCGCTCCGCTGGAAAGGACCACTTCACTCCAAGTAAAAAGCGTGAATTAAGTCCGCTAAAAAAACAAGAGTGTAATAATTATAGTGTTCCACTTCCCATGCTTTGGTATTTCACAACGGATTTAGACCCACATCCGTAAGCCAACACCGCCATACCTTTTTTTGACAGCAAAATAACAACATTCAGTTTTGAACGCCAGCATAACCAGGCTCGCTTCGACCGCGCTCAGCGCAGGCTACCCTCGCACTTTTTATATGGCTTCACAAAACTGAATATTGAAAAGTACTAAGCAACAAAAGAAGGTAACAGCGTCGGCTCTATGGGAAGTAAATCTAAAATAAATCTTATGAAATCTTACAAAATCACCAAAAAGGAAGCGAAACACAAATTAAAAAAAACAAAGAAGGAAAACGCTCTGGATATAATAAGTAAATCAATAACAAAGCCTTTCTGAAAGGTTCAGATAGGTCCATATTAATCTTTAAATTTTTAAATTATGAGTACGCTTAAAAACAAAGTACAGTTAATTGGCAACGTAGGGAACACGCCAGAAATCACGACCCTAGAAAGCGGTAAAAGAATCGCTAAATTTTCAATCGCCACCAATGCATTTTACAAAAACTCAAAAGGTGAAAAAGAACAAGATACCCAATGGCACAACATCGTAGCTTGGGGCAAGATTGCTGACATTATAGAAAAATATGTGGGCAAAGGAAAAGAAGTGGCACTTGAAGGTAAATTAACCTCAAGAAGCTACGAAGATAAAGACGGAGCAAAACGCTATGTAACCGAAGTGGTAGCTAATGAAATTCTGCTACTGGGAACTAAAGATGAGGACACCTCAAATGACTAAATGAAAAATAAAGAGGGTGTACCCTTTTACCTTACACCCTCTGTTTTTCTTAAATCCTTAAAAAAAAAGAAATAATGAGCAACAAAATTATAACATTACAAGAAACCCTGCAACAGTTTTGCGGCAGCACACAATTTTTTGAAGTACCATTAATACAGACACGCTTTACGGAAGGTATACATTATTTAGCAGAAAAAGCGTCCTGCTTTTGGTTGATAACAGATGCATCGGTGATAGCCAAAAGTTTGATGGATAAAAGCCATTTTATTACCATAGACTTTAAACGCCTTTCAGAAGCAGAACAGCAAAAGAAAGGTTGTGAAGCCATCATATTTTATGGTGATGGAAATGATACCATTTTGGAAGCGCACCGCTATAATGTAACCGATTTTCCGTTGGATGAATTGCGGTTGTACTATGTAAACAATACACTCATGCTTCCAAGCGAATATTAAGAAACGGTATCATGGTATATCTCAATTATAATAATTTAGATAGCGAGACCCAACAGCGATTGGTTTCGGTTTCCAAAAAAGATGTGGAACGAAAATTTGGAAATGATTTGAAACGATACGCCAAAGCACATCATTTGGAATATGAAACGCTTTTGGAAGAAGAAGCCATAAAAAACCTCTATTCCTACGATTATGTTTTTAATATTTAAATTGAAATTTTAAACCCAAGACCTTTATTTTTTAAAGGTCTTTTTTATTGGATGCCTAACAAAATCTTAACCAGCATCTGACGTTCAAAATTAACATTTTATAGAGAATCATAAAATATACATCCAAAACCAATCATTTAGGAATAGATCGCATTTTCATTTTACAAGCTAAAGGCATAACTTTAAAAGTGTAGGGATACAAAAAAAAGCAACTGATTTTTTAAATCAGGTTGTTTGGAAATTTTGGTCCCTACGGGACAAAATAGGAAGAGCAAGAGGGTAACACGCAAAGCGCCGTTACAGTATTTGATTTTTAGTGGAATCCCTAGCCATCAGCGGGATTCAAGCAGTTTTTAAAATGGGGTGTTTTGCGGCTTTTCACGGAAAAATCGCCGCAGCCCAGTAAAACCAACAAATTTATCACGGAAAAATGGACAAAGGATATGAAAAGGAGAAGTTTGAAAGCTTAAGTATAAAAACTTCGGTGGCTAAACGCTTTAGGAATTACTGTAGAGCAATTTCCAAATCACAGTCCATGACCTTGTACCACATGGTAAACTTTTTTGAAAGCAATGGCGTATCCCCGGAAGACCATTTAGGCGATACTATTTCAACCCTTAAAGGACAGATCATCAAACGTTCCAATGCAGTAATCGCCATCATCAAAAACATTGAAAAGATACACCATAAACCAACCACAGCCATCTTGCAATCCCTTTTTGAAGAGACCGCATCCATTGAAAAGGAATCAGAAACCATTTTTGATTTTGGTACACCAACACTCGTAACCGAAAATGAAGAACTGACCTATTACAAAAATGCCTATTACAAAACCCAAGAAACCCATAACCAAATGAAACGGGACACTAAGGAATTGCTTAAAAAAGTAAAATATGTAAAGAACAATTTTGGCATTGGACATTATAGGTGGAACATCACCAAGGAAGCCCTAGAGGCTCTTAAACAAAAACTGGACTGATTATGTATGTAACCATAACACCGCAAAAATTGGGTGATAATTACACAGCATCCGTTGCCGATTTCGTAGCCTATTTGGAAAAGGAAAATGAGGATAAATCCGTCGAGGATATCGAACCTTTTTTTAACCAACATGGGGATGCTATTTCCAGTAAGCAAGTCATCCATGAGATAGATGGTAATACAGCAAAACTCAAAAAGAACGAACCTAAATTTTATTCGATTACCCTAAACCCAAGCCAGTATGAATTGAAACAACTTCAAAACCATTCCGAAGCACTAAAACAATATACCCGAGAGGTCATGAAAAGTTATGCTGCATCGTTTAATCGTGAGATCAACGGTAGGCCTATACATGTTGATGATATCAAATACTTTGCTAAGATTGAGCATGAGAGAAGCTATAAAGGAACGGATAAAGCTATTCAGGAAAATGCGCCTTACCATAAAAAAATAGTAGCCCTAAAAAACGAGATACAACAGATTAAAAATGGCAGACCAACAGGGGGTATTTCAGAAAAGCAACGGCAAATCAAACAATTGGAAAGGGAAGCACCCCATAAAAGTAATGGCCAGATGATCACCCAGGGTATGGCAAAAGAAGGCTCGCAATCCCACATCCATATCATCGTCAGTAGAAAGGACCAATCGAATCGCTACAGCATATCACCAGGTAGCAAGTACAAAGCTTCGGAAGTAGAACTAAACGGCAAAACCGTTAAGCGTGGGTTTGATAGGGATGCCTTCTATAAAAATGCGGAAACTACTTTTGATAAACAGTTTGCCTATAAACGTAACTACGTAGAAACCTATCAGGCAAGAAAGACTTTTACAAAGCAGCCACAACAATTTTATGCGAGTATCATGGGCTTGCCAACCAATGAAAAAGCGGTTGCTTTTAAAATACTCGGTAAAGCAGGACTCAGCACACCGCTTATGAACATCCCAACCAATAAGGTTCAACTTGTAATGAAGGCTATAAAACAATTAAAACATGGTATGGGTAAAGCCATGGAATCAGGCTCTATTGGGATATGATGCTAGGGGTTCAACATATCGACCTGTATGTCTTTTTAGGAATGCTCCTGGTAGGGATGCTTTTATACGTATTGTTACAAAATGACCATAAGGCAATACATAAAAAATATCGGGTACATTTTAAATTGAAGTCTGGAAAGTTAAAAATAGAAAATGTCAAACGTGGGGTATCCATTATTGGATCTGCTGGTAGTGGTAAAACCGAATCCGTGGTTTTTAATTTGTTGCAACATTTCAGCAAACATCAATTCTGTGGAATCATCCACGACTATAAGGATTTTGAACTCACCGAAATCGCCTATCCCTTGTTCAGTAAAAACCCAGAAATAAAATTCTATACTATTTCATTTGATACCATTTATTTTAAGGTCAACCCCATAGCACCACGATATCTGCCCAATGAAGAGAGTGTCAATGAACTGTCACGGGTTCTCATTGAAAATCTATTGGAACAGGGTGAATCCATGAACGCCACCACACGTTTTTTTAATGATGCAGTTGAAGGCTTATTAGCAGGACTTATTTGGAAACTAAAAACGGACTATCCCAAACTTTGCACCTTGCCCCATCTTATAGCGGTATTTCAGAGTATGGATACCAAGAAACTCGTGGCTTTTTTAAGTTCCAACTTAACTTCCAAAAGTATGGCGAGTGCCTTTATTAATGGCATCGAATCTGAAAAACAAACGGCAGGCGTGAAAAGCACCTTGGCCAATGCCTTTAAAAAAATAAGCTCACAAAAGTTGTTTATGGTCTTGTCTGAAGATGAAGTGCCGCTTAATATCAATAACGCAGACAATCCAGGAGTTATTTCCATTGTCAATAATCCCAAATACGAATCGGCATATGCGCCTATTATCGCAACCATCATGCACACGGTCATCAAACAGATGAGCGTTAGAAACCAACAAAGCGCCTTTGTACTTATGGAAGAAGCACCAACTATAAAGCTTCTAAACATGCACCGCATCCCAGCAACGTTAAGAAGTTATGATATTGCCACCGTTTATGTGATGCAGGATAAAATACAGAATGATATGCTCTACGGCGATAAAGCCAGTAAAGCTATATTGAGTAATTTGTCCTATCAGTTCTTTGGAAAAGTGAATGACCCTGACACAGCAAAATACTATGAGCAGTTTTTTGAACTCATTAAAATACCAACCAGAAGTATTAGTAGAAGTAGTGGATTGACGTTGGATAGCCGTATTACTAAAGGGGAAAAGGAGGTTTCGAAGCGACGTGCCAGTATCTTTTTTGCATTGAAACAGGGTGAGTTTGTGGCGTTTGCGGATGGTAAAGATAGAAAGGTAAAGTTTAAGTTGCAGAGTATTGAAAAGGTTAAACCAGAGAATAAAATAATCTATACAGAATTAGAATTTAAGATTCAATTTGAACGATTGTTTTATGAGGTAGCTATATTATTTAACAATTAGTAGGTTTGAACCTTAAATGACTACTTCAGATAATAAAAAAAGTCCCACCGAAGCAGGACTTAAGATTTTCATCTACGGCATATAGCCTTATTGTGATAAGATTAAAGATTAGAAATATTAATCTATACCAAAAGTAATAAAAATATTTGATAAAAAAATACGTATTTGTACGTATTTTTTTATTTTAGTAATAGTGTTATATTTAAGCTTTAAACTAAATAGATGGCAAAAATTTTAGGATTAGATTTAGGGACAAATAGTATAGGTTGGGCTTTAATTGAAGATGAGCAAAATAAAATACTGGGAATTGGTAGTAGAATTTTCCCTATGGGTGTGGAAAATTTAGGTGATGGAGATAATGAGATGTCCAAAAATGCAAGTAGAACTGGAGCAAGGGGAGTAAGAAGGCAATTTTTTAGAAAGCGTTTAAGAAAGAAGGTATTATTGAAATCACTTTCAGAGTGTAAAATGTGTCCCTTGGATGAAGAGGATTTTAAGATATGGAAAAAGACAAAGCAATTTCCAACTGAAAAGTTGGCGTTATGGTTTGCATTGAACCCTTATGAATTACGGCATAAAGCTTTAAATCAAAAATTAACTTTAGAAGAAATAGGAAGAATTTTTTATCACCTAATTCAAAGGCGTGGCTTTTTAAGTAATAGTAGAAAAGGGGGGAGTGATGATGGTGCTATTTTTAAAGGAAATTCAAAGGAAGGAAAAATTGGCATTACAGAAACACAGGATAAAATTCAAGGAAAAACTCTTGGCTCTTACCTTTTTGAAATTTATCCGAGTGAGAATGAGCCCTTTCAGGATGGTCTGGAAAGAATCAGAAACAGATACACCACCCGTAAAATGTATGTGGATGAGTTTGAATTAATTTGGAATAAACAAAGTCAATTTCATACTAATTTTAATGAAGGTTTAAAAACATTATTTGGAGGAAGAAAAATTGATGGTTATAAAGAAGATGGCATTTTATTTCATCAGCGACCTTTGCGTTCCCAAAAGCATTTAGTGGGTAATTGCTCATTTGAACCATCCAAAACAAAATGTCCAATTAGTGCCATTCCATTTGAGCAATTTAGAGTTTGGCAATGGGTTAATACGGTTGAGTATAATGGCTGGAAGATTTCTCAAGAGGAAAAAGAAAAGATAGTCGAATTTCTATTTGCTAATGAAAAACCAGATTTCAAAAAAATTAGAAAAGTAATTGGTAAGGAAAGTGCGGAATTCAAATTTAATTATAAAGATGACGACAAAATAGTTGGAACGCATTCCATATCTAACCTATCAAATAAAAAATACTTTGGTAAAAAATGGTTTGAGTTTACAGATAAAGAACAAGAAGATATTTGGCATGTACTTTATTTTTTTGATAGTAAATCAAACTTAAAAGACTATGCCGTCAAAAATTGGAACTTTAATGAAGAGCAAGCTGAAGCAATCTCCAAATTTAATGTTAAAGATGGTTATGCCAATTTAAGTAGAAAAGCGATTTCTAATATTTTACCCTTTTTAAAAATGGGTTATACTTATGATGTGGCTGTAGTTTTAGGTGGTATTAAAAATGTTTTTGGAGCAGATTGGGAAAAATTATCAGATGATAAAAGAAGTTTTTTAATTGATAATGTGGAAGGTATTGTACGTTCTAAAACTAAAGGCGGTTTTATAGATATTATAAAAAACATTCTTCTTAAAGAATATAATGTTACTGAAAATCATCTGAAAAAATTATATCATCATTCTGCAACTATTGATATCTCAGAATTGTTAGAAAAATTACCAGTAGGAAAGGAAGCTGATAAAGAAATTCAATCTATTAAGAATCCTATTGTGATTACAGCTTTATTTGAGTTGCGAAAATTAGTAAATGAATTAATTGATGAATACGGAAAAATTGATGAAATAAAAGTGGAAATGGCACGTGATTTAAAAACATCAAAATCACAGCGTAATAAAATCCGTAGAGACCAAAAACGATTAGAGCGTGAAAATGATAGGGTAAAAGATAGATTGCTGGAGAATAGTATACGAATTACACATGATAATATATTACTTTATAAACTATGGGAAGAATGTAAAAAAACCTGTCCTTATACAGGTAATCTAATTTCTGTTACACAATTGTTTTCTGGTGAAGTACAGATAGAGCATATTCATCCATGGAGTCGTTCATTAAATGATAGTTTCGGAAATAAAACATTGTGTTATGCTAAAGAAAATATTTTAAAAGGAAATAAAACACCTTATGAGTATTATGGAAGTGATGAAGGAAACTGGGCTACTATAAAAGAGCGTGCTTTAAAATTGTTTTCAGACACAAAAGAATATCCAAATTCCTATCAAAAATTCAAACGTTTTGTACAGCAAAAATTTGATGATGATTTTACATCTAGGCAGTTAAATGATACACGTTATATAAGCAAAGAGGCTAAAAATTATCTATCAAGAATTTGTGATAAAGTAAATGTTTCTCCTGGACAAGCAACCTCTAATTTAAGATTGAAATGGGGCTTGAATTCTATTTTAAATGTTGATAATGCAAAAACTCGTGAAGACCATAGACATCATGCTATTGATGCATTGGTTATGGCTTGTACAAAAGTATCTTATGTTCAAGAATTGGCTAAATGGAATAGATATAGCAGAAATTATGATTTAAAAGAGTTTCCTATGCCTTGGGAAACATTTAGATATGATGCTGAAAAAGCTGTAGAAAGTATATTGGTTTCTCATAAGAGAGTTTCTAGTGATATTACAGTTAGAACACATGTCACTGAAAAAAATGGTAAAAAGCATAAAAATACTGGGGTTGCAGCTCGTGGACAATTGCATTTAGAAACTATTTATGGTCAAAACAAGAGCTGTAATCCAGATGAATATGTTTATAGAGTTGATATAAATAATTTAAGTTTTTCTCAATTAACGAGTATTATAGATGATAATTTAAAGAAAGTAATAATAAACAAAGTTTTGGAAGATTTTAATGAAGATGAGAAATGCTTTTTTAATAATATGATTTCAAAACAAAAAAATCTTGATAGATTAAAACAAAAGTTAATTAAGGTTAAAGTTGATAAAATTCTTAAAGAGACAACTTTTTTTATGCCAAATGAAGGTAAAAGATATCAACGATTAAATAAAGTTGAACCTACCGGTATTAAAAGAAATCCTGTTCCTATTAAGAAAGTAAGAGTAAAGAAAGTTTTAGGAAAAGCAGAACGATTAAATGATTCTATTAAACAATATGTTGACCCAAATAAAAATCATCATGTATTAATTTATAAAGACGATAAAGAAAACTTAAAAGAAGAGGTTGTTACCTTCTGGACAGTTGTTGAAAGAAAAAGAATAGGTGAACCAATTTATAAATTGCCCATTAATGGTAAAGAAATAATTACTACGCTACATATAAACGATATGTTTTTGTTAGGCTTTAATGAAGATGAAATAGATTGGATTAATCCAAATTATGAAGTGTTGAAGGAACATCTTTATAGAGTGCAGAAATTGACATCATCAGACTATTTCTTTAGAAAACACACATCATCTACTATTACAGATAATGATTATAAACAAATAAGAGGGTTTGGGGAAGGTAAAACAGGTTGGTTTACATTTAATCCAATAAAAATAAAAATTTCGGTTTCAGGAAAAATAATGAAAGTTTAATTGTAATTATTTTAAAATCGGAATTACATATAAATTAATAAAGTTCTTTGACATTCTAGATTAGAAAACACGATATTATCAACAACTTTACAACGATGTAAAGGCGTGTTGTGGTTTGATTAAAGATTAGAAAACACGATATTTTAATGGGTTCTAGCCCGCTTTCAATACGGGTTGTGGTTTGATTAAAGATTAGAAAACACGATATTGATAAACTATTTGCGCGTGTAAACAGCGGGTTGTGGTTTGATTAAAGATTAGAAAACACGATATTTAAATTGCTATAAAGTTTTATTAGAGGGATGTTGTGGTTTGATTAAAGATTAGAAAACACGATATTTGGATAACGCAAATAGAATACGTGGACCTGTTGTGGTTTGATTAAAGATTAGAAAACACGATATTACAATTGCGTCAACAAGAACACGACCGTTGTTGTGGTTTGATTAAAGATTAGAAAACACGATATTTGGTGTGCAAGATGGACAAAACATCATGCCGTTGTGGTTTGATTAAAGATTAGAAAACACGATATTTTTACATTCTTTAAAATTAGCAATATTACTGTTGTGGTTTGATTAAAGATTAGAAAACACGATATTAGTTGATTTTGCAGATTGCCCACGACGACCGTTGTGGTTTGATTAAAGATTAGAAAACACGATATTCTTAATTGTTACAACGTACACAAAAACACTGTTGTGGTTTGATTAAAGATTAGAAAACACGATATTTTACCATGCACATTTCAGAAGGTTACGATAGTTGTGGTTTGATTAAAGATTAGAAAACACGATATTAAGAAATGCGTTTTTCCATTATTGTAGCTGTTGTGGTTTGATTAAAGATTAGAAAACACGATATTGCTTACAATACATAGTAACACGCATATTATGTTGTGGTTTGATTAAAGATTAGAAAACACGATATTGAGAACATAAAATCCATAGCACCTGACTTGTTGTGGTTTGATTAAAGATTAGAAAACACGATATTGATAACCTGTGTAGTATAGCAGCAAGTAGAGTTGTGGTTTGATTAAAGATTAGAAAACACGATATTAGTAACCCTGCAAGCTGGCAAGCACAATAGTTGTGGTTTGATTAAAGATTAGAAAACACGATATTTCAATCCATTGTTTGATTGCGCTTATTGGTGTTGTGGTTTGATTAAAGATTAGAAAACACGATATTCGATGTACACCGTTGGTATGTAGATGGTAGGTTGTGGTTTGATTAAAGATTAGAAAACACGATATTCGGCAACGGCTACGTTATGGATTTTTATACGTTGTGGTTTGATTAAAGATTAGAAAACACGATATTTCGCGCGGTTTTTTGGCGTCGCTGGGAACTGTTGTGGTTTGATTAAAGATTAGAAAACACGATATTCCGCGAGCATAAGACGACGCACACGAACAGTTGTGGTTTGATTAAAGATTAGAAAACACGATATTTTCATAACATTAAAAAAGTGTTGGTGATTGGTTGTGGTTTGATTAAAGATTAGAAAACACGATATTAAAGTGAAAAATCATTTGAAGACCAAGTTAGTTGTGGTTTGATTAAAGATTAGAAAACACGATATTTTAATTATTTATATAAAAACAATACCGTAGTTGTGGTTTGATTAAAGATTAGAAAACACGATATTACACAAAAACAAGTTGATGCAGCATTAACGTTGTGGTTTGATTAAAGATTAGAAAACACGATATTTCGCGCAAAATCTCTTTACGCTCTTTTACGTTGTGGTTTGATTAAAGATTAGAAAACACGATATTCTAAACGTAAAAATATTTATGATTGGGCTTGTTGTGGTTTGATTAAAGATTAGAAAACACGATATTCGGAGGATATTACAAATTGGTACACAGACCGTTGTGGTTTGATTAAAGATTAGAAAACACGATATTCTTTTCTAAAATCATTATCCGATAAGTACGTTGTGGTTTGATTAAAGATTAGAAAACACGATATTCCTACGCATCTACCTTTTTTTAATGGTTGGTTGTGGTTTGATTAAAGATTAGAAAACACGATATTAGTTGGCTTGTTATCTTCTAATATTCAAATAATTAAATTAAAATATCGTTTAAAAAAATGCTTCTTTTTTGCAGTGATAAGGCAAGATTGGGGCATTTTTTTATTTACAAAAAAACTTTGGACTATTCATAAGGCGACGGTTACAAGGTTAATTATTAAAATAACGCTATTTAAAGACGTTTTAGCTATCTTCACCTCTCTAGATTTGCTAAATTTTACTGATTCAAAATAATTTAATAAATATGTATCAAAATAGTTCTAACTGAGTGGGTTGCGGTTCTTTAGGTGCTTCTGCACGACCCCAAAAATTCATGATATTACCAAATTGCTTATCAGTTATTCTTAATAGACTTACTTTTCCAAAGGGAGGGAGCAATTTTTTAATACGTTTTTCGTGAGCATCTGCACTTTCACTACTGGCACAATGGCGCATATAAACACTATATTGCATCATTGTAAAACCATCTTTCATAATGTTTTTCCTAAAGCCAGCAGCATTCTTACGGTCTTTAGCAGTCTCGGTTGGTAAATCAAAAAATACAAATAGCCACATAATTCTATATCCATTTAGTTCCATAGTTTTGGATATTTAATTTTTTTGCGTTTGCCACTATAGCATTGTTGTAAAGAACTAGCGGTTTTTTGTAAAGCTACCATTAATGGACTTTTTTCATTTTTAAAATAAACTGTTCTAGTAAGAAGCGAAAGAATTTCAGATTTTATCTCAGTAGTAAGTTCTTGTTCATCAAAATGCTCCATAATATGATGGACAATTTCATCTACAACCGGTCTAAAAGGCTCCATGATATCATCTGCTAAGGCAAAAGCATTATATTTACTTTTATGGTGAATACCTAATGTATTGAGAAGTCCGCTACCTGATAAAGCTCTGGCAGTTGCAGCTCTTAAAATGGCATATCCATAATTTAAAAAATTATTAGGGTAATCACCAAATCGTTCTCTTTTAAAATCTATTTCAAAAAAAGCTTTCCAATAAAAGTTAGCAGCAACAGCTTCCATGTTAGATGTGTCTCCGCTCAAAACTTTACTTGCTAGATATTCAAATTTGTTATTTGTTTGTGTTATCTGTTCTAGTAAGATACCTTGGTTTTTAATTTTTTCAATAACAGTCTGCTGCCATAATTGTTTTTTTAATGGTGCACTGGCATCTATTTGGTGTTTAAATATTTCCTGTTGAATATTATGGCTGTTTAGGTTTAATAGCATGCCATTTGGGAAATGTTTACTATCGCAAATAATGACTGCACAATTATTATTTATTAATTCGTTAAGTGCAGGAATGCTAATATAAGTTTCATTATGGTCAATTACTACATACCCTATATCTTCAATTGGTATTGTTTTATTTCTGTTTTCGGAAGATATTACAAGTTGTTTATTAGTTGTAGATACAGAACATTTGTTTGTGAATAGAAGGGTTTTTTTAATCATGAATTATTGAAATTAACAGTAAGTACTAATTTTGCTAATTAATAATTCATTAAAAGGGATTAATAAATATAATAATTTAGATTTATATATTGTATAATTTTAAGTTTATATGTGATATACAACGTTTTAGAGGTGTGGAGAGATATGTCCTGTTAAGACCGGAAAAATTACTTATATATTTTACAAAATCAATGAACTATAGATTTTTTTACTCCCTATTTTGAAGTATAAGCACTTATAATTTCTATAATATCCTCCTTTATAAACTCCCAATGTTTACCCATTAGGCAAATAGGGTTAAAGTCATCATCGGCTTGAGTGAAATTTATAAAGTTTTTAAGTATTATTTCGGGATCATGTGCATAGGGATAACGTTGTTTGTGTAATTGTAACATTTTTTCAATGTCATATGTGTTAAAGAGTTCATGTAAATCCCAAAAATCTTTTTTTCTGCCTCCACGTTGAATGACGTCTATCTTCATAGCAATGATTTCTTCAATTGTAGCCATTCTAATGGTGTCTTCTATATATTCAGGTTGTATAAAATCATCAGTATAAAAAACATCCAATTTTATGGTGTTTTTATTAGAATGACCTATAAAATATGATTTACCTAAACCAGGATCTATATTTTTTAAGTGGTCAACATATGAGAAATTTATATTTAGGTAATTATCAATTTCTTTAAAATTGAGAGAGCCATAAGGAGCATCACTAAATAAATCTATATCGATAGATTCTCTATGTCCTAGTCTTAGGCTTAGAGCAGTACCACCGACTAACCTGAATGTTTTAAATTCTTTGGCATTTATAAGTTTAAGCAAAACTTCTTTAAGCAATTCGTTTACCGTATTGTAATATAACATGTGCTTATTTTATGATTATATATGCGAAACGGTATATGGTTTACGAGTTGTTGAATGTAAGACAATGTCAACTTTTTTAGAGCCATAAAAGCGACGTATTTCATTTTTTTCTTCTTCATTACCTCGCTCAAAAGTTCGCTGGATAACAGCTTTATATTGCTTATCCCAATCAATTTTAGATATATCGGTATCCCAAAACAACGATTTTCTTAAAATAGAAAGGTTTGGAATTCTCAAATTTCGTGCTTTTTTTTCTTTATCGATATCGTAATACGTTTGTAAAAGAGCTAATGTGCCCTCTTCCATGTCTAGTTCATGTTCAATCTTTAAAGCTATTGAAGTATTAAGGTTTCTTTTGCCCTTGGTAATGGCGTTAAGGGTTTGAGGATGTTCATTTATAGACAAGGCAAAAGGACGTTGACGGATCATTCGTTTCCTAAACTCACGTTCCAAGATAAAACCTGGGTGAATACCCTTGTATTTTTCTATAAATTTGTTCATGATACAAATATAAACATTTTTGTTTACATTTTAATGTTAAATTACCTTATAAAGTAATACATTGTATTACCATATTTCATATTGCGATTTGCGATATATGTAGTTTTAAACTATTTAAATGCTTTGTCCTAGGCGAGTATTTTGAATAATTGTAGGTAATGATGCCAAAAATAGTTGGTGATTTTTAGAAATTAGGAGTTTTGTTTGTTTTTGACATAAATTCACTTATTTCCTTTTCATTTATGGAATAGTATATTTCAGAAAAATCATCTAATTTAAATCCCATAGACTCAATTATTAAAATTAATGTTGAAAAGTTTGGCATAGTTAGTCCATTAAATGTGTCAGAAACAGTAGCTTTTCTAATATCAGCTTCTAAAGCAATTTTATTATAACTTTTAGCTATATCTTCTTCTTGAAAAACAAATGTAACTTTTCTCTTTTCGAGAAGTTTACATAAGCTAATCGCTATTTTAATTTTTAAGACCTCTTCTTTTGCTTTTTTCATTAATGCAATTAACCATTTCCAAATAAAATTATCGGTACGCTTTGGCGTACCGAATTAAATTCCTATATTTGGTTTTTATATAGGATAATGTTTGTCCTAATAGTTATATATTTGCGATACTTCAAATAAAATATTGAAGCCTTCGCTTTGAATCTCGTATCAGAAAACTGGTAATTTTATAGGAACGAGATGATAAGTAAGATGCTCACGGCTCGGGACGTGGGCTCACTTATTGTTCCTCGGTATACCAGTACCTCTGATGCAGTAAGCTGAGCTCCACGTCTTTTTATTTTAATAAAAAAGACACTTCTCAGTTTATTCTTAGCGTTTCCATCATCGTTTTTTAAGAAGCATTGCTTAATAGGTTTAATCCAAAAAGCGTATGCTACACAAGAACTGTAAACAAAAGCCACTAGGTTTTTTACAACACTTTTACGTGTTAGAACTTACTGTGTTCGATATTCTCTTTAAGAAAAAGCCTAAGAACCCGATATAAATACTTTGGTGTGGGATGCACGCAACCTTGATTTCGGATTGATAATTATCTTTTTTTTATCCCATTACTACTTTTATTCTCCTTTTTGTATCCGAACATAATAGCACCTTAAACCATTATAACTAGTCTTTTGTAGTTTATAATTGAGTTAGTCAGAGGGAACAGTCCGTCTTGCCTTATAATTATAGGTTAAGGCGGATGCATTCCCAATTTAATCTTAAAAATGGATTGCCTATGATTTAAACAAAACACAAAAAAGCCTCCCAGTAAACTTTGCACGGTCATGAAGGAGGCAGTAATTCAACAACCTAATGTTAAACTTAATTCAAAATTATGAAAAATAATCTAATATGTACAGGTAGGCAACTTCTATACTGTATGATATGTCTTTTTATCATTTCTTTTTCTTCAAATGCATTGGAAACGGTCTCCTTTCAACAATCAGAAATCCACGGTACTATTACCGATATTCATGGGGTGCCATTGGTAGGTGTCTCTATTCTTATTAAAGGGACACAAAAAGGAACGGTCTCCGATTTTAACGGTTCTTATAATATTTTAGTAAATGAAGATGACGTACTGCTATATTCCTTTTTGGGTTTTAAATCTCAGGAAATTTCGACACAAGGTAACACCCTATTAAACGTCCGATTGGAAACTGACATAACCACTTTAAACACGGTAGAGGTCAATGCTGGCTATTACACCGTAAAAGAGAGAGAGGGTACAGGAAATATTTCCAAATTAGAAGCAAAGACCATTGAGAAACAGCCTGTCAATAATCCATTAGCTGCCATGCAAGGCCACCTCACTGGAGTTAATATTGTACAGAATACGGGCGTGCCAGGAGCCGGGTATAGCATCGAGATTAGGGGCAAGAACTTTATAAATGGCAGTACAGAGCCTTTGTATATTGTAGATGGGGTGCCTTTCGGCGGGCAGTCCTTGGCATCGATAGATATAGCAGTGGGTATAAATGCTGCAAATATAAGTCCATTAAATGCTATCAACCCTTCAGATATTGCAAGTATAGAAGTATTAAAGGATGCGGATGCTACCGCTATTTATGGAGCAAGAGCTGCTAATGGTGTAGTATTGATTACCACTAAAAAAGGAAAAGTTGGTAAAACAAGGTTTCAGGCAAGCCTGAGTAATACTTTAGGACAAGTATCTCATTTTTTGGATTTAATGAATACCGAACAATATCTGGAAGTTCGAAAAGAAGGTATCATGAATGAGGGCTTTGAGGCGTTTCTGGAAAATCCTGCTTTTGATTTTGTTTGGCCTGATCTTAAAACATGGGATCAAAACCGCTATACCGACTGGCAAAAAGAGTTGATAGGAGGTACGGCCTACCGCAATAAATTGCAGCTTTCGGTTTCTGGGGGCAGTTCCCAAACCCAGTTTTTAATCAGTGGTGCTTACCAAAAAGAAACTACGGTATTTCCAGGAAATTCTAACTACAAAAAAGCATCGGTTCAAAATAACATCAACCATCAATCAATTGATGGACACTTTAAAATCAATATGACCACCCTCTATACCCAAGAACATAACAAGATGCCACGAACAGATTTTACAGGTCTGGCCTACACACTGATCCCCAATGCCCCAGCAATCTATGATGAAATAGGCAACTTAAATTGGGAAAACAATACATGGAACAATCCTTTAGCTTCATTGCTAGAAGACTATCAAGTCAAAATCAATACGCTTATGTCCAATGCATTGGTTACTTATCAGTTGATTCCCAATTTGGAGTTTAAGACCAATTTGGGATTCAACAAATATGAATTGGACTCCTATAGGATATTGCCAAGTACTTCCAGAAATCCCAAGCTTGGATACACGGCCGAGAATTATTCATCGATAACCACCAACAGTGCAACCCGAAGTTCTTGGATTATTGAACCACAGTTGCACTGGAAACAACAATGGGGCAATATCAATCTGAATATATTGGTAGGTACAACGTTCCAACAACAGTCCACAGACCAATTGGTGCAAAAAGGGACAGGTTTTCCAACCAACAATTTATTAATGAACCTTTCCGCTGCAAAAAAACTAGAAGTAAGAGAGGATTCCGAAAGCCAGTATAACTATCAGGCCATTTTTGGACGTATCAATTTTAGTTGGAATGAGAAATACATTTTTAACCTTACTGGACGTCGTGATGGGTCGTCCCGTTTTGGCCCAGGTAAACAGTTTGGTAATTTTGGCGCTATTGGAATTGCTTGGTTGTTTTCCGAAGAAGTATTTTTAAAACAGAGCCCATTCATCAGTTTTGGAAAATTTCGTGGGAGCTATGGAACCACTGGAAGCGATAACATAGGCGACTATAAATTTCTGGACACTTATAGCGTTACAGGTTTTAACTATAACGGCAAAACAATAATAGAACCTACAGGAATATTTAATCCACTATTTGGCTGGGAGGTAAACAAAAAACTGGAAATAGCTTTGGAACTTGGTTTCTTTAAAGATAGAGTGCTATTGAACGCAGCTTGGTACCAAAACCGATCCTCCAATCAACTCATTGGAACCCCTTTAGCGGCAACAACAGGTTTTAAAAGTTTAACAGCTAACTTTGATGCTACCGTTGAAAATACTGGTTTTGAGTTTGATTTACAGACAAAAAACATTCAAGGGGAAAATTTACAATGGACAGCGACTTTTAATATCACCCTTCCAAAAAACAGGTTGGTTGAATTCCTCGGACTTGAAACATCCACCTTTGCCAACAGGTACATTATTGGACAACCATTGAGCATTATTCATTTATATCACGCTTTGGGAGTCGATTCAGATACAGGTATTTATCAATTTGAAGACTATAATCAAGATGATAAGATAAGCAGTTTAAATGATAAGAACTGGATAGAGGATTTAGCACCCCAATTCTATGGAGGTATAGGCAATACTTTAAGTTATAAAAATCTTAGCTTGGATATCTTTTTCCAATTTAAGAAGCAAATGGCGTTCAACTCAATTGCTACCATAAATGCTCCAGGTTTTAACGTAAATGGTCCAGTTGCACTATTGGATCGTTGGCAAAAAGAAGGAGATAATAAACCTGTTATGAGAGCAGTATCTGGTTTAGACCCCAGTGTGTTCAATATTATAGACTATCAACGTGAAAGTAGTGCAGCGGTTTCCGATGCATCTTTTATTCGTTTGAGAAATATTTCCATTACTTATAGAATCCCTAAAAAAATAAGCAAAGGGTTGGATTTAAGTGTTTATCTACAAGGACAGAACCTATTGACTATTACAGGATATGATGGGCCAGATCCTGAGCAATCATCGCAAATAATTTTACCACCATTACGTCAAATGACATTAGGTGTCCAATTAGGCCTTTAACTTAAAAAAATAGAATTATGAAACTTAAAAAAAATAATTATAACAGAATACATTCTCGGTTTAATCTGCGTGATAATGCTATTAGGTTTATAAAATATCCATTGGTATGTTTTTTAATATTAGTGGTAACAGACTGTACGGAATTTGTAGAAATAGACCCACCAAAAAACACCTTGACTTCTGAAACCGTTTTTGAAGATATTTCTACAGTAGAATCTGCACTGGCAAGTATTTATTTTAAAATACGTGAACAGGGTATGATTTCAGGGAAATTTGGATTGAGTGCCTTAATGGGAATTTATTCAGACGAACTGGATTATTATGGTTCTAACACCAATTACCTAGAACTGTACAATCATAATGTCACAGCGTCCAATACCATATTATCGGGTTGGTGGAGCCATGCCTATAACCTTATCTATGCTAGCAATGATATAATCAAGGGTTTGAAAAATTCAAGAACCATAAGTTTAGAAGATCAAGCACACCTTAAGGGGCAGGCTTTGTTCATTCGGGCATTTGCTCATAGTTTGCTTGTAAATCTTCATGGGGATATTCCTTATATCACCGACACTGATTATTTAAAAAATAATACAGTGTCACGTGTGCCAGTAACCAATATATATGAAAATATCATTGCAGACCTTACCGAAGCCATCAGCCTTTTAAAGTCCAACGACTTAACAGGGGAACGTGTTGTACCAAATCAAGCGGTAGCGAAGGCGCTTTTGGCGCGCATTTATCTCTATACAGAAAATTGGGAAATGGCGGCAACTACAGCTAATGAACTTATAAGTTCATTTAGTTTGGAATTAAATGTAAACAAGGTTTTTTTAAAAAGCTCGACTGAAACTATATGGCAATTGAAACCTAATGGAGTTGCCGATAGGAATACTTATGAAGCAAATCAATTTGTCATTAGGTTTATTCCCGGTCAAACCTATGCGTTGGGCAATAGTTTGTTGAATGCCTTTGAATCTGGAGATTTGCGAAGATCGAATTGGACAGGCAGTAAAACCAGTAGTAATGGGTTGACGACCTTGTACTATGCGAATAAATACAAAGCTATTTTCAGTGAAACAGCTTCCCTGGAATATTCTATTATTTTTCGATTGGCAGAGCAGTACCTAATCCGATCTGAAGCCAAAGCCCATCTAGGAAATATCTCTGGTGCACAAGAAGATTTAAATGTTATTAGAAACCGTGCCGGTTTGGAAAACACAACAGCATCTACAATAAATGAGTTGCTTTTAGCCATATTACAAGAACGCAATGTAGAATTGTTTACAGAACAAGGGCATCGTTGGTTTGATATCAAGCGGACGGGATTAGCAGGCAATCTCCTAAGTCCCCTTAAAGTAAATTGGCAAGCCACTGATGTTCTCATGCCAATCCCGGAAACAGAAATAGAAATCAATCCTAATTTAAAACCACAGAATTCAGGTTATTGACTGGATAGAACTATCTCTAAAAATTTCCCAATAACAGTTACCTAAAAAATCTAAAAACAAAATCATGAAAATAATAACCATACTACATTTTTTGTTAGGAGCAGCAACCATGTCTGCACAAATTCTGACTCCAGCACAATGGAACATTGGGCTTTCTAAAAAAGTTGTTCATCAAGGAGAGACAGTGGAACTCATCTTTAGCATAAGATTGGAAAAAAACTGGCATTTGTACAGCAATATCCAAGATTACACATTGGGACCACTACCCACAACATTCAATTTTGACCCCCATACCAGTTTTAAGCTATTGGAAAGTGTTGTGCCAATAGGTTCGCAAAAGGAATTTGACCCTGTTTTTGAAGTGTATGTAAACTATTTTGAGAATACAGCAGAATTTCGGCAAAAGGTTAAAATACTTTCTAAAAATCCTTTGATTAAGGGGTTTTATGAATATCAAATGTGCAATATTATGGACGGCAAATGCATTATGCAGGCAGATGATTTCAAGTTTCACATACAAACCATAAAATAAATGCAATGACATTAAAATCGATCATCCTCTTTTATGCACTACAAATATGTTTACCATATTGTGTTTGCCCGCAAAATAATAAAGACATCTCGAATCTGAACAAAAGAACTGAAATAAACTCTCAAGCAGAAAAGGATTGGATAGAAGTAGATACAATAAAAACCTATTTCTGCCAATCTCCTAAAGAACTTGATAGGTATTATAATTCAACCTTTTTAGAACAAAGAAGGTTTGAAGATGAGATAGAAAAAAAGCGATTGCAATTGGCTGAAGCTTTTTTGGATAAGCACCCGAATGATAAACATTATTATGATGTACTCAAATACTTTTTTCATTATTTATTCGAGCCGAAGTTTATATCAAATAAAATTCCCGATAGTACGGCATTGGTTTTGAATCAAGATTCAAAATTAACGAAAACAAATAGGGATTTTTTTCTAAGTCAATTGCGTGCCTTACCAATAGATATGGCTGCCAGAGACCGGTGGTTAAAAAAAGGCAATGAATTAGTAGTGAAGTTTTTGGAATCTGATGCAACACTTGAACAAAAGGCAAAAATAGAGATAAGTTTAATGGGGCGTGATTTAAGGATAGCCCTATTGTTATATGAATATTTGAATTTACAGAAAAATACCATGGAATCCACTTATTGGGAACGCTTTGATACGTATTATTGGGAATCCTTTCGGTTACGTCTGAAAACACTTTTGTTTAAGTATCCTGATTTAGAGGAAATGGCTTTATTTATTGAGCAATTGATTACCATAGTCTCACGTCAATACCTTTCGCCTGTACTGAAAGAAACCTATTTGCAGTACTTTCTTGAAATAACAGATTCTAACAATTCTAATGCCAATCAAAAAGGAATTAAAGCAGTACATACCATGGCAAAAGAAAATCTAAAGGCATTGGAAGCTTTAAGGGGTTTTGAAGTCACCAAGCCTTTAGAGATGACATTCACTTCAATGGACGGAAACAAAATTGACTTAAAGACTATGCGCGGTAAGGTCGTTTTAATTGATTTTTGGTCCATAAGATGTGGTCCGTGCATTAATGAAATGCCAGATGTAAAAGCATTATATGATAAGTATAGAGATAAAGGGTTCGAAGTCATTGGTATAGCTGCAAATGGGGATTCTGAAAAAGAACATGTTTTGGAAATTCTCAAAAGGCAAAAAGTTGATTGGCCCCAGCGGTTAGACAAAGGGTCTGAAGCTACGGTAAGTTATCATTCTTTGTATAAAATCACATCACTGCCCACTGTTTGGTTATTGGATAGAGAAGGGAAAGTTGTTGATAAGAATGCGCGTGGAGTTCGTCTTGAACCTTTAATACAGAGGTATTTAGGTTTGAATTAGAATAGTATTGTGAAATACTTGTATTTGAGTTAGTCAAGAAAAGGTGTCTAAATTTTAGACACCTTTTCAATAAATACATACTATGAGGTTTAAGGAATATTTTTATACAATGGTATAAGTAATCCCTCATCTTCATATACTGGGTATTGTCCGAATAGACATTGTGGTCCAGAAGGCGCATCACAATCAACAGTTACAGGGGTCGCCCCAAAAGTAGGGTGGTCATAATAACCAGTTTGATTAGTTTTGTTTGCTTCCACAGCAAACGATAAGCTTATTGCCATTAAAATGGCAAAAACCGGAAGAACGAATTTAAAAACTTTAGTTTTCATATTGTTTTGATTTTAAATTAATGACCTACTCTTTTTTACAGGTTTTCGGTCTTCCCCTGAAACTACGTAGTTATATTTTAATTATTGAATTTATTCCGTTTTCGAGTTATGATGATTCCAATAAAGGCAAGTATTATAAAGACGATATTAAAAACAAAATGGGCTTTCCACCCCAAATTTGATATCACACCACCACAGGCACACGGTATCGAATCGCTAAAATTCAGAACCAAGAATATATAACTGGTAAATAGGGTCATTAATGCAAGGCTACTATAAAATGCCAATAGCATAGTTTTTGGAAAAAGGAACAACCCTGTAATGAATAGTTCCACTATGGGGACCATCCAAGCAATCCAATTGGCATAAGTAGAAATAAAAGGTGATTTGGCCAATTGTGAATGAAAGCGTTCAAAACCCACAAGTTTGCTGGTTGCCGCATAAACAAACAGCATAATGAATAAAAGACCAATAATTTTTGGTACAATTAGGTAACATGTTTTCGAACGATCCATATCTTTTGATTTGATATGGTAAAGTTCCTTAATTGTATTTTATCTTAAAGGATAAAAAATTGACTGTAAGGGATTTAATTGGTTTTCAGTAATTTAATGCTCTTATTTATCCTCTTCAAAGGATTTTTTTCTGAGGTCGCTAGGCGTATAACCAAAACGTTTTTTGAAAGTTCTGGAAAAATGGGCGATGCTCTTGAAACCTGTCATTTGCGCAATGGATTTTAAGGATTGTTGCGTAAACTGGATCATCATTTTTGATTTTCTCAAACGCTCTTCCATTAAGAACCGATGTACGGTCGTTCCGTACAATTCCTTAAACCCATATTTTAATTTGAATTCATTGGTGCCCAATTGAAGTGCAAAATCTTTTAGGGAAGGAAAGTCTTTTTCAAGATTATTGATAATGATTTTTTGACCTTCACGTATTTTGTGGATATCCTCAAAGGTCAATCTGATTTTTTGTTTTTGGTTATTACTTTGAGTGTCATCTGATGGTTGCTTTTCAGTACTTGAGAATTGGATGACACGCTGTTTTAAATCATGTTCTAAATCATCTTGACTTGTAGTATGGTGTATAACGGATATCAATGTTTTTCTTGAATTTGCATCTTCGCCTTTAAAAGTGGTAATATAACAGATTTTAGGAATGACCAACCCACTCTTGGATATAAATTTCAGTTCCAATGAAAGATCCTGAAAATCTTTTTGTTTGAGTAGATTCCAAGTCTTTATCCATGCTTTTTTAGAATGATCTTCCAAAAAAGCATCGATTGGTTTTCCAATAATATCGGCATGAAGCACAGTTAGGATATTGCAAGCCTGTTGATTTACGATTTCAATACAGCCCTCAACATCAAGGACAAAACTCATTTGGATAATTTCCATTATGGGTCGGTTCGAATTCACATACCCTTGGTGTAACAAGGTTTCCTGAATTTCCTCTGCCAACATATTAAGGGAAATACTTATGGCTTCTAGATTATCATTTTTGGATGAACGTTCCAAGCGATAGAAGAAATTTCCAGAAGCCATTTCCAATAGCATTTGGTTGATCCGCTGTATTCTATGTTTTTTATTGGTACTCACATTTAAAGCATTCAAAATATTTATTAATGTGAGAGACTTTGGTTATGAAAAATAGCTATAGTTTACTGATTTTAGAAATAATTTCATTCCATGAATTTACCTAAGAACACCATGGCATCTTCTAGGTTTTCAAAAGATTGCGTTGGAATGGTAGGGTTACTTGTTCGGATATAAAATTCAGACATCATTTCAGAAACTGGGGGCTCCACAATAACAGCAACGGCTTTTATAAGGGTTGAGCCTTCCATGGCTAAATAGGCTCTTGCAGATTTGTTGATTTCCTTAATGCCCCTAATATCACATAGAATGGGTAAAGTTCTGCCTTCATGTAGAAACAGTCTATCCTTGACTATTTGTACGGCAGCATTCAAATCAATACTTACACCTTGATGGTATATAATATGTAGCACATCGTTATGGAACCTATACGATGTATAGTCATTCTCAAAATAATTTCGCATGGTCTAGAAAACTGGTTTTTCATTATAAACTTACGAAATAATCAACACAATGATTGACCTTATAACGTTTAGGTCTTCTTAATACGGGGTTTTGTTTGTCTGAAAAGGATTAAAAGTTGACTCTAAGGGATTATGGAACGAGTCAATGTCTCAATTTCCTTCAAATGATGTTAAATTATAGGAATTTAAAAATATAATCAAATGGCAAAAATCAAACACAATAATTTTTTAGACACAGTACATGAGGTATTTACAGATGCGAAACAAGAGGGGATTATGCATCTATATGCTGAAGGGGAAGCATTTACAGGACGTACCATTGGTGTAAATAACAGACAATTATTTCATTTTGGCACTACAGGATATTTAGGGCTTGAACAAGACTCCAGATTGAAGGAGGCAGCTATTGAAGCTATATCAAAATATGGAACACAATTCCCGCTTTCTAAATCCTATATTTCCAATCCGCTCTACAGGCAATTGGAAGAAAAAATAACAGCTATGTACCAAAATCCCATAATCATTACCAAGAACAGTACATTGGGACATATGGGTGTGATTCCTAATGCCGTTAATGACCGGGATGCCATCATATTGGATCATCAGGTACATTGGAGTGTGCAAAGTGCAGCGAAAGTTTTAAAGAATAGAAGTGTTCCTATTGATATGATCCGCCATAATGATTTAAATATGTTAGAGGATAAGATAAAATCGCTTTCCGATAAACGGAAAAAGATTTGGTATATGGCAGATGGTATCTATTCGATGTATGGTGATTTTTCCCCTATTCAGGAATTAAAAACATTGAGCTTAAAATATCCACAATTAAATCTGTATATAGATGATGTACATGGCATGAGCTGGATAGGGAAAAACGGTACGGGTTATGCGCTGAGCGAACTCAAAGAGCTATCAGAAAATATATTGTTATTTGGAACCCTAAGCAAAACCTTTGGAGCAAGCGGTGCTGTTTTGGTGTGTTCCAATAAAAAGATGTACCAAGAGATAAAAACATTCGGAGGACCGTTGACCTTTTCAGCACAATTGGAACCTGCTTCAGTGGCAGCTGCCACTGCCTCGGCGGATATCCACTTATCACCTGAAATCTATGACCTTCAAAATGATTTAAGAGACCGCGTACAGTATTTTAATGCACTCCTGGAGAAAACCAATCTTCCTCTCATTGATAGGAATATCTCCCCTGTATTTTTCATTGGCACAGGCATGCCCAAAACAGGTTATAATTTCGTTAACCGCTTAATGAAAGAAGGGTTTTATGTTAATCTTGGCATATTTCCAGCAGTTCCCGTAAAAAATACAGGCGTTCGTATTACCATATCCAGACACAACCAAAAGGAGGAAATCAAGGGTTTGGTGGAGGCTATGGTATATCATTTTCCAAAATCACTTGAAGATACTTATACCAATTCAAATCGTGTTTTTCACGCATTTAAATTAGATGTTAAAGCTACAAAGGAAGATAAAATACATAATGGACTAATCGTGAAATTTGAGGATTCCATAAGAAATATTGATAAAAATATTTGGAATAATTTGGTTGGAAAACAGGGGGTTTGTGATTGGGAGGGACTTCAGTTTTTAGAACACGCTTTTAGTGAGAACTCTTTGAGGGAGCACAATTGGAAATTTAAATATTTGGTTGTTTACGACCAAGACCAAAAGCCAATACTGGCAACCTTTTTTACTATAGGTCTTTGGAAAGACGACATGTTGGCTGATATCAGTGCATCGCAAACTATTGAAAATCAGCGTATATCCAACCCCTATTTCCTGACCTCTGAGGTACTGAGTATGGGTTCGCTTTTTACTGAAGGTAACCATCTCTATATCAATGAAGACCACCCATTAAAACAAGAAGCTTTAAATGCCATGATGCAATCCATAGAGTCTCTTGAAAGACAATATGATGCAAAAATGGTAGTGCTTCGGGACTTTTCAGATAAGGAAACATTACACCCCTATTTTCAAGGGCAGGGTTTTGTGCGAGTACAGATGCCCGATTCCTGTAAAATTGATTTAGTGGAAAATGAAACTATAGAAGATTATGGGTCAAGGCTATCCTCAAGAAACAGACAACATTTAAGAAAGGAAATACTTGCTTATGAGCCTTTATTGCATATTGAAGTTTTAAAAAGTTGTAGCAAGAACCAATTGAAGCAAATACAAACCTTATATGCCAATGTACATCAGAACAATTTGGGTTTGAATACCTTTTCCTTTCCGGATAAACTGTTCAAAGTTATGTCTGACCATTCAAATTGGGAGTTTATAACCATTAGTTTACTAGAAGATCCAAGTAAAATGATTGGTGTGATGCTTTGTTACAATAATGAAAACCATACCTATGTGCCCTCATTTGTGGGGATGGATTACGCATACCTCTCAACATTTTACACATATAGACAATTGTTATATCAAACCATCAAACGAGCCATAGCACTGAGATTCAAACGAATTGATTTGGGAATGACCGCTGGCTTTGAGAAACGTAAACTTGGTGCGATAGTAGAGGAAAAGTTTGCATATATACAAACATCGGATAATTATACCTTAGAACTCATGGGTATATTGGAAGGGCATAGATAACATAAAGATTGAGGGATGTATATGTATGGAATACCAAGAATTAATATCGGAGTTTGAGACCAAGTTAGAAACTTTGGAATCACGGCATGAAGATATTTTATATAAAGCGGAAACAGGTATTACACACACTGAAAAGTGTATCAAAACCCTCCGTAGGAAGGTGGTTGAAAAAGGCTTTCCATCTACTCAGGACGAAATATTATTTTTCAAGCACATCAAGCCACAGATTTTTAGTAAACTCATTTATTATGTAAAATTATATAATATAGAATGTAAGCGCCCTAGGAGCAGTTCAAAATACCAGGTAAAATACTTGAACAATCAAATCAATAAACTGCAGGTGTATTTTAATGATAATTTGGAATTCTATCATTATTACCGTCGAGGTGCAACGACCTTAGATGAACAATATTTTGTAAGGGGGCAGTCAGACCTACGCTCACCAACAGAATCGTTTCATTTTTTTGTAGATGAACAGTTTTCTACCTGTCAAGATAGCACTGTGGCTACCATAATGGCTTTTGACATGTTAATTGTGTATTTACAGCAAGAGATAGAAAAACTGGTATCGGATGTAGATAACCCAAAAACAAATACCATGAAACAAACTTCAAAACTTTTCTGGACGGGAAGTAAAACAGAATTAATTGAACTCATTTATGCATTGCAAAGCAGCGGTGCTATCAACAGTGGTACAGCAGATATAAAAGAAATAGCCTTATTGTTTGAGCAGCTCTTTAATATAGATCTAGGAAATTATTACCATACTTTTATTGAAATAAGGGCAAGGAAGTGTAGTAAAACTAAATTTTTGGACAAGTTAATAGAGTTGCTTTTAAGGCGTTTTGAAGAGTCCGATGAATAATCCCAAGTTGACCCCAAGTTGGGAAAACACGCCTGATTTCTATACCCATTTTATTTACTTTGAATTGAATTTTAAATACCTGTATATAACCGATTATTTTTCGCAAATCCATTCAAAATTAATGATAATAAAAGTTTCCCACCTTGGGGCTGACTATTGATAAAAATTAAAAATAGAGCCTCAGATTTGTAACACGAAAGTCAAATCAGGGCAAAGTCGTCTAAAGATTATCTCGATAATCGACGGCTTTGTTTTTTAAACAAAACTGTTACAAATGGGAGCAACAATTATTACAACCGAAGACCTTCGAGAGTTCAAAATGGAACTGATCGATGACATCAAACAACTACTTAATAACCAGTCTGGACAGCTATCCAAGAAATGGTTGAAATCACCAGAGGTCAGGGATCTGTTGGGAATCTCTCCAGGAACCCTGCAGAATCTACGCATCAATGGAACATTGCCCTATACCAAAGTAGGCGGTGTGCTTTATTATGATTACAAGGAAATCATGCAGGTATTGGAAAAAAATAGAATCCATAACAAATTTTAATTCCTTGCGGATAGAAATCTAATCCACATATGGAAGACATCAATTACATCAAGCATCTTAATACCGTGTTTTTGCAATTTTCTTTGGACAGTAGGCTAAACCCAACGCATATTAGCCTATACATCGCTTTGTTCCAGTTTTGGAATATGCACTTTTTTAAAACTGAATTTTATATCAATCGTGAAGAAGTCATGTCGTTCTCCAAGATTGGATCGAAGAGCACCTACCATCGTTGCATCAAGGAATTGAGCCATTGGAGCTACATTCTATATACACCTTCGCACAATCCGTTTAAGGGAAGCAGGATCAAGATGTTCGATTTTGGGACAAGTACTGGACAAGCTCTGTACCAAAGTCGTACCAATATCGAGACAAGCAGTGGACAAGCACTGGTACGTATAAACAAACATATACAAACTAAAGAAAATAATAAAAACTTAAACAAACCGGAAAATATAAAAAATTTAATTTCCAAAAATTCTGAAAAAGAGGATAAACAAAATACAGCTGTCCCATATGAGGACAACCTGAGGACAAGTACTGATAAAAATTACAACGAGCCTTTATGAATACCAAAAGTCCACATATTATCTTGGAGGGCCCTAAGGAGTATAAGTTAGGGGAACTTAAGGGCAATGAAATCGTTTATGATTTTAATGAAATTCTTACTTATTTGAATGCAAAAGGAAAGTTACTTTTTGGAACTGGTTTTAAAATAGTAATTGAAGATAGGGATGTCCTGTTTAAGTTATGTAATTATTTCATAAAGGACGAAGCTAACTGTAAAAAGTTGGATATTGACATTCATAAGGGCATTCTGTTAACAGGTCCTGTTGGCTGTGGTAAAACAAGTTTGATGAAATTGCTCAGGCATATTGTGCCACATCAAAAAGCTTACAAATTGATTCCAACTAGAAATATTGTGTTTGGCTTTAATCATGTGGGGTATAAGACCATCGAAGATTATGGCAGCACCAACTACTTTTGTTTTGATGATTTGGGGGTTGAACCTATCGGAAGACACTATGGAAAGGATTGTAATGTTATGGGTGAAATCCTGTTGTCACGTTATGAATTATTTTTAGAACATAAGGTTAAAACGCATGCTACATCCAACCTAAACGCTCAGGAATTGGAGGAGAGATATGGGAATCGTGTACGTTCCCGGATGCGGGAGTTATTTAATTTGATTGCGTTTGATAGTGAAAGTTATGATAAGAGAAAATAAATCATAACACCGACATAACACCGACAAAATTGGAATATAAAGATTTAAAAACAAAACAATTTCAATAGCTTTGTTAATCTTAATAATCAACTAATTTATGTTAAATAGCACTGAAATAAAGTCACTTATTGCTTCTGGTGAAGGATACAATGTCGAATTCAAAAAAAGCATTCCAAGTAAGGTTAAGGAGATTACCGAAGAAATTTGTGCGTTTGCTAATGCTTCAGGTGGTGTGCTTTTTATTGGAGTTGATGATAATAATGTAATTCAAGGTGTTTCTTTTAATAATGCAAAACATTCTGCACTTCAAAATTCTATCAATGAATTAACACCAGCATTGCATTGTGAAATTTATACCATACAGATTGATGCTAAAGATGTCGTGGTAATAGAAGTGCCTTCAGGTGCAAATAAACCTTATGTGCTTTCTGGAGCAATTTATGTGCGTCAAGGTCCAAACTCTCAAAAGCTAACAACAGTTGAAGAAATGAGGGATTTCTTCCAACAAGCAGATCGCATTTATTTTGACGAGGCACCATGCAAAGAAATTGATTTAGTTAAAGACATTCCTGATAAAAATATTGATCAATTTAAAGAGTTGGCAGGTTTGAGTTCAACGGTTTCAAATGAGCAGGTTTTTAACAATTTAAAGTTGATTACTAATGAAGGGTTTCTGAAAAATGGAGCTACTTTGTTTTTTGCTCAAAATCCAGAGCAGTTTTTCGAAAAAGCAGTCATTCGTAGTGTCGCTTTTGATGGTATTGACAAACGATATATTGTGGATGACCAAACAATGTCAGGCACATTATATCGACAGTTTCTTCAGGCTATGGTTTGGATAAAATCTAAACTAAATATTCGATATGATATTGAAGGAGAAGGCTCTCAACCAAGAAAAGAAATTTGGGAAATTCCAGAAACAGTTTTCAAAGAAGCAATAATTAATGCTCTTGCTCATAGAGATTATTATGATAAAGGAGCTCGTATTACCATTGAAGTGTTTAATGATCGCGTTGAGATTTCTAACCCTGGTGGTTTAATTAGTGGTATTCCCAAAAATGAATTTGGTAAAAGAAGCTTAAGTAGAAATCCTTTAATATTTGGTCTATTTGAAAGAATAAGAATGGTTGAGCAAATAGGTTCTGGTATTAGCAGAATGAGAGATTTAATGATTGAAGCTGATTTAACTGAACCTGAATTTAATACTGAAGGAATATTTACAGTAACTGTTAGAAGACCTTTTGATTTTAATAAGTGGGTAGATAAGTGGGTAGGTAATCTTACTGATAATAGAGTTAATATTATTAAAGCTATTCATGAAAACAGTAAAATTTCTAAAAGAGAACTTGAAGAGAAAGTTGACTTAAGTGCCACTGCCATTGATAATAATCTAGACACCCTAAAAGACTTAGGTCTTATTGAAAGAGTTGGTAGTGCTAAAGGTGGCTATTGGAAAATTAATTATATACTTCCTTAAGTGGGTAGAAAGGTGGGTGGTAAATTGATATAATGAAAATTTATTTTGCATTTCCATAAAGCATAGTATCTAAAATTAAATAACCTATCTTATCTTTCAAATTATATTCAGTATCAAGCACTTTGGCTTTAGTGTACATTTCTAATAATTTTGAAAGAGTGCTTGTTTCATTGTCAATTTTTTTTCTGGTTATGCTAGCTAGAATTTTTGTTTTTAATCCGTCAGGATTTTAATGGCTTTTACATTATTCAACTTATTAATAAAGTTTCTATTAGAAGGCTTAAACTATAAAAAGATTGTTATTTCAATCATAATCAGTGTATTTGTATGAAATAACAATCATTTAAATGATAGATAAGAAAAGTAAATGCTATTTCCAATACAGATAACAATGTGCTGAATTATGATTTGGCAAAAAAGTGTCTGTGCTTTTTTTCGCTTAACAGAAGAGCAAATGGATAGCATAATAACCGAAGTTAAAGCTGTTGTTTCAACTTGGAAACATGAAGCTGATAAAATAGGTATTACCAAAAAGGAACAAAATATAATGGCTAAAGCTTTTAATGTATAACAGGATAAGTTTTTAAAAAGTATTCTAGGACATTGGTATGCGGTTTTTTACATAATACTAAATTATAGCTATCAAATGGATAAACCACTATTACTGACTAAACAATACATTTGTACTATAATGTTCTGCGTTATGTAACTTGAGCTTTGGTTAAAAGCGAAAGTTGTTACTATAGTTTCTTTAAAAAATTTATTCTCAAAAGTTTCTTTTACTAAAGTTAATGGAACACTTTTTATGCGACGACGTAGGAGGGAAGCGTAATATGTGTGAAATGGATAAGAAAAGGATGTTTTAATGACATAGCGACATCTTTTTCTTGTATTGTTTGAATTTCTGTCAGTGATTTTATTAAAAATTTAATAAAACATGAGTTGGTCTAACATTTGACCAAAAGAATACAAAACAAATTTATGAGCACCGTAATAGTTTTAGGAACCTTTCATACAGAAGTTGAAGCTTGTACATCTCAAGAGTTATTGCGCATTGTTAAACAAATATCTCCAGAAGTTGTTTTTTGTGAAGCTCCTCCCGAAATTTTTCCTGATATGTTATCGGCAGAAAAGAATTTCAATACTCCAGAAATTAAAGTTATTAGAGAATTATTAAAAGAAAGCAATACTAAAATAATTCCTGTTGATATTTATGGAATGGCTGTAGATGATAACCGCATTGATGATATGTTTGATTTATTTGGACAAAAAATGGAGAATTACAAAAATGCAGTGCTTATTCAAATCGATGAAACTTACGAAAAGGGTTATTGCTTTTTAAATAGTAAAGAAAACGATAAAATTAACTTTGACAAAGCATTAATGGAACGAGAAATAGTTACTAAAGAAAATAATAGAGAAATTTCTCTGGACTATGTCAAATGGGTTAAATGGAATAATTATCGTGAAAATCACTGGATAAAATTAATTCAAGAATATTTTCATGAAAATAAATTTAATAGTGCTGTTTTAATGGTAGGTGCAGCTCATAGAGTTGGTGTACAACACAAGATAATGGAACTAGAATTTAATGGTAAATCACATATAACCTGGAATTTCGATTATTTTAGTAATTGATTTATTTAATAAAGTCATTTGTGTTAAAAACTTTGTTTTACTTTACGGTTTTCCCTCACAATAATTCCTACAATATTTTGTAGATTTAAACTCTCCCTATAATTATTTATTAGCTCAAGATTATAGTTGATACTATAGTCTAACAACCATTTGAAATTTTTAAAATAATAGATATGAATAAATATGAATTAAGAGTTGTATCCATCATTGATGGTGCTCTAGTGGTCTTATTACAAGCTTTTTTATATGCAAACAATGAAGATATTGCAAATATTATGGCAGATAATATTTTTGAAACTTACCAAGATAATAGCAATTATACAGAATTCCATGAAGGTATTGTTGTTCAAAGGCAATTAAATCTAATTGAATAAATCTAATGTAAAAGAGAGTATGACCAATCAGAACTTAATCAGTGAATTAAAACGACTTTTTGATGTAGCCAAACGAGTAGATGAATTTGAGTTTATTAATATTCTAATAGGCTATAATGGTATGGGAGACCAGCGATTCCTTTCGCATCTTTATGAAAGTGAACGTGCAATCCAGGATATTAAAAAGCTTATGGATAAAGCATCTGATAAGCATACTAAAACTCGATTAGGTCTTTTACTATATGGGCATGTTTTTGAAATGGACGAACTATATAATGTTTTGGGTAATTTATTGAGAGTTGCCACAGCAGTTGGTCTAAATTATAAACCAAATTTATACAATAGAATAGATCAAGATGACATAACACCTACAGATAAATTAAAGCATTTATATGATCACGCAACCCAATGTCGATTCGGGAATTTTATAAAAGAAATACAATCTATTTATTATAATAGAATAAGAAATGCTTTTGCACATTCTTCTTATTCATTAGTAGATGATAAGTTCATTGTAATTAAAGGTAAAGAAATTGTAATCGATGGTGAATTGAAATGGTCAATAAGTATTGAATATTTTTTGCTTCCACTAATTGAAGAATCTCTAAATTTTATTAGTGAGTTTTTCTCGTTACTTAAGAGCCATAAAATGGCTTATAAAGAAAATAAGATTATACAAGGTAAACTTTCTAATATTAAAGAGCCCATAATTATTATTGGAAATCCTGAAGAAGGATTAATTGGTTTCGAAAGTTTTTCAGGAAGTTCTATTAAAATAAAAAACGCATATGGTACTGATCGATTTATAGAGGCTATGAATATTCGCTTAACATCCACAAGTGATATACATAACTCATTGTTTGAAGAAATAGAGTCTTACAATGAAAAACTACGACCAAACGGTATAAACTTTGATGATTTAAAAAATCGAGTTATCGCTACAGGAGAACAATATCTAGTAAGAAACTTATCGGTTGTAATATATAATTATGCTAATAATACTTTTCGATCTGCAAAGGATAAGCCTATTGAACAGCGTGAACATATCATGAACGCAGCTTTACCTTATTATGATCTTGCGATTTCTATAGATTCAACTTTTGGTCGAAATTATCTTAATAGAACTGTGTCAAAATTAGAGTTAGTAACGTTCAAAAAAACAATAAATAATGACGTTAGAAGGCAATTATTAGAAGAATTAAAAGAAGCTCTAATATATGAACCTACGATGTTAGAAGTATTTACAAATTCAGGAATGCTTGAAATGGATATTGCTTTTCACGAAGATAAAATAGAGATGAAAGAAGTTTCTCTTAACAATGCAATTGATCACTTCAAAAAAGCAATAGAACTTTATCCTCATGATGATACTATTTATGAAAAGTTGGCAACTTGTTATTTGGAATTGGCATACATTTCCACGAAGAATCAAAAAGAATATTTTGAAAACTCAATTAAGTATATTGAAATTGCAATACAAAAAAATAATAAACTATCTCATAGTTTATTATACAGTTCTATACTTGGTGAATATGGCGATTTTGATGAAGAAAACATTCAATCACATTATGATAAATCAATAGAAATTCTAAAAGAATTAGAAAATAAATATGGAGAAAATAGTGAAATAAAATACAGGTTGGGTAATAAGTATATGATGTTATCAATGCATAATGAAAGCCTTGAATATTGTGAAAAAGCACTTATAGAATATGAAGCAGGAAAACATTTTAATGAGACAGAAGTTAAAATTTTAAATAATATTGGGAATTGTTTAATTTATAAATTTCGTTTATTGAAAGAAAATGGAGATAAAAAAGCATTAGACACTTTGGAAAATGCGATTTTGATTTTGGAGGAAGCGATTAAATTAGATGATAAACATACAAATTCATATTTCAATCTTGGACTTGCTTATATTGAAAAATACAAAATTTTAGCTGATTCCAAAAAAGAGGGTTTTATAAAATTAGCAATCAGTATTTTACAAAAAGGTTATTCACTTAATAACAAGAGTTGTGCAATACAACTTGCAAGAGCATATGCATTAATTGGTGATGTAAAAGAAACAACCTCATATTTAAAAAAGGCTATAGATAATGGAGAAGACTTATCTAAAGAGGATATCTTAACTAATGAAGACTTTAAAAACATAAAAGATGACGATTCTTTAAATAATATTTTCATCTAAATTTGATATATAAAATCAAAAGAATAACGAACAATAAGTAAAATAAAATGGGAACCATTAATTGGACAAAATTTGACGGAGATAAATTTCAATCCTTTTGTAATGATTTGTTAAGTTTTGAATTTGGTAAAAGCTATGTTCCGTTCAGTGCGCCAGGTAGTGACCAAGGAATAGATGGTTTATTTGAAGGTGAGTATGATGAAAATCATGGTAAATGGAGATTTCAAGCAAAATTCAGAAGCCCTGAATCTGGAAGGCAAGCCTCAATAAATAATCTTAAAAGTGAAATTAAAAAAGATCTTGATAAAAATATTCGTGACGAAACTCATGTCATATTCATTACAAATGTAGACATAGGCCCAAAACAGCAAAAAGAACTCATTGATGAAGCCAATAAAATAACAGCAAACAGAATTGTATTTGAAATATGGGATGGAGCAAAATTAAATACTCTCTTATCTCATCATCCGATTGTTAAATCATGGTATACAAATGAGACGAAATATTTAATACAGGAATATTCTGATTTCTTCAAAGATGAACTGAATTCGGATAATAAAGCTTCTTATGAATTATCCAATAGATATTATTACCGCGAGGAAAAGATAAAAGAATTGGCAAACTTTATCAGTGATGATTCTAAGAAGGTCGCAATAATTAGTGGAGAAGCTGGGATAGGAAAAACTAGGCTTTGTATTGAATTTTTTCAAAAACATATAGATAATCGAAAGGATTGGGTTGGATTAGTAATAATTAATCACAAAATTGATCTTGAAGTTTTACAAAAAGCACTAATAGGAGAAAAAAACTATGTAGTATTAATTGATGATGCAGATAAATTTGATCAAAGAGAACTAGCTGACTTAATAACAACTGTAAAAGGTTTTAAGGAGAATAATGTTAAGTTATTACTCACAGTCCGAAGCTATTTTTTAGAAGCTTTACTTAACGAAATTAATATTACAGATAGAACTCAGCAAATAAAATATATTGAATTAACTCAATTATCAAGAGAAGAAACTGTTCATTTTTTGGAAGGGGAATTAAATGGATATCAAATAGAGAAATATCTTGGATATTTTGTTGAACTAACTCATGGTGTACCGATTATGATAATGACTTTATTAAAGGTTATTAAAGATGGTACACCGTTGGCTAATATTAAAAAAGATGCATTCTTAAAAACTTATGTCAAAATGCATTTTGCGAATTTTTCATCAGTTGTAAGTAAGGATGCAGAAATACATAAACGTTCAATCGATAAAGTAGTCAAACTAATTACACTTATTGAGCCCGTTCAGATAGAAGATAACGTTTTGATTCAACAAATTGCTAGTACTGAAAATGTAATTGAAGAAGAAGTTGAATTAATACTACAAGCACTACAAGATCAAAATATTCTATCAGGACGATATCTTAAAATGATTAAACCTGATATTTATAGTGATTTAATTTTAGAGGAAGCCTTAACTAATAAAAATTGGTTAAAATTAAAACTCCCTGAATATGGTGGATTCATTAATAATATTATAAAAAATATTGGATATGTTTATCAGCATGATGAGAATAATACTGTTTTAGAAAATCTATTAATAGAATATGTTGCGCGAATTGACACATGCTCTAAAAATGTTATTCTTGCAAAAACTCTCGAAACTATAGATTCAATTACTTATTCAATGCCATTGCTTGCGTCCAATGCTATTGGAAAAGTTCTTTCCATTTATTCGAATGAAAATCATCCATTATTTGATGAGTTTCAAAAATCTGTAAAACACAAGAATTACTCTTTTGATACTGTTATAAATAACTTAAAAAACATTCTAAAAAAATTATTTGAGCTAGAAGATTATTATGAATATTCCTATACTTATTCCGGAAAACTATACCTAATATTAAATGATGATGGAATCGTTTCAAATATTGCAAATTTTGGAAAGAGTGACCGTTTTGATGGTTTTAACTGTATAAAACAGAATAGAATTTTTGTTGCAAGTAAAAATGAATTGGAAAAAGAAAATAGCAATTTTAAGTTTTTTGCTCTAAAAACACTGAATTCTATTTTAAAGCTAGAATATACAGATACAGAATCACATTTATATCAAAAGCATTCTATCCAAATATATACATTATATATTCCTGAAAACGAATATGTTACAATTCTTAGGAAGCAAGCAATAGAACTGTTAATTGGAGTTTTTCATAACACATTAGATACTAATTTAAGAGAAGAAGTTTTTAGAATAATTATAGATATTCCCAGAGAGATATTAGCAAATAGAAATAAAACTTATAAAGGAAAAATTGAAGTTAAAATAGTGCTTGATTTTTTGTTTAAAATTTCCACAGGTAATGTCTTAGAATTAAAACAAAAACAATTTGTAAAGGATCAACTTTATTGGTTTAAACGCTGGGGAATAAATGAAACATTTAACTTAATAATTGAAGAAATTGTAATTAATCTTTCTGACAATGATTTGGCAGAAACATTACTCGATTTGTTTAATCCAAAATTTGATGGAAAGTTAAATGATGAAAACGAAAAATTTAAAATCAAATCTATAGAACTGATCAATAATAATTCAGGAATTGAATTAGGCGATGCTCTTGTAAAAGTTATAGATCAAAGTGAATATATTCCACATAATTTCTATCCTTTTTTGCATTCAATTTCTTCTAATTCATCTAAAATCAAAGAATTTATTGAATATCTATGGAGCAAAAATAAAAGCTTTATTATTGATCATTGTTCTGATATACTGAGACAATTAAGATTTTCCAAAAAGGATGAAAATTTTTATTGGAAATACATTAATAGTCTAAAAAAAGAAGAAACTTTTAAAGCTAATAACTGTATATTAAATGTTTACAATTCTCTAGGGATACATAATATGATTAATAAATATGGTTCTAGAAAAATATTAAAGCCCAAAGATATTGACGAGATTGTTTTATTGCATGAAAACTCTAAAGTTGAAAATTACTTCAATTTAGCATTAACTCTTCCAACTTTATTTTTTTATGATAAGGAAATAGCTCAAAATGAAATAAAGAACTTTCTAAAAGTATGTAATGAAAACCACCTTGATAGAATGTTTTTGGCTTTTGATCCTATTGAAGAAGAGTGCTTTTCCGAGATTAAAAATTTGCTTTTTGAGCATACTATCCATTTAAATATCCCTTATACAGTAGAAAGATTCTTAAATAAGATAATTTTATTGGATGGGTTTCAAGAAGTACTTAATTACCTAGAAAAAAGATTTCTTTTTAAGCGGGAATATATTAAAAACAAAAAAAGTTTGTTAGGGTATGAATATGTACCTAATCATAGAAGTAACGTAATAACAAAAAATTTATCAGATAAACAAAAAACAGAATCTTTCGCAGATGTTCTTAATTGGTTTGTTTCTATGAATTTTGAATCTTATGAACACTTTTATGTAAAGAATATAATTGATTTATTTAAGACTAATAAATACATAAACGATACTACAAAAACTACTTATATAAAATTAATAGATGAGTACAGTTTAAGTTATGATAGGTTACTGAATATCATTCACTCACTATCAGTTTTTGAACAAAAAAATGAGGCTTTTGTAGATTTGATTGTAAAGCTTTTAGAACTTTGCAATGAGAATTTTTATGATGATAAACAAATTGGGGAGTTTAATTCTCAGTGCTATATTGCTTTAACAAATGTAGGTGTTAAATCAGGAAGCCCTGGACAACCATTTTCAGTAGATTTAGAATTAAAAGAATTGTTGGAGAATACTTTAGGAAAAGCAAAATTAAGTTCCCCAAAGGTTAAAGATTTTTTTATTAAAGTGTTGAAATCTGTTCAATCTAATATAGATAGAGACAGAGATGAAGAAGGAGGGGAGTTATGGTAAGAGAAGTACTAACAGATTATTCAATTCAAAAAAACTCAATTATATCCTCACTTATAATTAAGCAAGGAAACGGATTATTTGATCAGAACTTACACGATATTTTTAATCGTGGTTCTCAGAGTAAAGACAAATTGAGAATTCAAGATGTACAAATAATTATTGAAGCAATTGAATTAAAACTAAGAGAAGCAGAGATTATTTATCATACATATTTTGGTACAGAATATGATAAAAACATTATTATTTTCAATCGACTAATTGGAACTAAATTGATAGATACTGAATTTAATTATGGAACAAGAGTAATAAAAAAGACAATCGAAATTATAGACTCTCATATGTACAAGGAAGTAGTAGATATGAAATTTCAATTATTCATATTGCGGATTGCAACGTTGTATGAAAATCTTGTAAAACTCATAGAAATACTAATTAAAAAAAGAGTTGTATTTGGAAACAGAAATCCACATTTAAGTGTACACTTAAAGGTTTTGATTTCTTATTGGGATAATCTTGTTGAATTAGATTATAGAAAAAATGATGAGTTTTATCTTTGGTTAAGCTCTCATCGCACTTATTTGGAACAGTATCTATCTCAAATTAATTCTCTGCGAAACAGTTATATTCATGGTTATTCTTTAAACTTAACGGTTGATTCAACATTTAATGAATATGTTATAAATAATTATGATAGCTCAAGTACTGGTGGCTTTCCTGTGCCTTCTGGAGGAGGTATGGTTTCTGAGTTAGTTCTTAATAATTTCGTCCAAGATGTTTTAAATAATACAAAGCTACTTACTGAATCTGTTTTAAATCTATTTCAAAGAAAATTAGCTCATCATAGGACTAAAGTTCCAATGTGAAATAAAATTAAAGCTCTATATTATGTAAAATAGAATCTCGATGTTAAACTTGGCCTCATAAAATTTTGGTAAAACAATAAGGTGAAGTAAGCGTACATATTTTAGGGGTTTAGTAATACAGTTTCTTTAGAGTTATAAGAGTATACAAGGGATTTCAAAGCAATGTTAACGCGTTGTAATGTTTCCTAAAATATAGCGAATGAGCCGTAAATTGTTTCCAAAAGTTTATGCAGCCTTGAATTTTTGTTTCTTTTGTTTCAAGACAAAAGATAACGCATTAAAAAGAAAAGTTGAATTGGAAGAATAATAAAACAAGTGTATAGAAATTTTTAAGCAAGGATAATGCGGTTGGGAAAATTTTATACTCTTGTGGCAATCCACGAGAATCGCGTAAAATTTTTTATAACGTACATTTTATCGAATACGCGATTTTTAATAAGAGCAAAAAGGTTAGCTTTTATTTTGGCGTTGGCAAGCGATGGATAATTGTGTATAAAATAAATTGCAAGAGCAATTTGATTTTATAAAACAATCGAGCGCTTGGTAGCGGCTATTTTACATAACGGCTAATTATAGATACATAATGTTTTAAAAAGCTCTGCGAAGCAAACCGCTTATAAGTTTAATGACCCAAGTTCCAATTATTCTTATGAAAACAAATGCTTCTGGGATATTTTACATAATACTACATTATAGCTTACGAATGTTTAACAAACTGCTGGTCGTAAAATAGCTGTTACATAATTGCTATCGATATGAACCTAAAGGCATCATATCTGCAACTATGTAAAATAGAACAGAAAAAGTTCTATTCGCTATTTTACTTATGATAACATTAGTACTATAATTATTCTTATGTATAATTCCAATTTATTTCACAAATTAAAACACACCTAAATAATTACATATCTCTAATAAGATAACTAAAGCTACGGCATGTATATTTTCAGGCTTCAAAAAATAATCAGCTTCATCTTTATTGGTCACAAACCCCAATTCAGCAAGAATAGTTGGACAAAAATTAGTCATTTCGCGTAAGACTTGAAAATCAGCAAACTTCACACCTCGTTTCTCGAACCCTAATTTACTGGAACTTTCATTTAAAATTGATAACCCCAAAGCAATGGATTCTTTAATATGCAATTTTTCAGAATTATGCACATAAACTTCAATGCCTTTTGAGGATTTTAGAGATGCATTACAATGCAAAGACACAAACACATCCGCCGTTAAAGCTTTAGCCAATCGGCTTCTATCAGAAAGTGCAATAAACGTATCAGAGTATCTGGTCAAAAAAATATCCATTCGATCATCTAAAATCGTTTTATTAAGCCTAATAATTTCCTTGGCAATATTCAAGACCACATCCTTTTCCTGGATACCATTTATGCCAATGGCACCAGAATCTTTTCCACCATGCCCCACATCAATAACAATTCTTTTTCGTGCATCCAAATTTTGACCAAAAAGGAAGCACATTTTCAGCATCGATAGAAGAAATACGACGTTTTTGAGCTTCATTTTTAAGTCACTTTTCATAATTGAGTGTATTTCTTGCATCTAAAATCATAAAATTTAACACCATTTAATTGCAATTAAAAACAATTGAAATCAAATAATATTATTTATATAAAATATTGATAATCAGGTATTTGAAAGTAAATATATTGTAATTTTAAAGAATCGAAACCATTAAAAACTTAAATTTTTATTCTTATGAAAAAATCAATCTATTTAACCTTGCTATTGGGCTTTATTTCAACTTCCATTTTTGCACAGATTGGAGGCATTGAAGATTCTGTAAATGATGTTTCCGATACCATTCGAACCATTTTCCCCATCATTTTGGGTGTTATATTTTTGGTAGGTTTTCTATTTAATGCAGGTCATTTTTTTGGAGAGAATGCCGATTTGAAAAAGGGCATCACTCGTGTGCTTGTATTTGTACTAATAGCTGGTGCCGTTGTAGGCATCTTTACCTATCTCATTGGCATCGTAGTATAAGTTGTTATATACCATTTATGAATAAGATACAGCAATGAAAACCTTTAAAATCTATAGAAATATTAGAAAGCGCGCAACAATTATGGGATTGCCCATAGCATTGTTTGCTCTGATGATGACCGCCGTTATAGGATCATTATTAGTTATCATTTTTTCCTTTAGTTTTTTGGTCATCATCATGGTATTTCTGTTCAATGGTATGTTGTATATCGTTTTGACACACTTTATAAAAAACCCATCCTTAATGCATTTTAAAAAGGTGTTTCCACAATCCATTAGTAATAAAAAACAAAGTCATTTGTATTATGAAGGCTATTAATCTTGCAACATACCATCCCATTTTGGATATCCAAGACCATATCTTATTTGCAAATAATGGCAATGTGGTATTATGTTATAAGGTAGAGTTGCCCGAAGTGTACACCTTGTCCGAATCCGACTTTGAAGAAATTCATGCCGCTTGGTTTCAGGGATTTAAATCCCTCCCAACAGGTACCGCTATCCATAAACAGGATATTTACCAAAAGGCAACATATCGTGCCAATAATATTCCAAATGAAAGCTTTTTAGAACAGGCTACCTACAATTATTTTAAAGGTAGGGAATGCCTAAATCACAGTTCCTATCTATTTTTTATATTACCATTAAACAAAGCGCTTAATACCTCCAAGTTTACCAATCCGTTTCGGCATATAAAAAAAGGAATTTACAAGGCATTAGATGAAAACGTACAAGCATTTATTACAGCCGTAAACGATGCGGTTTCATTTATCAATAACAGCCGGAAGGTATCTTTGTTGCCAATGGTTGAGACTGAAATACGATCTATTTCAGAAGCTTATTTCAATGGTTTTAATGACGGTTTTGATACCGATATTCAGCTCAAAAAATCAAATATTGAAATTGGGGAAAACTATTTTGATGTTTTGGCAGTGAATAGTGAACTCTGCTTTGGAGATGTCGTACAGAGCAGTAAAACGAATGATAAATTTACCTCCGATGATTTTGTATTTCACCAAGGCTTTATTGATGGGTTGGGATTGAATCTCAATGAAAACCATATCATCAACCAAATCATCTATTTAGATGATAAGCACAAATGGCGAAAACTACTGGAGAAGAAAATAGAGGAACTCAACAAAAGTTCCAATTTCGGGACACAGAACAAAGTAGTTTTAAAAAAAATCGAGGACATTGTGAACCAAATTAATGAAGATGATGCCTCACGGATCATCCGAGGGCATCTGAACATTGTTTTTTGGTCGCGCGAAGTCACAGCATTAAATACAATAGCATCTAAAATAAAAGCAGAATTCAAGGAACTTGATATTGTACCCTATTATCCCAAAGGCGAGGAGCGGAAGCACTATTACCTGAATAGCTTTTGTTGTTTTGCTTCCAATTTTTCGAATGCGGATTTGTATGTTACCGATTTAAAGCATGCCCTCTGTCTATATATCAATAACACTAACTACCGTTCAGATACCAAGGGCATCCTATTCAATGACCGGCAGTATAATATTCCTGTACTTAAAGATGTTTGGGATGAGCAAAAAAAACGCATCAAAGCGAGGAACTTTGCCATTTTTGCTCCAACGGGCGAGGGGAAATCCTTTTTGGCCAACAATATCCTAAGGCAATATTTTGAGGCCGGTGTTCGACTGGTCATTATCGATTTGGGAGGATCCTATTCTAAATTTGCCAAGTTGTATCCCAAAGACCACATCATTTTAAAATATGAGCAAGGAAAAAATTTAGGCATCAATCCCTTTTATATTTCCAGTGATGCCGATTTAACACCAGAACGTTTGGAGGATTTGACAATGTTTCTATTGGAGCTGATGGCTTCGGGCAAAACAACCACCAAAGCAGAGCAGGTGGCCATGAAGAAAGTATTACTACGGTATTATGCTAAAACACGGCAAGCCCATTCACTGGCAAGTCTATATCAATTTGTGGATGATGAAAAGGAAACACTCATAACAGCACTAAACATCCAAGAAGCACATTTCAGTGTCTATAATTTTCTGCATATCCTTTCAGAATATGTGGAAACTGGATTGTACAGTTTTCTGTTCAATATTAGTGAAGACCAAACCTATAAAATAGAAGATAAGCGATTGATAGTCTTTGAACTCGATGAAGTTAAGGATAACAAGGAAATTCTCTCGGTAATGTTGAAGCTTATTAAATCTGCCATTCAGCGCACAATTTGGCGAAACAAAGCCGAAAGAGGCATCATTCTATTTGATGAGTTTGCCAAACAACTAAAGTTTGAAAATGTATTGGAAAGTGTGGAGTTCTATTACCAAGCTATTAGGAAGCAAAACGGTGCGATTGGTATCATTTTGCAATCCATCAACCAGTTACCCAATAATTCCACATCGGCCAGTATTTTGGAAAACACTCAGGTTATTTATAGTCTACGAAATGAAAAAGGGTATGATGAGCTTCAAAAGCGCTTGCATCTTTCGAGCCATGATTTGAACCAACTGAAATCCATACGTAATAACTTGGTAGGTACTAGAAAGTACACCGAAATGTTTATCAAAATAGGGAAGGAGAGTAACATCTTCAGATTGGAAGTCCCCAAAGAAGTATATGCGGCTTACTTGACCGACGGTAGTGAAAGTGAAATCATTATGAACCTCTATAACAAACATGGAAGCATGGAACAGGCGATTAAGGAGTTCATCATCAAAAAACAATAATAAGAATCATTAACCAATACTGAATATTAAAAAGTATTAAAATAAAGCATTATGAAAATTATAAAAACAAATTACAGATTATTCCAGGATTTTAGACATGCGCAAGGAGCACATTATAAGAACACCATGAAAACATTTATCATAACACTGATCCTAATCATATCATTATCTGGTCACATGGTAGCCCAGGGGATGCCGGTTTATGACAATACCAATTTTATAAGTTTAGCAAAATCGCTTGTAGAATCTGCAAAACAAACCACTCAGCTTTTAAAATCCGTAGAGTTTTTAAAACAGCAAAAGGAGAACATTGAAAAAGTTAACAATGTAATCAAGCAACTCAAGGCCGTCAAAGAGTTGACCAAAAATAACCAGAAGCTTTTTAATATGGTTCAAAAGGATTTAAGGGAAATTCTAAATTCTCCTTATATCAAAGTAGATGAAGTGGATCGTATTTCAGAGTCATTCAATAGCATCATAGAGCAATCTTTGGATAATCTCGATTTTATAGCACAAATTTTGTCAAGTGATACGCTAAAAATGACGGATGCGGAGCGAGCTATGTTTTTAAAAGAAAAAGAACAGCAGTCCAAAGAAATGGTTGCAGAAATAGAACAAAAGACCCGGTTATATAAAAGCATAATTTCATTTAGAACGATGCAGGATAAAATCAATAATAGAGAAACCAATTATTAGCCATGGCAGGTGTTTTTTTAGGCATAGGATTGGAATATGTGGATGCAGTATTTGCAACCATTAAGAACAGTGATTTTTCGCAGTACACGATTACGGGTATGAAAACCTTGGCTATTCTGTTCTTTCTGATCAATATTCTAAAAAAATATAATGAGGGTATAGCCAATAATGATGGCTATACATGGGGATTGACGCCTGCAGAACTTGCCAAAAATTTAGCAATAGTTATATTGGTTATTTTCTCCACACAAGTATTGGGTGTATTTGATTCCATATTGGTGTCTATTGAAGCTCAATACAGAGATACGGCTCCAGCACTCCTTCCATTGCAAATGCAAGATGTAGATTTGGAACAGGATGTGAGTGTTTTGGAAGCCGCCAGTAAAGCTATGGCATTACTTTATGAAGCATTGGTAACGCCGTTGTTTGGATTGAAGGTCGTAGCTTTTATAATAGGACTGTTTTTGTGGTTATTAGACCTATTCATTTATCCACTGTTTTTGGCAGAACGCTACTTTTTATTGGGCATTATGCAAGCATTTTTCCCTTTGGTGATTAGTCTAGCTGTTTTTGAAAAGTTTAGGGGGTTGGCCTATAATTTCTTTAAGCTATATGCAGCCGTATATATGCTGGTGCCAGCGTTTTTTCTGGTCAATGTATTTATAAACACCCTTTATACCGAAGTGAATACTAATTTTTGGTCCACCTTATTTGGAACGGATTGGGGCAGCCAATTTTTTGCACCAGTAATCCAGTTAGGATCGATAGGGTTTGTTGTTTTATTAAAATTCAAGCTATATAGACGCGCCACCGCTTTTACATTCAAACTCTTCTCAGGTAGTACCTAAGGATTCTAAGATATATTCACGAATAACCAATGATTGAAAACAAAAAACTAAAAGCCAAATGGAAGCAAAAACTCCTTATAAAAATATTTATACCATCTTAAAACTGAATCGTTTTATTGTTTTGTCAGCCATCATTGGTGCAACAATAATCAGTGTTGTGTCTGTGGTGTTGGTCATAAAGTTACATAAAGAAACCATCAACACTGCATTTATGGTGAATACGGATGGCAGTGTGATTCCTTTAAAACAGGTTAAGCAACGTGAAAATTTAGAAGTAGAAGCTTTGGCTCATATAGAACTGTTCCATAAATATTTTTATCATATCGATGCAAGTAATTATGAAAAGCATTTGGAAAAAGCGCTTTGGCTAGGCAATAGTTCAGTTGATGAATTATACCGACAGAAAAAAGCCGATGGTGTTTATAATCGGTTGCTTCAGTATTCATTAGTACAAAAAGTGTTGTCTATTGTATCCAAAGTAGATATAACAAAAGAGCCTTACAGTTTTGAAACCACGACCATATTTGAAGTGAACCGCGGAACCATCATAGATGTATATGAACTACAAACAATAGGAAACTTGATACATGTGGATAGACATTTTCCAAATAACACCCATGGTTTATTGATTACCAATTTTTTTGAAAAGGCTCTAAGAAAAATTCAAAATGAAGAATAAAAAATAATTAAAGCAGAGTAATAAATAAAAAACTTAAGATGAAACTAGAAAAGAAAAAAATCGTATTTGCATTGGTGCTAGTGGGTATCATCGTATTTATAGGAGTCTATGCGATGTTTGTACTTGGTGTTGATGAAGTGCCAACCTTGGATAGCAACCAAATACAAGTACCCAAATTGGAGGATGAGCAGAAGGAGTACGATTCCAAATTGGATGCGCTTAATGACCTGAAGGAAGTTAGGCAAACCAATGCGCCAAGTATTTATGACGAGCGCCTGCTAGATTCAACGGGTATTTATGACCCAGATTTATTGAACAAGGAAAAGATGCGCATGGTGGATAGTATTTATAACGAAGGACGTATCAGTTATTCAGAAAGCACATACCGAAGTAAAATTCCCAGACAGCCTATAAAAGTAACCGAATTTAAAACAGATTCCATAATCTTGGAAGTAGCACCTACTATTTCAATGAAGGAATTGGCATTGGAGCATCAGCTCTTTTTTTCTTCAGATCCCAAAGAGCCTAAAACTATGGGTAATGACTTGGCGATTCCTGTTATTGTAGATGGTACTCAAACCATAAAGACCAATTATAGATTACGGATGCGATTGATGAAAGACACCAATATTAACAATGTTAAAATATCAAGAAATACGCCAGTATATGGCTTTGTGAGCTTTCAGCCCAATCGTGTCATCATTGAAATAGAAAACATCAACCATCAGCCAACAAAACTCAAAGCATTTGATCTACAGGATGGAAGCGAGGGTATTTATATAGAAAATAGTTTTCGTGCAGATGCCACACGCGAAGTTGTTGATGATGTGGTTCAGGACATCAATATTGCGGGCATGCCCCAAGTTAGTGGTATAAAAAAAATATTCCAACGAAATAATAGACACATCAAAGCAACAGTCTTAAATAACTATCAATTAATCTTAAAAACCCGGTAGGGAAATTAAATATATAATTATGAAAACTACTATCACCTATTTATTAATTGTTTGGTCCATGGCCATACATGCCCAACAAGCTTTGGATACCATTTTCGCCAATGACCAAATGAATGTTGCCCTGTTTTTTCCAAACCCGATACGTCAGGGAATTACAGGAACTAACGATTTTGCGTTCACCTACAATAGGGAAAAGGAACAATACTTTGGATTGTTACAAGCAAATCCTGGTGAAACCAGTAATTTATTGGCAATAACTAGAGATGGAAACGTTTATTCCTATATATTAAAGTATTCGAAGAGCTTATCTAAACTTAATTATTTCATACAGGAATACGAAAGTATAGGTAATGAAAAACCAAAGACTATAGATGCTTTAAATACGGGTGATACAGTAAATATTGAAGACCCAAAAAATCATTATTATAAAAGGTTCTCAGAATATTTATTAAAAACAAAGAGTTCTTCCATTGCATCAAAAAGACAAAAAGGCATCGTTTTAAAACTACTAAAAATGGTATACAACAAAGATGAAGTGTATTTGGTTATGGAAATAGTGAATAATTCGGGAATTGATTTTGAAATTGATTACTTGAATGTGTCAATAGCTAAAGGTAATAAGAGGCATAAAGCTTCTTCTCAAAATGTTCAGCAGGAGGTTTTTTATAAATATAATATGCCAAGAATTCTTGAATGTAATGAGTTAAAAAAAATTGTATTAGTCTTGTCTAAATTTGTCTTAAGTAAGAGAGAAAAATTACATTTAGAATTAAAGGAATTGAATGGAAATAGAGGGTTAATCGTATTAAATGAATAAATAATTGATTTAATTTGAACGTTCTTTAATATTTTTATTATCAGTTTAAGTAATTGTAAAATAATAAAAAGGGCTCTAAAAAACCTATTTTTAGAGCCTTTATCATTTTTGAAAGATATTAGTTCTGTTTTACAATCTTAAATGTTTGAGGTGTATCTGTTAAGATTTTTAAAAAGTATATTCCAGTTGGTACCTCAGAGATATTTAATTTTAGTTTTTGCGTTGGGTTCATGTAATTTTGTGAGGAAATTAAACCTCCGTTAATGTTATATAATTCGACAGACAGTAAATTTTGAGCATTTGGTAAATCAATTGTAAATTCGCCATTTGTTGGATTTGGATATACTTTAACTTGTTTTAATGTTACATTTTTTTCAATTGATAATGTCGTTGGATCAACCGAAACAGTTGTTTTTGTACCATCATAAACAACTTGTAAAGCACCAGCTGTAGCTACAATTTTACCGCTTGAAATATATCCGTTTAGAAGAGTTGTTTGATTACCAGTAATACTTAAAGAACCTGGACTAGTGATATAGATGTGACCATTAGTTCCAATAGTAAGGTTACGTGTAACTGAAGCATTTCCTCCTGTTATGTTTAGGGTTCCAGAGATGGCATCTGGATCACTCGCTATTTGCATATCTAGTGTTGATGCAAATGTACCTCCAGATAGATTAACCTCACCAACGCCATTAATACCGCTTCCTATTATAGAATAATTCTTTACAGTAAATGAGCCGCCAGTGATGTTTAAAGTTCCACTGCCTTCTTTTCCTAAATACATAACGTTTCTAATGTTAATGTCGGCACCATCATTTACGGTTATTGTTCCTCTCCAATACTGGGTGTCTCCAGGATATAGCGTGCCATTAAAGGTTAAATTGCAACCTGTTTCGGTATTTAAAAAGGCTGGTCTTTTAGTGGTATGATTACTACCGCCTACTTGAATAGGGTCATTTGGTGATCCTGCACCAATAATTAAGGTTTTAGTAGTAATATCTCCCGAAAAATCAATAGTTTCATCACTCCAATTTAATGAATTGTAAAAGTCTGTATTTGTATCTCCTGTCCAAGTATTTGTTTGGGCATACGATGTGTAAGTCGTGCAAACTAGTAGTGTTGCAATAATTAATTTAAAGTTGTGTAATTTTGTTTTCATGTTGTAAATATTAAAGTTTAATTGGTTTTGTTTTAAAATCGATTTCTACAATACTAGATTGCTTGGTTGCTAAATTAATAATCAATTAAAATTTGTTTGTGGAATATTGTACTTTTAATGGTAGAATTTCGTGTTTGTGATGTTAAATCAATCCTTAGGTGTAAATTTAAAGGAGCTGCTTCTATTTAATTATGATTTTGTGATTTATAAAGAGTATCTATTGATGAAAGTATATGGGTTTTTTAATTTACCTCTAGTTTTATTAACTATCATTTCTGCGGCCATTTCCCCCATTTTATTATAATTTGGTGAAATAACGGTGATGTTTAGATAACGTTTAAGGGTGGTGTCATTATAAGATATTATGCCTATATCTTTTCCTATAGATAATTTTTTAGTTTTTATTAGATTTAATAATTTAACTAAATCGTTTTCTTCAAAAATCACGAACAAATCCCCTAGATTAATATCTGTATTTGATGAAGCATTGTCAGAAACTTTAAGATGTAAATTATTGTTAGAGCAGTATTTTTGTAATTCAAATAGTATTGCACTATAATCCGTATAATTTGAATAATCAGTTTCTAATTGGGCAATAAAATGTAGTCTTTTATACTTTGAGATTTGTAGTTTGCTAAATTTTAATATGTTAAAGAAATCATGTATATTATCTTGGTAAATTTGAAAAAAACAATCTTCTGTTTTATAATCATTATTATCTAAAATAATTAGTTTTTCATTAGGAATTCTATCAACTATATCATTTAGACTATACTGGTATTTAAGATTTTCAGTATAAGTTGATTTAGAATGGGGCATTATTATACAATAGTCATACTTATTAAGACTACCTATTAAAGTATCAAAAACGAAAGGTTCATTGTTGTTGAAAATAAAAAGGTTAATTTGGTAGTTCTCATTTAAAGATTTTACAAAAGAGGAATATACTTTAGTCTTGTATGGATTTGAAGTGTTAATTAAGAACAATATATTTGTCTTATCAATTAATTTTAAGTTGTTTACATAGGTTCCTTTCCCCTTTATACCTATAATTACCTTTTTCTTTTTTAATATATTATATGCTTTCTCTACAGTATCTCGTGATAGTTTATACTTCTCACTAAACTTATTTATTGAAAGCATTTTTTCTCCCATCTTAAGTTTGCCACTAGAGGTATTCTCAATAATTTCATTTACTATTTGTAAGTAAATTGGAGAGGAAATGCCATCCTTAATATTAATTTGCATATTTTTAAAGTTGACTTTATTTAGTTTAATGAAATATTTTACTCTTGAATTTATATTTCAACTTCATATTCGTTGAAAATTTTAAGTAAAAAAGCCAAAAAAATTAATGGAATTTAAATGGCTTTTAAACAACTAAACAAACTATATGATAAGTTTTTATATTTATTTACCGAGGTGGCTTGATGCGTAAAAGTTGTTTTTATTGTATTTTAGGTAATCAATTGGAGGGTTTACCTTAGTAATTTAACCAAAACAACCTATGCAACAAAAATAGATTACTTATACTAGTAAATGGGGTAAAATTGTACTTAAAGTGGATGAAAATTGTTTAATAAGCTATTTTATAAAATGGACGATTAACGTAAAAATTTTCACAAAGACCATGAGTCTACAGGATGATAATAAAAATCACTTAATTTAATTTTACATTACTTTTGTAGTTAAACAAATTGTTGTCTTCGCTAAATTATTGAAATTAAGAAAATTCAGTTTATGAAATATCTAATATGTGTTTATTGTTTTACATTGACTTTTAATTTGTTTTCCCAGAATATTCAAATTGAAAAACTTGATGTTTCTGATGGACTAGCTGATAATTCTGTGTTAGATATTCTTCAGGATCAATCAGGTTATCTATGGTTTGGTACTTTAAACGGACTAAGCAAATATGACGGGAACAATTTTAAAAATTATTATTCTATACCGCAAGATTCCACTAGTTTAACCAATAATAGAATGACAATTATTAAAGAGGATAATTATGGTTTTATTTGGAGTTGGTCTGAAGATTCTAATTTACAACGGATAAATCCTTTCACAAATGAAGTAATTGATGTTAGAAAAAGACTGTTTGATAATAAAATGTCAATTACGAATTTTAAGATATTAAGAAATGGTGATATTTGGGTTTGGGGGCGAACTGGGTTTGCGAAAATTCAATATTTAAAAAATAAAAGGGACATAAAAGTCACGGTTTCAAGTAAGACATTAAATGGTTTTAATAATAAATTAATTCGTTTTCTTGAAGAAGACTCAAAAGAGAATATTTGGATAGGTACTGAATCTGGATTATATAAAATGTCTAAACCTGAAAAGGATGGAAGTTATATTAAAAAATATTATGAAAATCTTAAATTTATTAGTTTTAATAATTTTGAGGAGAATGTTTGGTTTGGAACGGGTTTAGGAGATATTATTATGCATTCATTAAAAACCCAAACATTTATTAGTGCTAAAGAATTAAATAAGCAACTTCGTAATAGCACAGTCTGGGGCATTAATCAAATTGATTACAAAACATTACTTGTGATTTCTGATAATGGATTTTTAGTGTATGACTTTAAAAATAACAAAGTAGAATTTACTGATAATCGTGACTTTGGTGTTTTTGATACGTTTTTTAGAGATTCATTTAAAAGCATTTGGCTTATTTTTAAGAACAAAAGAGGTGTTTTTAGATATTCGGTTTTACAAAATGAAATGGTATTTTATGATTTAAATGCCTCAAGTGGTGCATTTTCTGGTGATCCAGATAAGCATCAAATTTTAGAAGATAGTAATAAAAACCTTTGGATCGGGATACATAGTAGAGGTGTTTTTAAATTTGATCGTGATAACGATTTATTTATAAATTACAAATATGAAGAAGGTAAGCGACAATCAATTTCTTCTGATATAGTATTGAAGCTTTTTGAAGATTCGTCCAAAAATCTTTGGATAGGAACCATGTATGGAGGTATTAATAAAATAAATTTAAGTAAAGAAAATTTTGTTTGGCAATATCCTTCTAATAATTCAATTAATAGTTATGAAAATGAAATAAGAACAGCTGTGGAAGATTCCTATGGAAATCTTTGGTTAGGCAGTAAAGGAGGAAAGATATATCATTATAAAAAGGACAAATTGGTTTATACGTTTCCAGATGATTTTTCTGGAGAAAATAAGGAGAAATTAAAGAATATTAATATTTATTGTTTGTTTTTAGATAAAGAGAACAATTTGTGGGCAGGAACAAAAGGAAATGGGGTATATATTTTAAAGAATGTTTTAAACATAAATCCTCAAAATATGGATATTGTACATTTAAAACAACCACCATTAAATACTGTTTATTCAATACAACAAGATAAATACAATAATTATTGGATTGGATCTCATGGCGAAGGTTTGAGTTTGTTAAGTAATCCTTTTGGTGAACAAAAAATAAAAGTTTTTAGTGATGAAATTGTTAGTGATTTTGTACGTTACTTGTTTTTTGATAAAGATGACAATCTGTGGATAGGAACATCTGATGGAATAAGTTTTTTAGCTGAAAATCAATTAAATAAAAAGGAGAAATCTTTTGTTTCAATCATAAACGCTAGAAAAAATAAAAATACATTAAGTTATAATTCCGTAGATCATATATTTCAATCGTCTGATAATAGTATTTATGCTTCAACTATGGGGGGAGGATTAAATGTACTAGACTATGAAAACTTAAAAAAAAGAAAATTTAGTTGGAAGTGTTTAGATACTTCAAACGGTTTGTCTTCAAATAAAGTGTTAGCAGCTCAAGAGGATAATGAAAATCATATATGGATAAGTACAGATCATGGTATCAATAAATACTACCCTAAAGATAATAAATTTGAATACTTTTTTATTGAAAAGGAACATGGGTTAAACTATTTTACCGAAGGGTGTGTGCTAAAGCTTATTTCTGGAAATTTGCTTTTTGGAAATTACAAGGGGTTTATTACTTTTAACCCTCAACTTATTGAAAAAGATACTTCGCAATATCCGTTAGTTTTATCTAAATTTTATGTTAACGGAACTCAGATTATGCCGAGAAAGTCGGATTTAATCAGTCAAAATATAGAGTATGAAGATGAAGTAAAACTGTCTTATAAGCAAAATACTATTCGATTGGATTTTTCGGTGTTGGATTTTAAAAACCCGGAAAAGATTCTATATTCCTATAAATTAGAAAATTTTGAAAATAATTGGAGTACACCGCTCGCAAGCAATAACGTTACTTATCAAAACTTGCCTCATGGTAATTATGTTTTCTCATTAAAAGCTACAAACAGTGACGGTGTAGAATTAAATAAAACTTTAAACTTAAAGATTAAAATTTCACCTCCTTTTTTTAAATCTCCTTTAGGATATTTTATTGAAGCTGTGTTTTTAGGTACACTTATTTTTGTTTTTTTATATATGTATAAAAAACAAATTTCAGCTAAAGAAAAAGTTGTATATACAGAAAAATTAAATGAAAAGAAGCTAATCTATTATACAAATATTTCACATGAATTTAAGACGCCTCTAACTTTGATCTCATGTTATGTTCAGGATATTATGAATGACAAAAAAGGATCTTTATTGAAGGTAAAAGACCAAGTTAAAGAAATTCAAAAAAGCACATCCTATTTGTTAAACTTAGTCGAGCAAATTCTTGATTTCAGAAAAATAAGGGAAGAAAAAATGAAACTATTTTTAATAAGTTCTAATCTTGTTGAAGTGATTAAAAGTATTCAAAACGAATTTATTCCATTGGCTGAAAAAAAGGGGATTATTTTAACTTTTGAATCCGAGGAAAAAGAGATTTATGGGTATGTTGATATAAGAATTATAAAAAAAGTAATTTACAACCTCTTGTCAAATGCGATAAAATTTACTCCAGAAAATAAAAAAGTAGAAGTTTTATTGAGTTTGGAATCTAACAAAACTTTTATAAAAGTTCAAGTTAAGGATGAAGGTGTTGGTATTTCGAATGAGGTTCAAGAGCATCTTTTCGAGAGATTTAATAAAAGTGAAAATAGTTCCGGGTTAGGATTATCATATGTAAAAGAACTTATAGATTGTTATAAAGGAACTATTGAATTTGAAAGTGAGTTAAACCAAGGAACATGCTTTACCGTAAAATTACCTATCACAAAAGAAGGTTTTTCAAAAGATGAATTGGAGGAAGTTGAGATAACCGAAACTGAAAACACTTTGGTAAATCCTGATATCAATAGTTTAAAAATAGTAGATGGCTTGGATGAAAATGGTAAAGTAGAAAACGAAGCTAAAGCTAACAGTATATTGATTATTGAAGACAACGATGAATTGCGTAAGTATCTGCAAAAAATGTTCGATGCTTCATTTAATGTATTTACCGCCAAAAATGGACAGGAAGGCGTTGCCCTATGTATTGAAAAAATACCAGATATTGTTATTTGTGATTTGATGATGCCAGTTATGGATGGTGTTGAGACAATCAAAATAATAAAGGACAATTTTAATACTAACCACATTCCCATTATTCTTTTAACAGCGAATGCTTCAGAAGACAAAAAAATGGAGGTTATTGAACTTGGTGCCGACGATTATATTAATAAGCCATTCAATGTAGCGTATCTAAAATTTAAAATAGATGTACTCATTGCTCAAAGAAAAAAAATAATTAACAATTTAAGTAAAAACCCCGAATTGTCATTAAGCGTTATGACAAACTCAGAGGCAGATAAAATTTTTGTCGAAAGAGTAAAAGAAATTGTGGAAAATAGTATGGGTGAATTAAACTTTTCTTTAGACTTTATAGCATCTCAGTTAGGCCTAAGTAGAACAGTTTTTTTTAAAAAAATTAAAGAAACAGTTGGGGAAACACCACATGAGTTTATAAGTGAAATACAACTAAAAAAGGCAGAACTGTTGATTAGGGAAACAAATTATACTATTGCGGATATAGGAATTATTTGTGGATACAATGATAGACGTTATTTTGCAAAAATATTTAAAAAAAAATATGGCAAATCACCCAAAGAATATCAAATTTTCCAAAGGGGGCTTAATAAAAAATTTTAACAACTCCTATTTACTGTATATTAAATAAACGTCATATTTAAGTTTAATATTTTTTCTATACCAAATATTTATTTAGTATGTATTTTCGGTTGTGTGGAATCCAAATGGAAGTTATTAAAGGTAATACTTTAGTAATACTATTTATTATATTTCATACCCTTTTCTGTCATTTCCTTAACTTTAAAATTATCTCTCTATAGAATCTCGTGGAATTTTAATGACTCCTTCTTAAGTATTTATGTAAATTATTGGTTTTGTGTTTTTTAATATAGAGCCGTTTTTAGATTAAACCTTTTAAGACCCGTCTTCTTGCGGTGCTTAGAACGATTTTCGACATAAATCAGTACAAATTACTTCTATTGTATAAAATTCGCATACTAAATTTGAAAATTACTATCTGTTCTAATAAAATGTTATATAGAAACACCTTTCTGTTTAGTAGTTTGTTTTATTAATAACATATAGTATAGTGAATCAATTAAACGTATAGTGAATCAATTAAACTTTTAACCAAATTAAACTAAATTTTATGAAACAAATTTTATCGTTTAAGTATTTAACTTTTGCTGCTTTTATGCTTTTATGCGGGGTATTTTATGCCCAAGAAAAGTCTATAACTGGGCAAGTAAAGGATGCCAGTGGGATACCGCTTCCTGGTGTCAATGTTCTTATTAAAAACACAACAAAAGGTGCGCAGACGGATTTTGATGGTAATTTTACAATTAATGGTAAACCAGGCGATGTTTTGGTGATTTCTTATATAGGAATGAAAACTACTGAAATTACTGTAGGTTCAACATCCAATTACAACATAACCTTACAAGAAGATGCTTCGCAGTTGGACGAAGTTATAGTAGTAGGGTATGGCACCCAGAAAAAATCTGATGTAACAGGATCTATTGTGAGTGTTAGCTCGGAGGAATTAATGGATAGACCTGTGAATAACGTTTTTGAGGCTCTACAGGGTAAGGCAGCGGGGGTAGATATTACATCTAGTGAGCGCCCAGGTAATATTGGAAGTGTTCGTATTCGTGGTAATAGATCATTATCGGCCGGTAACTCACCGCTTTATGTTGTAGATGGAATTCCGTTGTTGTCTTCTTCTGCAATAGAGACATTAAATCCTAGAGACATTGAATCCATTGAAGTTCTAAAGGATGCTTCTTCCACCGCTATTTACGGATCACGTGGTGCCAATGGTGTAATTATTGTAACCACAAAGCAAGGAAAAGTGGGGCGCTTCTCTTTGGATTATTCAGGAACAGTCACAACATCAAATATTGTTAATCTGTCACCATCTATGAGTGCGGCCGACTTTATTGAGTTTCGTAGATGGGCCGCGTATAACTTAGACCCTAACACATATGCACATCCAGATTCTCCAACTTTTGAAAATGACAGAACTATTTTTGATAGTGGTCTTGATGGGCAAACCTCTAGAGACAATGTATTGCGAGGATGGGAAAACGGCTCATGGGATCCGTCTAAGGTTGTAAATACAGATTGGACAGATTTTGTTAATAAAACATCAATCACTACAGAGCACTCTATAAGTGCAAGTGGAGGTACCGAAAAAATGAAAGCTTATGGGTCTTTTGGTTATTTGAATAATGAAGGTACACAAAAGGGGCAGTCTTACGATCGCTATACAACAAAATTTAGCACGGAAATAAAGCCAACAGATTGGTTTACATTGTCAGGGACAATGAATGTTTCTTGGAGCGAACAGAATGTTGGGTATTCAACGTTGGGAGGACGAAGTGTTTCAGGTTCCATATATGGAGCGGCAAATACCATTTACAATATGGCAGTGCCTTATGATAGTGATGGCAATTTAGTTATCAATCCAGGAGGGGAATCAACAACTTACACTATTATTGATGAATGGAAAAAGAGTACACAGATAAACCAAACAATGCGTGCTTTAGGAAGTTTTTCTGCGGCCTTTGATATAGGGAATATTGTTAAACCTTTGGAAGGCCTTAGCTATAAAATAAACTTTGGACCGGATTTTCGTCATAATAGAGGAGGTGCTTATATAGATGGATCATCGGCTCATAGAATAATTTCTGATGGTAGCGAAGGTCCAAGTTATGCAAGCTTAAGTAATAATCGTGATTTTTCATGGACTTTAGATAATATGTTGATATATGAACGCAAATTTGCTGATATCCACAATGTTGGTCTTACCCTGCTTCAAACGGCTTCATCATGGAACCAAGAGTCATCAAGTATGTCTGCCAATGGTATAGCCAAAGATTCATATTTATGGAATGCATTTGATGATATAGACATTGCTAATACAGCTAGTGGTGCTAGAATTTCATCAGGAATTATAGAGCGTCAACTTAGTTCTTATATGGCAAGATTAAACTATGGTTTTGACGATCGCTATTTGTTGACGGTTTCAGGACGTTGGGATGGTGCATCTCAACTTGCGGAAGGTTATAAATGGGATTTTTTCCCTAGTGCGGCTTTAGGATGGCGTATAGATAAAGAGAATTTTATGGGTAATGTAGATTGGATTCAAAACCTTAAGCTACGTTTAGGAATGGGGACCACAGGGAACTCTTCAGTAAGTCCTTATGCAACCAAAGGAGATATCACTTCTATTTTTCTTCCCTTTAACGGATTATCTAACCAAATAGGATATACAACTAATGAGCCATATTATTCAGGAACTCAGTTAACAATGGCAAACTCAAAACTTGGATGGGAAAAAACAACCCAATACAATTTAGGTATTGACTTTTCATTATTTAGAAATAGAGTAAGCGGTAGTATAGATACCTATAAATCTTACACTAATGATTTAATATTGGAGGTTATAATACCCACTTTAACTGGTTTTCCTTCCACTTTTGCTAACGTAGGTAAAACTAGTAATCAAGGAGTAGAGATAACTCTAAATGTTACACCAATTGAAACTGCATCTGGTTTTACATGGGATTCAAATTTAAATGCAGCATGGCAGAAGGATCAAATTGATGAATTAGCTTATGGAAAGAATGATATGGTGGACAATGAATGGTTTATTGGGGAATCAATCAGTGTTCAATATGGATATGACAATGAGGGGATTTGGCAAGATACCCCTGAGGATCTAGCAGAAATGGCCTTATGGAATGTTAATGGAGAAAATTTCACACCTGGTAATGTGCGTCCAAAAGACCAAGATGGTGATTATGTAATGACTGAGGAGGATCGTGTTGTATTGGGTAACAGTAATCCTAAGTGGACGATGGGTTGGAATAACACATTTGCCTATAAAGGATTGGAGTTAAGTGTAAATATGTATTCAAGAATGGGCTATGTAGCAAATTTAGGAGGGGCAGCACTAACGGCTCATACGAATCAACGTGAAATTGATTATTGGACTCCAGATAATCCAAACGCAGAATTTCAAAAACCAATTCTTGGGCAAGCAACATCTGGTTCTCAAGATGATTACTCTGGACTTTTAGGATTTACCAAGGCTTCATTTATCAAAATAAGAAATATTTCTTTGGGTTATAATTTTCCTAAAGAACTTTGTTCTAAAAATGGATTTAGTAATTTAAGGGTTTATGCCCAAGCTATTAACCCAGGTAGTATATATCAATCAGTAGATTGGTATGATTTTGATGTTCGAAATACGATTTTTAACAGAAGTTTTGCTTTTGGGATTAATATTGGAATGTAAATCGAATTATATAAAACTAAACAATAACATTAAAAATATAAGAAAATGAATAACATTAAATGTATTGGAATTGGACTTTTGATAATCATGGGGTTGTCAGTTAGTTCATGTGCTAAAGATTTTCTAGATGAAGAACTTACTACACAATATTCAACACAGTATTTTGAAACGCCAGAAGGTTTAGAGGATTTGACTATATCGCTTTATGGTAACATACGTTGGCATTTTGGATTTGAATGGTCTTATGGCACAACACTTTATGGAACCGATGAGTTTACAAATGCAAACGATTTAACGAATGAAATGTGGAACACGTACGATAACCGTTTTAGTCCACTAAAACCCACTCCTGCAACTGGTGCTGCAAATAACAACGCAACGTCTCCAAGTGATTTATGGGATCAAATGTATTATGGTATTGCTTCTTGTAATACTATCATAGCCAATGCAAATAAAATTGCTAATGATGAAATACGTAATCGCTGTTTAGCTCATGCTTATTTTTTACGTGGGTATAACTACTACCGCTTAACAGCCCAATATGGAGGCGTGGTGCTTCAAACGGAACCAGCAGCAGGGGTTATTCGCAATTTTAATCGTGCAAGTGAGGAAGATTGTTGGGAGCAAGTTGTATCAGATTTACGAAATGCATATAGTCATTTTGAAGGTGAAGTTTTTACTTATGGAAAGGGAATTACATGGACAAAGGCCACTGCGGCCCATTTTTTAGCAAAAGCTTTATTGTTTAGATCTTCAGAACGTAATGATTCTTGGAATAGTTCATATAAACAGAACGATCTGCAAGAAGCAATAGATGTTACAACTTATGCAATTAATGCCCGAGGGCCATTAACAAGTAATTACAGTGACCTTTACGCTAATTGGACTGGAGTAGATAATGAAAATGAAAAACTTGATGAAATATTAATGGCAGCAGGGCATAATGCAGATGCTGCGACTTCAGGTCGTTTTGGAAACAGAACTTACAACTATTTTACTCCACAATTTTCCAATTTTTCGTCAGGTTGGGTTAGACGTGGTGTATGGATAGGAGGTATGGATTTTCAACGTTGCCGACCTACCGAATATAGTTACAGTGTTTTTGATCATGTTAACGATGCTCGTATGTGGAAAACATTTAAAACCGTTTATGGTATTAATAATGTTGCCAATGCTAATCTAGGTGTGAAAGCAGGAGATCCAGGTATTTTGATGATTTTAAATACAAAAGATGATCAGACATATAACGGGTACAACTTTGGTGCTTATACCCAAAATCCAAATTGGAGAGATGATAATGGACGTCTCCCAGAATGGAAAATAGGTTCACGTCAATCTGCAACCTCAGGGTCTTTAGCGAGCACTACAGGGCAGTATGTTCCTAATGTTTCGGTATTGTATCAAAATGGAACTTATGTAGCTCCGAACTTTAAGAGTCAGCCAATTTGTAATTTCTTTGCAGGAATTAATAAAACAGACGATGGATCACGTTTTGCTGAAAAAGGAGATGCTCACCGCGATGTAACTATGGCACGCCTATCTGAAACTTATTTGTTACGCGCGGAGTGCTATGTGCGTCTTGGCCAATATGGTAATGCAATGACAGATATTAATGTGGTACGAGCTCGTGCCCAATGGAAAAATGGTGAAAACAGGTCTTTTTATAGTGATGGTTCTCAGGCGTTTGTCAATAATTCATTAAATGTTGGAAGTGCGGCTACAAATTATATTAATTCAAATTTAAATATGAATACATATTATTTGTCTAATCCAACTATTCCTGTTACTACTGCGGCGTCAAATTTAACGTTAACGTCATTTCCTAGTAGCTTACCTGCTGAAGATGAAGAGGTGTTAACTAAAATTGGTGCAACAAGTGATTATGATCGTGCATTAAATTTTATTCTTAATGAACGTACCAGAGAATTGTTGGGAGAATGGCAGCGTTGGGAAACTTTGTCTCGAACTGGGACTTTAGTGAAACGTGCAAAAGCCTTTAATCCAGAAGCAGCACCTAATATAACAGCTAACAAGCACGAACTTCGCCCAATACCACAATCATTTATTGATGGTTTATTGAATGAAGATGGTACCAATTTATCTGATAGCCAAAAAGCTGCATGGCAAAACCCAGGATATTAAGTTGTTAAAAGATGGAGTAGTCTAAATTTTTTAGACTATTCCTCTTTAATGTCTTTAGAGTAATAAATATGATATTTACAATTGACTGTTTAGAAATACACTACAAAAAGACAATATACACAGTCTATCACTTTTTCTCCTGTAATCTATATTTATAAAATTTATTTCAAAGGTATTAACTATAAGAAATATTGGGAATATATCAATTAAAGGCTAGTCCGTTAAAGTGTAGGGAAAATGATTTTTTTTAATTGATATACTAAAAAATATTAAACATCAATCTATGATAAAAATGAGAATTATATCATTAATGATTTGCATTTTTTGCACTTCAATACTTATAGCTCAAAACAACGAACAAAATGTTAGGATCAACCAACTTTTTAATTTTGATTGGAAATTCAAAATAGGGAAAAACTCTGAAGCTTCAAATTTTACATTTGATGATAGTGACTGGCGTAAGTTAGATTTGCCACATGATTTTCAGATAGAACAGCCTTGGGATAGCACAGCAAACAGAGGGCGTGGGTATAAAGCTTTAGGAGAAGCGTGGTATCGAAAAACATTCAAAGCTGATTCTAATTGGATAGGTAAACGAATTTTGCTTGATTTTGAAGGAATCATGTTATCAGGGGAAGTTTGGTTGAATGGAAAGAAAATTGGAGGAATGCCTTATGGTTATCTCGGTTTTGAAGCTGATATATCACATATTATTAGATATGACACAGCCAATGTGGTTGCAGTTCGTTCTACCACTGAAGGTAATTCTCGTTGGTACACTGGTGGAGGAATATTTCGCGATGTGCATTTGGTAATAAAAGACTCAATTTCCATCGCACGTCACGGTGTTTTTATTACTACGCCAAAGATTACTGATCAGAATGCTGAAGTTAGTGTACAGGTTGAAGTAGCAGGGATTAAGGATAAGGAATTGGATGTTGAGATAATTGCAAAAATATTTTCTCCAGAAGGTAAACAAGTCGCTGAGACTAAAATTTTTGCACCTCAAAAAACTAGACTATTGGAAGTGGAAGTGCCATTGCCAAAAATTAATATAGCTAATCCTCAACTATGGTCTTGCGAAACGCCCAATTTGTATTCTGCCGAAGTTGAATTGGTGCTAAATGGTGAAGTAATTGATAAACTCACCGAAAAATTTGGAATACGTACTATCGAATTTTCTAAAGAATTTGGTTTGAAGCTTAATGGGAAGAAAATTTTTCTAAAAGGTGTAGCCAATCATCATGACTTAGGAGCAGTTGGAGCTGCAGCTTATGAAACATCTATCGAAAGAATGATGGACAAATTAAAAGCATTTGGTTTTAATCATATTAGAACGTCTCACAACCCTTACTCGGAATCATTTTTTAAACTTGCTGATGAAAAGGGTATTTTAATAGTAGATGAGTTGTACGATAAGTGGGGAAGTATAGCTGCCTGGGCAGGAAGTGCTCCATGGAACGATATCTGGTATGATAATATTAAAGAGTGGGTAAAACGTGATAGAAATCATCCTTCGGTAATTATGTGGAGTTTTGGTAATGAATTGCAATTTCAAGAAGAAAGATGGAATTGGCCGACAACAGATTGGGGCGTAACTACTTACCGAATTATGGACGTCGTAGCCAAACGTTATGATCCTACCCGTAAAACTACTGTGGCTATGTATCCTGCACGTGCAAAGGGTATTAAAAGACATGATCCAGGTTTTAATGATATAGAAAATATAGTTCCTCCTGAACTTTCAACGGTTACCGATATTGCTAGTTATAATTATGAGTGGGATGATTACCAGGAGTACTTAAAACATGATCCCAACCTTATTATTTATCAAAGTGAAGCTGTCACAAACGAGTTGGCTGCACCTTACTTTGGTATGGATAGAGATAAAATGATTGGATTGGCGTATTGGGGAGCCATTGAGTATTGGGGTGAATCTCAAGGATGGCCTAGAAAAGGATGGAATTATTCATTTTTTAACCATGCTATGGAACCTTTTCCTCAAGCTTGGTTAACTAAAAGCATCTTTAATGATGAGCCATTAGTACATATTGGTGTTGTTGATAGTGAAGGAGAAAAGAAAATGTGGAACGATGTGCTAGTAGGGCAGAAAGTAATTTCTTCGCATTGGAACAGACAACAAGGTGAAAAGTATAATTTATATACTTACACAAATACAGAGGAAGTAGAGTTATTTGTGAATGGAAAATCTATTGGAGTTCAAAAAAACTCTCCTGATGTATCTAAAAGAAATACTATTTATTGGAAAGATGTTCCGTATGAATCGGGTTCAATCAAAGCTGTTGCCAGAAATAATGGAAAAGTTGTAGCTGAACACGAATTGGAAACAACTGGAAATGCAGTGGCATTAAAAATAGAATATGAAAATGAAGATTGGAATGCAGATGGCATGGAACTTCAATATGTAAAAGTTTATGCCATTGACAGTAAAGGGAGAAAAGTGCCTACGGCAACAGGTGAAGTTACTTTTGATGTTAGTGGTCCAGTACATATTATTGCTGTTGACAATGGTAATCATTCCAGCAATGATTTATTTGATGGTAATAAGAAGGATCTACACTATGGTTTTGCCATGGCAATTTTACGAGCAGGGCAAACCGCTGGAAAAGTAAAAATTAAGGTATCTACTCCCGGGCTAAAAGCAGCTTCAGCAACGTTACATGTTAAATAGGTTAACATGGGAATAAGCTTTAAAAAAACAATAGCAATATTTGGTTCATTAATAGCAGTACTTTGTGCTTGTCAAGAACAAGAAAAGAAATTGGAGTTAAACATACCCACCGTTTCGCAAGTTGGTGCTATCATAGAGATGCCCTTTGATATTGAGCCTATTGTTGGTGCTCCTTTCTCAATGCCAGAATTTACTAGACCGTCATTTCCCGATGTTTCGGTAAATATTGCTGATAAAGGCGCAACGGAATCTATTGCAATTACTGATATAGTAAACCGAGCAATAGATGAAGTTAGTGAAAAAGGTGGAGGTACGGTGGTTATTCCCCAGGGCAAATGGAAATCGGCAAGAATACAGCTTAAAAGTGATGTAAATCTTCATATATCAGAGGGAGCGATTGTAGAATTTTCGGGTGTAGTTTCAGATTGGTTACCAGCAGTATTTACACGTCACGAAGGCATCGAATTATTAGGAGCTGGTGCATTTATTTATGCTAATGGTCAAGATAATATTGCTGTTACTGGTAAGGGAACTATTCTAGGTCCAGAATTAGATTCAGAAGTAAGAAAACGAACAAATACATCGGCTGACGTGGAAAAGGACGTGCCTATAGACATGCCTATAGAAGAACGTCTTTTTGATGGTATGGAAGGTCGTGAATTTCAACCACCGCGTACTATTGCGCCTATCAACTGTACTAATGTATTTATAGAAGGTGTTACAATGACCCGAAGTGCTATTTGGAATGTTGTTCCAACGTACTGTGAGAATGTAATTATTCGAGGTATCACTGTAAACTCATTGGGAATTCCCAGAGGGGATGGTATAGATGTAGAGTCCTCTAAAAATGTGCTCATAGAATATTGCACATTAAATTGCGGAGATGATTGCTTTACCTTAAAATCTGGGAGAGGTAAACATGGGGAGCGTATAGGGAAACCAACAGAAAATGTAGTGATTCGTTATTCCTTGGCTCAACAAGGTCATGGGGCAATTACATGTGGTAGTGAAACGGCTGGAAATATCAAAAACATTTATGCCTACGATTGTGTTTTTAATGGGACATATACAGGCTTTCGTTTCAAGGCTTTTAGGCCAAGAGGCGGAGGTACAGAAAATGTACTTTATGAAAGAATACGCATGATTGATGTAAACGACGCTTTTGTTTGGGATATGTTAGGTAGTCGTCGATGGATTGGAGAACTTGCAGATAGACTTCCTCAGCGAAAAGTAAATGAATTAACACCAATAATAAGAAATTTACACTTTAAAGACTTTATTGTAGAATCATCAAACAAATTCATTAACGCTAATTGTATCCCTGAATTACCCGTTAAAAATGTGCTAATAGAGAATGGAGAAGTGCACTGTAATGAGCTTATTCCTAAACTAAATGATGTTGATGGCTTTTTATTTCGCAACCTTTCTATTTACTCAAAAGATAATAGTATTAACATTTTAGACGGCAAAAATATTGGATTTACTAATGTACAGTTTAATGTGCCTTATAAAAAATTAGCACTCAACTTACAGGGTCAAAATTCTTCACCCATTTCTTTTCAAAGTGAATCCGGACAGGTTTATGTTAATGATAACATTAATGATTTGGCTTTAAAAAATGGATTTGTTACAAATGAGGAATAATAATGTTTAATCCATGAGTGGGTTCAATTTTATTAGATCAAGAATAAATATTACAATGATTAGAAATATAAAACATATTGTCAAACTCTTTTTTCTAGTAGGCTCATTAGCTCTTTATGGACAACAGCCAGAGGCTTCTTTAGAAAAAATTAGAAATGAATTTTCTACTCCTACCGATATTGCCCGTACAAAACTGTGGTGGTTTCATGGAGAAACTGAAACCACACGAGAAGGTATTACTGCCGATTTGGAGGCGTTTAAGCGAGAAGGAGTTGGCGGGGTGGTATATTACGACCAACAACATGGTGAAGGAGAGAATGCTTTAAAAGCTTTCTCAGCCGAATGGTGGGATATGTTTCGTTTTGCAGCTCAAGAAGCAAAGCGATTGGGTTTAACATTTGAAACACATCTATCTAATGGGTATGTTTCTGGAGGACCATGGATTACTGAAGATTTAAGTATGCAACGTATCGTTGCTGCGGATACTTTGGTTGAAGGAGGGAAGGTTTTTAACGCTAAGCTTCCTCTACCAGACCTCAGAAGTAAGTCGGGAGTTGTAAACGATGTTGCTGTTGTGGCTTTTCCCGTACCAGATGGGAACTGGAAAACCAGTTTAAACACCAAAGTCAAAATATCTACCAATATCAGTGAGTTAATTGTAAATGATGTTTTCTTCCCAAAAAGCAGAGGACTTATTAAAATTCCGGAACAGAAACCTGGAGAATCAGTCTACCTTAACGTAGTATTTGATAGCGCATTTACAGCACGTAGCATAACATATAGTCTTCGTCCAGAAGGAAAATCAAGAACAGGAGCAATGAATTTTCCTGGACCTCCTTCTGAGCTTTTTTATGGCTACGGACATGTAACAAGACCAAATGTAGGTCAGTTAGAGGGGTCTGATGATGGTGTTAATTATACTAAAATATGTGATTTAAAACCCATGTATGAATCACCGTCATGGAATCAGAGAACAATTTCTTTTCCAGCAACCAAAAAGAGATATTTTAGAATAAACTTGCATGATTGGACACATCCTAAAGATAAAAACCATGAATTGGAAATAGGTCATGTTGTTATTTCTTCACAAGCTAAAATGGATCAATGGGAAGAAAAAGCTGCGCTTAACTCAGAATACATAGAAGCAGATGAAACTCCTAACTATCCCAATTCAGCAACAATAAACCCTAAGGATATCATTGATTTAACTCAGGAATTAAACGACAAAGGGGAATTAAATTGGCATGTGCCAAAAGGGCAATGGGTGATTATGCGTTTCGTTAGAGTGCCTATTGGAGTAAAAACAAAGCATGGCAGACCCAATTTAATGGGATTAGAAAGTGATAAATTGTCAGCAAAGGCTACCAAGGTTCAGTTTGATAATTATTTTAAGGTCATGAGAGATTCTTTAAGTAAGATAGGAATTTCATTAAATGGATTGCATATGGATAGCCATGAAGCTGGTTCACAAAACTGGTCTCCAGGGTATGCCAATAAATTTAAAAAATTAAGAGGGTACGCTATTACTAAATATCTTCCTGCCTTACAGGGTTATATTGTTGGTTCAAGGGAGGAAACAGGTGCATTTCTTCATGATATGAGATTGACGCTTTCGGATTTAGTATCTGAAGAATACTTTGGTACTTTAGATAGTTTATGTAGAGCAGAAGGTGTAACATTTACAGCACAAGCTGTAGGTAATGGTTTAACCATGGTAGCAGATAATGTTAAGGCGAAAGGTCAGGTTGAAAAACCACAAGGAGAGTTCTGGGCTTATCAAACTCATGGTAGTTATGATGTAAAAGGGACTTCTTCAGCAGCTCATATTTATGGAAAGCCAATAGCGTCGGCTGAAGCATTTACAGATATGAAATTTGGTCAATCTTTGGCCGATATGAAGAATGTTGCCGATTATGCCTTTGCCTTTGGAGCTCAGGAATTTGTTGTTTGTGCTTCGGCCTATCAGCCTTTGATAGATAAATTTCCTGGTAGTACAGGTGGAGGAAGGGAATATGTGCTCAATAGGAACAATACGTATTGGAATTACAGTCGTCCATTTTGGGATTATCAAGCCAGATGTGCAGCATTAATGAGAAATGGTAAAGCGGTAATCGATTTATGCATTTATTTAGGAGATAATTCTCCGGTTAAATTATTAGCTTATCGTTTGCCTGAAATTCCTGAAGGTTATGATTTTGATGTAACTACAGAGGATGGGTTAATAACGAGAATGCAGGCAAAAGATGGACATGTTGTTCTGCCAGATGGCATGAGCTATCAAATGCTAATTCTAGAACGTCAGGCTGTAGTCTCTTATGCCGCTTTGAAGAAAATAGCAAGTTTGGTAAAAGCAGGTGTGCCTGTTTGGGGCGCTAGACCTTTAGGTTCTGGAGCTTTAAAGGATCTTTCCTTTTCAAAAGAATATCAAGATTTAGTTAATCAATTGTGGGGCTCAGATAAATCGGGAATTAAAACCTATGGAAAAGGTAAAGTTTATTGGGGGATGAGTGTAGAAAAAGCTTTATCAAAAGAAGGTATAAAGCCAGATGCAGGATTAAAAAGTAAATACGAGCCAACAGATAAAGTGTATTTTGCGCACCGTAAACTTACGGATACAGATATTTACTTTTTAAACAACCATAGTCCAAATGTTTTTAATGATACCATTCGTTTTCGTACCGATGCTACAAAGGCAGAATATTGGGATCCTGTAACAGGTAATCAATACAAACTTCCAGTAGAATCTGTAGATGATAAGGGTTTATTGTTAAATTTAAAATTACAGCCTAATGAGTCAGGATTTGTTGTCGTTTCTAAAGACTTTACAAATAGCCTGCCAGTCAAAAACTTAAATTCTAAGGAAGAAATAAGTTCAATAGAAGGTTCTTGGAATGTCTTTTTCAATCCAAAATACGGAGGACCTGGAGAAGTCACTTTTAATAGTTTGGAAGATTGGACCCAAAGTGATAATGATGGAATAAAATTCTATTCAGGAACAGCTATTTATAAAAGGACGGTTAAGTTAAAGAAGAGCGATGAAAATGAACAGCTATTGCTTCGCTTTCCAAATTTAGGATCTATTGCCCAGGTTTATGTTAATGGTAAGGAGGTTTCAACTGTATGGTGTAGCCCTTGGGAAGCAGATATAACACCTTTTGTAAAGAAAGGAAAGAACAAACTGGAAATTCACGTTACGAATTCTCTAAGAAACCGAATGGTTGGTGATGCATCCTTACCACAAGAAGATCGTATTACCTATGCCTATCCAGAAGTTACAAAAGCAACTGACCGTTTAGTGCCTTCAGGGATTATGGAAGACTTATGGATAGTAAGGCGATTAAAACAGAAGTAAAAATCATTATGCTATGATTGGAAATCAAGAATAGCGAACAAAATATTTATTCTGTTTCATGAGCTTCTAAAACTAAAATAAAAACTAATTAAATAACATTTAAACCATTTTGTTATGCAACATATTCTCATTAATAAACGACGAATAATTCTAATGCTTTTTTTAGCATTTTCAATGACAGGCTTATTTGCCCAAAAGAAAAATGTCATTCACCCAGGTGAAGTTTGGCCAGATAAAGATGGAGAACACATTCAGGCGCACGGTGGAGCTATTTTTAAGATTAAAAACACTTATTACTGGTACGGAACAGAACGCTCTAAAGAACTGGATCCAGATTCCCGTTATGTAGCCTGTTACTCATCTAAAGATTTAATGAACTGGAAAAATAGAGGCATTGTATTTCAAATGTCTAATCCAGACACGCTTGCTAATAATTGGGTGCTGGAACGCCCAAAGGTGTTTTACAATCAAAAAACAAAAAAATATGTCATGTATTTTCATGTGGATGTGAACTACAAATTAGCCCAGGTAGGAATCGCGGTAAGTGATAAAGCTACAGGACCTTTTAAATATGTAAGACGTTTTCATCCATTAGGTTATGAGAGCAGGGATATTGGTCAATTTATAGATGAAGATGGTAAAGCATATTTGATTTTTGAAGATAGACCTAGTGGAGGTTTTAGAATTGCCAAGCTTACGGAAGATTTTATGGATGTAGAAAAAAATATGTCGCTTGTAAAAGCAAGAATTGAAGGAGGGACTATTGTAAAAAATGATGGACTCTATTATTGTTTAGGCTCAGGTTTAACAGGCTGGAATCCTAACCCAAATCAATATGCGACAGCTACCTCTCTCGAAGGGCCTTGGTCTGAATTTAAAAACATTGCACCTCCAGAAGTAAATACTTATAGTTCACAATCCACTTTTTTATTAAAAATAATTGGCTCTGAAAAAACTTCTGTGATTTTTATGGGTGACATCTGGAAACCCGATGCGCAATGGGATTCACGCTACCTATGGATGCCTATGGAAATTGGAGACGGGAAATTATGGTTGCCAGAGCCAGCGCCTTGGACAATTAATGTCAAAACAGGAGAAACAAAAATTTTAAAGTAAAAAACGCCTAATAGATCCAATTTAAATAAATCATGGGATTAAAAGAAAAATAATAGGCAGATAAAATCAATTACTAACTATCTAAATTTTTAAAAATGAAAATAAAAAAACTTTTTAAAACAAAACAGTTTATAGACAAGCAGAAGCCATTGAAACTTATATTTCAGACGGTTTTGTTTTTATTGACTGTACAATTTTCTTTTGCCCAAGATTGGAATATCTTAGGGAAGGAAGAACAAATTTCTACCGTGGCATCCGTTAACACATCTATTGTTGTTTTAAACGATGTGCCCTATGTTGTATTTTCGAACGAAACCGGTGCTGCAGTTAAGGTATTGAGAAAAGATTTTTCTACTGGAAATTGGCAGCAATTTGGAAGTGATATAGGTACAAATATTGCGCATCCTCGACTATTTTTAGACAATTCGGATAATTTTTATGTTACGTTTGTTGATGTTGATAATGGAGAAAAACTAGCAGTAAAAATTTATAACCAAGGTACCGATACTTGGCAGCCAATAAATAATGATACAAATAATTTGTATGTATCAACAGGTTCGGTCAATACCATTCAATCGGCATATAAATACAACCCTCGTAGTTCCTTGGCATTCGATTCCAGTAACACGCCTTTTATTGCCTTTGGCGATAATGGTGTTTTGACTCCTTTTGTGAAAAAATTTGACGGAACTTCATGGGTAACTGTAGGTGGTGGCGCTGTTAATGCTTCAACTATAGCTGTGTCAGTTAGTCTTGTAATAGACGAATCAGATGTGCCTTGGCTTTCTTTTTCTAGTTTAGCTGGTATGACCTCTTCTACAGGGGCTTTGCGACTGTATAAATATGGTGGTACAACCTGGGATAACATTGCTACACCGGTGTCCTCGGCGATTAGGCACCCTGCAATGGCGTTAAATTCTTTGGGAAATTTAGTTATAGGATATTTTAATACTGGTAACAGAAATAAAGCAACAGTTATTGATTACAATAAAGCAACTGCTACTTGGAATTCGGCAACCCCACTTAGTAGTAGAGATGCTCCTGAAATAAGTCTATCCAAAGATGGTGAAGGTAATCTTTACTGTTCTTTTGTTGATCAAGGGTCTCCATATACTAATGGAGCTAGGGTTTTTAAACAAAATGCAGGAACCACAGCTTGGGCAGAAATGTTGGGAGCTTCTGTTAACAGTGCTATTGATGAACCAGCTAACGATTTAAGTCTTTTTGCGGGAAATACCTATCCTTTTGTTATATATACAAAATTAAATTCCAACGGGGTGAGAACTCCAATAGTTCAAGCTCATTTAAAATTTATTAGCACTGCTACTTTGTCTGATATTTCTTCAACATCGGTTACTACTGGAGGTGAAATTTTTACTGATGGTGGTTCTGCAATAACTGAGCGCGGTATTGTTTACGGAACAACTGTTAACCCAACAATAGACGATTCAAAAATAATAGACGAAACAGGAAGCGGTATAGGCGCTTTCGCAACAACAATTACAGGGCTTACTCCAAATACAACCTATCATGTTAGAGCTTATGCTACTAATAGTGTAAGCACTTATTATGGTGAAAACTTAGCTTTTGTAACAACTTCAGGCGGAGACCCTTCAGATGTATTGGTAATTGATAATGGCACTACTGTTGTATTAAAGAATGGTATTGTTGAAGCAACAATTAATAAATCGAATGCCACAGTAACAAGCCTTATTTACAACGGACTTGAATTGATTCAAGGAGGTTTTGGTGGAGGTAGTATTTATTGGAGCTGGAACATGCCTAGTTATCAAAACCCTAGTAATTGTGTCTATACATTAGTTACCGATCCAAATAGTAATAATTATGACGGTGCTGAAATCAAATTGCACATGACTTGGGACGGAAATTCTTCTACCGCAGCCATGGATGTTGATATTTATTATTCCTTACAACGTAATACCTCAGGGCTTTATGCAGCGGCAACGCTTTTCCATCCAGCAAGTTATCCTAAAAATCCAGGAGGAGAATGGCGTATGTCAAGCTATCCTAATCCAAGGTTCGATTGGTTAAGTGTAGATGAGTTGCGAAATCGCTTGATGCCTTCTAAGTTTGATCTTGATAATGCTTTGCCTGTTAATGGAGCACCTGTAGAGGTTACTTTGCTAACAACAGGTATTGATAAAGATAAATATGAATGTAAATATGATTATAGTGCTGATTTTGGAGATATTGATACTTGGGGATGGAGCAGTACTGCTGATAATGTAGGGTTATGGGTAACGGCTCCAAGTAAGGAGTATTACCCAGGAGGTCCTGACAATACAGAATTATTGTGCCATGCAACTCCGGTACTATTGAATATGTTAGGAGGCACTCATTTTGGTTATGGACAAGAAACAGAAGTAGCGGCAGGAGAAGAATGGCAGAAAGATTTTGGGCCATTTCTACTGTATTGTAATAAAGTGAATCCAGGTACAGAAAATGCGCCAATAGCATTGTGGGAGGATGCAAAGGCTAAAGCGAAAAGCGAACAAGGAGCGTGGCCATACGATTGGCATGCTAATCCCACGTATGTTAAACAAGATGGACGCGGAACGGTAACTGGAAAGTTAGTGATTGACGATTCGGGAAATCCTTCGGCATCAGCAGCCAATTCATGGGTAGGACTTGGAATTCCTCCAGTGGGAAGTACAGATATTACACAGTTTCAGCGTTGGAGTAAGAATTATCAATTTTGGGTAAAGACCGATGAGAATGGTAATTTTACAATTCCAGATGTCTTGCCAGGAACGTATAACCTTTTCGCTTATGGCTCTGGAGCAAACGGACAGCTTACTTTAGCCAATTATGCAACAGTAACTGCAGGAAACACAACATCTTTAGGGAATGTCACTTGGGTTCCTACGCGTCATGCGGCAACAGTTTGGGAAATTGGAGTCCCAGACAGGGATAGTAGAGAGTTTAGGCATGGCGATGATTGGTGGACAAGTAATACCTATCCAGATGAACGCTGGGGTATTTTCCTTAACTATCCGGATGAATTTCCAAATGATGTAAATTTTACGATTGGAGAAAGCGATATTGCGACCGACTGGAATTTTGTACACTACTGGGACAAAACCAAGAGGGCAACTTCTCCTGCGTGGAAAATTAATTTTACTTTAGATGAGTTACCAATTAGTGGCTCTACAGCTTCAGTTTATGTAGCAGTAGCAGAAATGAAGAGTTCTGCCCTTATCATGACTGTTAATGGAACAAACGTTACAGTGCCATCAACAGGTATTGGGTTTAATGATAAATCCAATGCTATGTTGAGAAAGAGTACGCACGGAACGTTTAATGAAATTAGGTTTGATTTCTCAGCAGACCTCCTTAATGTTGGAGAGAACCAAATAGGTTTTACGATTAGAATTGGTGGCAGCGAAACACTAGGAAACATTATGTACGATTATATTAGGTTAGAGGCAGATATTGAAACATTATCTATTGATTCAGTAGAAAAATCAAATTTGGTGAAGTTGTATCCAAATCCAACGCATAACGAGGTGTCGGTATCATTACCCAATTTGTCTACTTTACAAAGGGTTGAGGTTTATAATAATTTAGGACAATTAGTATCAACTCAATTTAGCAATAGGGTTTCTTTAGAAAAATTAAAGAGTGGATACTATTATTTTCTAATAGTGACATCCCATGGAAGTTACGCCAAAAAGATTGTTAAAATTTAGTGTGATAAGTTAAATTAAAATACCTCCCAAAATAAGAATATTAGGGAGGTATTTAATAATTTAAATCGATAATAAATATTTTTTATTTAAAAAATAGATAAATGAAAGGAAATGATAACCATTGATTGTTTTTGATAAGTCCATTTCAATGATTGCTATGTAGTTTTACAATCATTAAATTAACAATTAAAAACTAAAATTTCATGAAAACAACATTACAAAAAAACATTTTAGCATTTTCTATTTCAGTATTGGCTATTGGAGCATTAAATGCGCAAGACGTGAATTGGACAGGAGCAACGGATTCTGATTTTTCAACTGCTACCAACTGGGATACAGGAGTATTGCCAGGAGCCTCAAATGCTATTGTTATGAATGATATGGGCAATGACCCTGTGTTAAGTGTAGATTATCCTACTTCTGTAGCTTCCTTAAAATTAAGGGGTATAGACAATACTTTTACGGTTTCAGCTTCAATAACAGCATCAAACGATTCTAGTTTTGATGGTACTTTGACAATTGATAATCCATCTGCGATTATGACTTTTGGTGGATATACAAGTTTTGCCCATATATCAAATTCTACTGTAAATCTTAATGCAGGTACTCTTAATTCAAATGGTGAACTTAGGATTTCCTATCTTCTAGACTGTACATTTAATGTTAACGGGGGTGCTATAATATGTAACAACATACGCTTTAGTAGATATGGCGGAAATGGTACATTGAATATTAATTCAGGTTCGGTAACTGCCTCAGGCTTTACTATGAAAGCAGGTTCTGTTGTTAATATTGATAATGGAACATTGATTTTAAATGGAGATCAAACAACAAATATTTCTACCTATGTTACAGCTGGTACAATGGCAGCGGTTTCTGGAAAAACCATTGAAGCTTCTTATGATGCCGTTGCAGATAAAACTACTGTAATTGCTACGCCATCACTAAGTGTAGATAATGCTTCTAAAGTTACTGTAAATATTAAGTCTGTGGGAAATCATGTTTACGTGAGTAATGTGAAATCTATTACAGATATAAATGTTTACAGTATTACTGGAGCTTTGGTAAAAACATTAAAAACAACTACGGATACAGATTTTAATTTAGCATCTGGTATTTGGATTGCAACAGTTAAAACAGTTGAAGGTCAAAAATCTATAAAATTATTGTGCAAAGAATAAATAGTCTAGTATAGAACATAATCTTAATAATAGGAAGTCTTGGATTTGCATAAGTCCAAGACTTTTGTTGCTTCTTAAATATCGTTGTAAAAGAATAGAGTCTGCGTATAATTTTAAATAATAATTGGAGATCATCACTAGTTGTCTGGATTAACTCTAAAGAGACTATAGCTTGGTATTGAATTATAAATTTTAAATATGATTAAAGGGTTTTATCAAAATAAAAATAAGCAATACAAACTGTACGTTATTATCGTATGGATGTTTTTTTTATTGTTTAATAATCAAACAACTTCACAAAACCTTTTTTTTGAAAAAGTTTATGGGCAAGGTGTAAATCCAATAACTCCTATACACGGTATAACGAAAGATCCAATTGGATATATTTGGTTTGGGAGTTGGAATGGGCTTTATAGATATGATGGAAAAACATTTGATTTGTTTTATCATAACCCAAACGATACTAAATCAATTCCTAACAACCGAATACGTAATGTGGTTTCTGATGATAAATATGGGCTTTGGCTCTTAACTTTCGACTGGAAGTATGTAAAGTTTAATTATGAACAAAATAACTTCCAAATTAAAGAAGACGGTGAGGTACCAGAGTTAATTAAAACACAGCTTGCTAATAACTCTAATAAAATAAATGCAGATAAGGTCGTAGATGGAAAGGTATACTATTTGTCTTCTCATCAGTTTATATCTATAGACTTAAAAACCAAGAAAGAGTTTTGCTACTTAGCTGATATTAATCAACCGGGTAGATTGTTTGATGACTATGTATCTTCTTTTTTTATTGATAATGAAAGTATAATTTGGTTAGGAACAAGAAATGGAGACATATACAAAGCCAACCCAAACAGAAATCCATTCAATTTACATTATACCTATAAACCAAAAACTAATAGATCAAAGTTAACTACCGTTAGAGATATTGTTAAAGTAGAAAATACAGTATGGGTAGGAACAGATGAAGGTGTTTTGATTTATGATGATAATGACGAGTTGGATATAAATCACCCTTTTTACAAATCAAATAGTAAGATTAAATTTGTTCGTACATTATTTAAAGACAAAAATGGAGGCGTTTGGATTGGAGGCGTAAATGGACTAGAATATTACAACCCAAGGACAAAGGTATTTATTCCTGTTATTGTTGATGAGTTTCATGCTGGTATTGAAATTAAATCGGTCTACGCTATAGAGGCTTTTGATGAAAACATAATATGGGTAGGTTTGTACAATGGAATTGCAAAAGTTGATATACAAACCCATGAAATGGTTTTTTATGAACTTATAGACGAGATTCAAGACCATAGTGTAACTGATATTTTATTTTTGGATAAATATCATCTATTGATAGCTACCGAAGGAAATGGTATTGTGCCCCTAAAGTTAAATGATGCTTTAGAAGCTACAGTTGATGATTCATTATATACTTCAAGTTTAAAAACAAAAGTTTCAAGAAAAATTATTTATGCACTTCACAAAGACAAAAAAGGAGATATTTGGGTAGGCTCTAGTGAAGGTCTAAATAAAATTGATATTAAGTCAAACCCAGTTAGGGTAGAGAATGTTCGTTTGCAATATGATACTCCGGGGACATATATATCTTCTATTACAGATGATGAAGATGGAAATATTTGGATTGCTCATAAAGAAGGGATTTCTTTAATTAGAGCCATTAGTGGCGAGGTTTTAAATTATCAAAAATTAGATCAATTTGGTTCATGGAGTTTTTGGGAACGTGCATTTTATAAAGATACGCTCCATAGCACTATTTATTTTGGAGCAAAAAATGGATATGTTTCTTTTAATCCTCAAAAGATAAGAAATGTTTTTAGGGGTGAAAGCAGATTGATTTTAAAGTCGCTCTATATATCAAATCAAAAGGTAATTCCTATGGATACTATCAAGGACAAGCCTATTTTGTCTAAGACATTATCTCAGACCAAATCTATAGACTTAGATTATGATAATAGAAATTTTGGCATTGAATTTAGTTCTTTAAATTTTCACAATGCCTCGAAAGAGGTTTTTGAATATAAACTAGAAGGATATGATGAAGATTGGATAAAAACCACAAATAATAAGGTGTCATATAATAAAGTGCCACCAGGAGATTATATTTTCAAAGTTAGGTCAACCATGCATCCTAAAGGGAAGGTTGTTAAATTAAAAGTTCATATTTCTGCATTATGGTATAATACAACATTAGCAAAATTTATATTTATTGTTTTGTTGCTTTTGATTTTATATTTTGTTTTTAGGGAGGTTTTGTACAGAGACCGTTTGAAAAATGAAATTAAATTGGAAAGATTAAATAGAGAACAACAAGCTGAATTGAATAAAGAAAAACTTGAGTTTTTTACAAGTGTTTCGCATGAATTGAAAACGCCATTAACCTTGATATCAGATCCATTAAAGCAACTTCGGAAAGGACAGTTAAATCATCAAGATAGAGAGATTTACCTATCCATAGTAGATCGAAATGTTGCAAACTTAAACAGACTCATACACCAAATTTTAGAATTTAGAAAGTCCGAAAAGGGGAAATTAAAGGTAAATACTACACTTTGTGATTTTTCTGAGTTGATTCAGAGTTGTTATAATTCTTTTGAATTAATAGCTGCTAATAGAAATATAAAATTTTATTTAGATGCGGATAAAGCCCCTTCGAGTTGTTATTTAGATATAGATAAGACGGAGCAAATTATAATAAATATTTTATCGAATGCTTTTAAATATACTCCAGATGGTGGAAGTGTGTTGTTTTCAGTAAACCTCAATTCTGATAATTCTTTCATAAAAATAAAGATTAAAGATACAGGTATTGGTATTCAGTCATCTTCCTTGAAGAAAATATTTAAACCTTTTAATAATATAGGCGCTCGACCTTTTCATGGAAACTCATCTGGCATTGGTTTGTCGTTAACTAAAAATTTAGTCCACTTACTAAATGGAACGATTAAACTAGATAGTTATCCTCAAAAGGGCACCAAAGTGTCTATTAAAATTCCATATATTAAAGGAGAACAATTGAAAGAGGATGTTCAAAATGTCAAAAGCTTTCATGAAGTAAATGAGGAGAATGTTCAAATTGATATAGATAATGAAAAGCCGACCATTCTAATTGTTGAAGACAATGCAGATGTACAAGCATATTTAAATAAAGAGTTAAGTAGTCAGTTTACTTTGCTTCAAGAATATAATGGTAAAAAAGGATTAGAAAAAGCTATCGAACATATTCCAGATTTAATAGTTTCTGATATCATGATGCCCATAATGGAAGGTGTAGATATGTGTAAGCATTTAAAATTAAATGAGTCCACTTGTCATATTCCTGTTATTTTACTTACGGCAAAAGATTCTGACGAAAATCAAATAGAAGGTTATGAATATGGAGCAGAAGCTTATATAACAAAACCCTTTAGTGTTGATGTTTTGAAGGCCCAAATAAAGAGTGTGTTGGAAAATAGGTTATTGTTGCAAAAACAAAAGGCACTCTTAACCTCTGTAGATAAATTACAGAAGGAATTACCAGATTTAGACCATCTATTTATAGAAAAAGTAACCGGTTTTATTACCCAAGAAATTAGTAATACTGATTTTAATTCAGATAGATTAGCAGAGCTTTTGGAAATAAGTCAAAGTCAATTGTATAGAAAACTTAAAGCGGTAAGTGGTAGCACTGTACATGAGTTTATTACTCGTGTTAAAATGGATCATGCAGAAAACTTGTTGATTTATTCAAATCTTAATGTTTCTCAAATTGCTTATGAAACAGGATTTTCTGAACCTTCTAATTTTTCTCGTACCTTTTCGAAACATTTTGGTTGTAGTCCATCAAATTATTTAAAGAAGAAAAAAAGTTAGAACAAAATAGCCCAATTAGAATTGGGCTATTTTGTTTTGTTTGTAAAACGTTGAAAATGAACGATCCTTCGTGTGTCATTTTAGTTGTCCTAAAATAAATACAGATATTTAATGAAGTTTAAGATTGTTTATTTATATCATACATACTCATGAACGGATATGATATATTTTGAGAATATGTGATACATGTAAAAACATGCTTCTAAAGTAATTTTGGAATGGTTATGTTGTAAATAACTCCAACTTTAAGGTATAAACGTATTAAGAAATAGTTCATGAAAATTAGAAAAGTTTATTTAATCATTTTATTATTTATCATCTTATCAGATGTTGCAGGTTCACAAGAACAGGTAAATTCGAGGGTAAAATATAATTTCAATTATGGTTGGAAATTAAAAGTTGGAGATGTTAAAGAAGCAAACCAAGTTCGATATAATGATGAAAATTGGAATGAAATTAATTTACCTTTTGCTTGGAATCAAGCAGAGGCTTTTAAATTAGATATAACTGAATTGTCAACAGGAATTGCTTGGTATAGAAAAACATTTCAACTGCCTGAAAACTCAGAAAATAAAAAAGTATTTATTGAATTTGAAGGTGTTCGTCAAATGGGGGAGGTTTTTATTAACGGACAATTTATTTGTAGACATGAAAATGGTGTCATGGCCTTTGGTTTAGATTTAACACCGTTTTTAAAAGCTTATCCAGAAGAAAACGTCATTGCTGTTAGAACTGATAATGATTGGAAATACAAGGAAAAGCTTACAGCTTCAGAATTTCAATGGAATAACAATAACTTTAATGCTAATTATGGAGGTATTCCTAAAAATGTATACCTGCATATAACTTCAAAAGTTTATCAAACCTTGCCTTTGTATTCTACTTTGGGTACAACAGGGACCTATGTGTATGCAACAGATTTTAATATTGCAGAAAACAAGGCAGTCGTCAATGTGTCTTCTCAAGTAAGAAATGAATCTTCAAAATCCATAGATGCCCATTTAAAGATAAGCATAAAGGACATTGAAGGCAAAACTGTGGCATCCTTTAAAAGTGAAGCCTATACAATATCTCCTAAAGGTATGAGAGACTTACATGCTGCTGAAACTGTTTCAAATTTAAATTTTTGGAGTTGGGGATATGGGTATTTATATGATGTTACGAGTGAAATAATTTTAGATAATCAATCTGTAGATAAAGTAGTGACTCGTACCGGATTCCGTAAGACTAAGTTTGATAAAGGAATGGTGTACTTGAATGATAGAGTGATTATGATGAAAGGTTATGCGCAACGTACCAGTAACGAATGGCCTTCTTTAGGGATGTCTGTTCCTTCTTGGATGAGTGATTATTCCAATCAATTAATGGTAGAAAGTAACGGTAATTTAGTGAGATGGATGCATGTTACACCATGGAAACAAGATGTAGAATCTTGTGATAGGGTTGGTTTAATGCAAGCTATGCCCGCAGGAGATTCAGAGTCTGATGTGCAGGGGCGTAGATGGGAACACCGTGTGGAATTAATGAGAGATGCTATTATCTATAATAGAAACAATCCAAGTGTTGTGTTTTATGAGTCAGGAAACGAAAGTATTTCTGAAGAACATATGCAAGACATGTTAAATATTAGAAACATGTACGATCCTTATGGAGGTCGAGCTATTGGATCTAGGGAAATGTTAGATAGTAAAGTTGCAGAATATGGAGGTGAAATGTTGTACATAAATAAGAGTGCACGTATTCCATTTTGGGCAACAGAATATAGTAGGGATGAAGGATTGCGTAAATACTGGGATGAGTATACACCACCATACCATAAAGAAGGTACTGGGGGGACTACCCATAAAAATGTTAATGGATCCAAAGTAAAAGATGCAAGTGCTTATAATCATAATCAAGATACGCATGCAATCGAAAACGTAGTGCGGTGGTTCGACTACTGGGAAATGAGACCTGGAACAGGTGAAAGAGTTAGTTCAGGTGGAGTAAATATTATTTTTAGCGATAGCAACACACATTACAGAGGGCAAGAAAACTACAGAAGAAGTGGAGAAGTTGACCCAATGCGCATTCCTAAAGATAATTTTTATGCGCATCAAGTAATTTGGGATGGATGGGTTGATACCGATACACCACGAGCACATATTATAGGACATTGGAATTACTCCAAAAAAGTAACAAAAGATATTACAGTTGTTTCAACGGCAGATGAAGTGGTATTGTTTGTTAACGGGGAAAGTTTGGGTAAAGGAATCCAACATAAAAGGTTCTTGTTTACTTTCAAAGATGTAAAATTTAAGCCAGGAATTATAAAGGCCATTGGTTATAACAATGCAGGTAAACAAATATGCGAAAATGAAATAAAAACCGCAGGAAAGCCTTACGGACTGAAATTAACCACTATAGAAAGGCCAGGGGGAACTTTGGCAAATGGGAGTGATTATGCAATCGTACAGGTTGAGGTTGTTGATCAAAATGGAAATCGGTGTCCTACAGCATTAAATATGATTGATTTTAAGGTAAGTGGGCAAGGTAATTTTATAGGAGGCATTGCTCAAGGACCAGATAATTATATTGGATCAACTAAACTTCCTGTAGAATGTGGCGTTAACAGAATTTTGATAAAATCCACAGATAAAGAAGGTGTAATAAAAGTTACAGCTACTGCAAAAAGTTTAATGAATGCAAATATTACTATCAATACCAAAGATGTAGATGATAATAAATTATCAAATGTAATTCCTGCCCAAAGTTTGCCATTTTATTTTGGAAAAGGAGCTACACCAAACACACCATCATATAAAGTAAAGAGAATACCAATTAAAATTATTAGTGCATCATCTATATCAAATGTTGAAGATGTTTACAAAAGCTTTGATGATAATGAGTTAACAGGATGGTCTAATACGAAGAATGAAGCATCTGTTATTCAGTATGAATTAGAGCGTGAAGCAATAATCAATCAAGTGGTGTTAAAGCTTTCAGGTTGGAGAAGTAGAAAATATCCCATCAGAATTTTAGTAGATAATCAAGTTGTTTTTGAAGGGACAACAGCTCTAAGTTTAGGTTATATAACACTCGATGTTAAACCAACAAAAGGAAAGGTGGTTAAAATGGAATTAATGGGGTCTACAGAAGATAGCGATGCTATGAATTTGGTTGAAATAACAGGGAAAGTAGATAGTGCAGGTTTAGATGGTAGTAATGCGTCAACACAACAATTTCCAATTATAGAAGTAGAATTTTATCAATTAATTGATCAAAACAATTAGTCTAAATATTTAAAGGAAATTGAATGTATTTCTAATGTTGTTTATTAGAAAAAACAGGATATGAAATCTCTAATTAGAATGTAGTTTAGTTTGATTGCCTATTAGAGTGCGAAATTTCATTTTGGTAGGCAATTTTTTTAAATAAAATTTAATTTAAAAAAAGGAGATTTTAAGTTTAAAAAAAATTAAAACAAAAGATAAGAAATAATGAATTATTTTAAAAATATCCTTCTGATTTTTTTATGCACTTTTACCTCCGTTTGTGCAAAAACTCAAAATAATGAATTAATTAAAGAGTTTAATTTTGGTAAAAATTTAAGCCAGAATTCCGGAGTATCAATCAATAAACCATTTTTATATACGGATAGTTTAGGTTACGGATTTGATTTTAGGTCTTATAAAAACGTAAAATTTAAGAATGATTATCTTTCAGGCATAAAATCAGTGTATTTTTCTGTTAAACTCCCTGAAGGAAATTATAAAGTAGATTTAGTTTTGGGAGGAAATAAATGTGCTGTTACTACTGTTAAAGCAGAATCAAGAAGATTGATGCTAAATAGTGTAAAAACCAATAGAAATGAAACTGTAACAAAAAGTTTTACAGTAAATGTTCGAACACCTAGTATTGATGATAATCATAAAGTTAAACTTAAATCTCGTGAGTTTGATTATTTAAATTGGGATAATAAATTAACATTAGAATTTTTAGGGGAATTTTGTATACAAAGTATCAGGATTACGCCAACGTCCAAGGTTACAACAATATTTTTAGCTGGAGATTCAACAGTAACCGATCAAGATATCGAACCTTGGGCATCTTGGGGACAATATATTACCAATTACTTTTCTTCTGATGTAGTTATCGCAAATCATGCAGCTTCAGGTTTAGCCTTAAGTTCTTTTAAATCTGGAAACAGGTTGATAAAAATACTTTCTGAGATGAAAGCAGGTGATTATCTTTTTATTGAATTTGGGCATAACGATGAGAAAACAAAAGGAGAAGGCAACGGAGCTTGGGGTTTATATACTAATTTATTAAAGGAATTTATATATAAGTTTAGGGAAAAAGGAGGTATTCCTATATTAGTTACGCCAACACAAAGACGTCATTTCAATGAAGATGGAGATTTAAAGTCTACACATGGTGATTTTCCTGATGCTATGCGAAAGGTTGCTAAAGACTTAAATGTACCTCTAATAGATTTAACTAAAATGACAACCCTCATGTATGAAAGCTGGGGAGATGAAACTTCTAGAAATGCTTTTGTACAATACCCGTCCAATACATTTCCTGGACAAACAGAAAAATTGGAAGACAACACACATTTTAACAATTTTGGCGCTAACGAAATTGCTAAGGCTGTGTTATTAGGTATCCAACAATTAAAATTAGATATAGCCAAATATATTAATCCCAACACACCAAATTATAATCCCAATAAGCCCGACAATATTCAAAATTGGAATGTGCCAATGAGTCTAAGGTTTGATACGACCAAACCAGAAGGTAATTAATCATAAAAAAGTCTTAAAATCATGTTAATTGTTTGTTTTAGATAATTTGACAGATTTTGATAAGTATTGGCGATGATTGATAATAACCAAATCAAATTGCAGGACTAAATTTGATTTTATAAAAATTCCATTTTTTAATAAAACTAATTAAAACTGCAATTCCTGTCCAACAAAACTAATTATTAACTAAAAACTAAAAATTATTAAACCAACTAAAACTAGTGACAAAAAAAGAATACCCTACTACTTAATTTTTTACAAACTTAATAAGACAAAACAATAATGAAGAATAAAGTACTCTATCATTTGATTTTCTTGCAATTGATTATTTTCACTACTAGCTGCAGTGTTAAGGAAGAAATTGATAACTATTATGCAAGACCTGATGATCTTGAAGCCCCAATCTATCAACAATTGGAAGCTCGAGGTAATTTTAAAAATTTAACTGCTTTAATTGAAAAGGCAGGATATAAGGATATATTAAGTAAGTCTGGTTATTGGACCATGATGGCGCCAAATGACAATGCTTTTTCCTTATTTTTTCAAGAAAATGGTATTTCCGATATATCTGGTATAGATTCTTTAATGGCGTCTAAAATTGTAAAATATGCTTTAATATATAACGCCTTTCGTACTGAAAGACTTTCCGATTATCAATCCAATGTGGGGTGGGAAGAAGACAACGCATTTAGACGAAGAACTGCTTATTATGATGGTTTTCAAACAAAAATAGTAAATGGAGCCCCTAAAATTGTTGTTGGCTCTAATCGAAACAATGTTCCGGGAGGGGATTATTATATTCCTGGGGACAACAACAATAAGTACATCACCTATTTTGTGAGCGAGTATATGGATGCATTTGGTTTAAGTGCTTATGATTATAACTATTTTTTCCCAAATACTAATTATACAGGATTCAATGTCTTAGCTGGAAATGCAACGGAAACAGATATTGTTGCAGAAAACGGGATTATTCATGAGTTGGACAAGGTTTCATTGCCGTTAATAAATCTAGATCAAAAACTCGAAACAAGTTCAGATTATAGTCTTTTCAGAGAATTGTTAGAAACCAATTTGGTTAATTATGTTTTCGATGAAGATGCTACTACATCGTATCGTAACTATACGAAAAAGACTGACGAAGTATTTGTTAAGGTATACGATCCTGCATTGTCATTTTCGCCAAATAATGAGAATTATATAAAAGATGCCGATAATGATGGACAAAGTGATGCTTATACTTTAATTGTTCCTGAAAATACAGCATTACAAAAATTTATCGATGAGGTGTTATTAAAAAATTATCCTTCTTTAGATAAATTACCAAAATACGTTTTTGAAGATTTTTTTAACGCGCACATGATTCAGAATGCCGTTTGGCCATCTGCCGTAGGAGGTTACAGTAATGCTCTGGATGAGAATATTCGTATAGACATGAACACTGATGTCGTAGAAGCTAAAGTTTTAAGCAATGGCTTTTTTTACGGAACGAACAAAGTACAGGAATCTAACTTATTCTTTAGTGTTTATACCTCGGCATACTTGGATCCTAAGTTCACTTTGGCTACACGAATTTTTAATGATGGTTCAGGATTCCGTGATATTATTAGTAATATTTACAGCAATTATACCTTATTTCTCCCTTCAGATGACATATTAATGAATTTAGGTTTTAATTATAATATTCTTAGTTCGCAATGGGTTTATACATCTCCAATTAATGGGAATTCCGTTTATGGTTCCTTAGCTAGGGCACGATTGCTTAGGGTTTTGTACAATGGCATTGTTCCAACGCCTAATGATGAATTGAATGATCTTTCAGGTTCTGGAATCATTAGAACTGGAGATTTTGATCTCCCAGGTGAATACATTAAATGGGAAAATAACCAAGTTTTTGCCGCTGGAAATGAAGTTCTGGGAAACCGCGTAAATATTCTAGGGTTTGAAGACCAACGAAATGGTCGTACCTATTATATAGACAATATAATTGAATTTAGTGAACAACCTCAGGGTGTCGATTTATCTGAGCTTGCTGGTCAACCAGGTTCTCAATTTGAATATTTCTTTGAATATTTAAAGAATTCAGACTTGTATGATTCGGGTTCGGGAGCCATAGAAGGAATAGAACTAGGTACTCCTCTTACAATTGTTATACCAAGTAATGATGCCATTCAACAAGCAGTTGTTGATGGTGTTTTGCCAGGTGATTCCGTATCTGGTACTCCAGATTTTAATCCAAGTAAACAAGGGGTAAAAGATCAAATAAAAAGTTTTATACAGTACCATATTCTAGTGAACCGAACAGCATCTGACGACGGTCTAATTAATGGTTTAACAGAAACTCTATTAAAAACTGAATTAGGAGAAAAAACTTATGTAAACATATCGAGTTCACCTGGAGATTTAATATTTGTAGACTCTGCAGATAGAATTGCAAACTACATAAAAAGTGACAGCAACCACCTAGCAGACCGCTCACTAATCCACTTAGTAGATAACTATCTTTTATACACAGAATAAAATGAAATATAATATTACCAACTTTTTTTACTGTTTTTCATTTGTAGTAATCAGTCTTGCATCTTTACAGCTTTCAGCTCAAGAATCTAATATTATAAGAGGACAAATATTTGATGAAAACAAAGTGCCCCTCGCTGGAGCAACTGTAATAGAACAAGATGCTGAAAAGCGAACTATTACAGGTGTTGTAACCGATTTTGATGGCAAATTTGCTATACGTGTAAGAAACATCCAAAACCAACTGGTTATTTCAACTATTGGTTATAAAACTAAAACAGTTGCTATTGGCAATCAAAAGAATTTTATCTTTAATATGGAGGTATCCATCGAAGGTTTAGATGAAATTGTTATAAGTGCAACTAAAACACCAGACAACGGATTGTTGAATATTGCTGAACGCAATTTAACGACAAGTGTTGTAACTATTCAAGCTAAAGATCTTGAAAATACTCAAGCTGCATCTATAGATGAGGCACTTCAAGGTAGATTGCCTGGGGTTGATATTACAGCAAGTTCAGGTGACCCTGGAGCTGGAATGCAAATACGTATTAGAGGTACATCTTCCATCACCGGATCGTCGGATCCCTTGGTTGTAGTAGACGGTATGCCTTACGAAACATCAATACCAGAGGATTTTAACTTTGGTTCTGCCGATGAGCAAGGTTATGCAGCATTATTGAACGTAGCGCCTTCTGATATAGAAAGCATCACAATTCTAAAAGATGCCGCAGCTACTGCTATGTGGGGTGCTCGAGCTGCCAGTGGGGTGTTGATTATTAATACAAAAAGAGGATCTGTAAGTGCTCCTAAAATTGGTTATAGCTATACGGGTACTATGTCCAAGCTTCCGCGTACAATACCTATGCTTAATGGTGATCAATATTCACAGTTTATTCCTGAAGCTTTTATGAATCGTAATGGTACACCTCTTAACACCCTTACCGTTAAAGAGTTTCAGTATGACCCACAAGAGGTATATTGGTACAAAAATTATGGTAATAATACGAATTGGATAGATGCTATTTCACAAACAGGTATTACTGGAGAACACAACCTTTCTTTACAAGGAGGTGGTGAAAAAGCACGCTATTTTACCTCTATAGGATACTACAACTCTAAAGGTGTAACAAAAGGTACTGGTTTTGAACGTGTTAATGGACGTCTTAATTTAGATTATATTGTTTCTGATAGAATTCGATTTAAAGCAGATTTGTCGTATACAAATACAAATACCCAGCGTAATTATGTAAATAGTTTTTCTGGTAGTGATCGTGATCGATTAAGAGGTGTTGCATATTCTAAAATGCCAAATATGAGTATTTACGAATATGATGATTTAGGAGATTTGACACCTAATTATTTTTCACCAGCGCAAAATATTCAAGGTGGGTACTCGCGTACATACAATCCTGTTGCCTTAGCTGAATATGCTTCAAATGAACAAACAGGACATCGTATTGTTCCTCATTTCAATTTAAAAGTAGATTTAATTCCTAACAGGTTAATTTCAACATTTGATCTTCAATTCGATTTTAATAGTACTAAAGCCAAAGCCTTTTTACCACAAAACGCAACTGGAAGACCGTTTACGGAAACTGTTGTAAATCAAGCATCGGATGCTGATGTAGATGCCACTAGTGTGACTTCTAAAACGAATTTTATTTATACACCGGATATTGGAGAGAAACATAATATTCAAACAATACTATCATTACAGACAAATGACTATAGGTATGAGTCACATCAAGTACTTACCTCAAATTCAGCATCGGTATTTTTAACAGACCCATCGGTTCCTTCTAGAACCCAAAACTCTGAGTTAAGATTGTACAACAATAATAGTCAGTCTCGCAGTGTTGCAGCATTAATAAATACGCAATATAGTTTATTGGATAGATATATTGTAAATGTAGGGCTTCGTGGTGATGGAAATTCGAAATTTGGACCTAATAATCGTTATGGGCTTTTTCCTTCTATTTCTGCAAGATGGAGAGTTTCAGGTGAACCATTTATGAAAAATTTAGATTTTGTAGATGATTTTAGTTTTCGTGCCAGTTTAGGTCAGTCTGGTAGAGCGCCTCGTCATGATTATCGTTATTTTAATGTTTACGGAAACTTTAATTCAGAATATTTAGGGTATAATGGTGTGTATCCACAAAACATGGAGTTGAGTAACTTAAGATGGGAAACCTTAACTGGTAAAAATTTAGGCATCAATTTGCAGTTATTTGATAAACGAATTATGCTTGATGTAGATTTTTATAAAAACAGAACAAAAGATCTTCTTTTTCAAAATCTGGATTTAACTACTGTTTCTGGGTACTCAAATATTTCTGATCAAAATGTAGGTACTTTAGATAACCAAGGATGGGAAGTAGGTTTATACACCACGCCTTTTAAATCTGATAAATGGCAGGTTGATTTTAACTTTAACATATCTAGAAATCAAAATATAATTCGAGAAATTTCAGAATTCTACCCAAGTGAAAGTGGTAATGTAGACCGAAATGGAGAATTTAAGCGCTTCCTTCAAACTGATAACCCATTTGGATCCTTTTATGGCTATAGATTTAAAGGTGTATATCCAGATTTGGCCTCTACCCAAGCACGAGATGCTAATGGAAATGTTATTATAGGTCCTAATGGACAAACGGTATACATGCGTTTTAATTATCCCAATACCGACTATTTGTTTCAGCCAGGGGATGCCATCTATGAAGATATTAATAAAGATGGTAATATTGATAGCCGTGATGTGGTTTATCTTGGCAATAGTAACCCCAAGTTTACAGGTGGTTTTGGCCCCTCTATCACCTTCAATAAACAGTTCAAGCTACTCATGTTCTTTACTTACCGCTTAAATTATGATATTGTTAATGGTACGGATATGATAACAACCAACATGTACTCTTTCGATAACCAAAGCACAGCTACACTATCTCGATGGAGAAATCCTGGAGATGTTACGAACATGCCTCGTGCTGTGTATGGAGCGGCATATAACTGGCTCGGATCCGATAGATATGTAGAAGACGCTTCATTCTTAAGATTTAGATCAGCAACCTTTAGTTACCAATTTAAAAAAGAATTTTTAAAAAGTTTAAAGCTTGAAGATTTAAGTGTTTATTTCACTGCCGATAACATTTTAACTTTTACAAATTATCGTGGTCAGGATCCCGAAGTAAATATGCGAGGAGGAGATCCTTTTGGAATTGCAATAGACTTTTCAAGAACACCTCCTACCCGTCGTTTTACAATAGGATTGAGAACCAGATTTTAATACTAAAATTATTTGATTCATGAGAACAAAAATTATATATACACTAGCTGTTTTAATAGCAATACTCAATGTGTCTTGCGATAGCTATCTAGATTTGAAGCCAGAAGATGGTACTATACGTGAGGAGTTTTGGAGAACAAAAGAAGATGTAAGAGCAGCTGTAATAGGTATTTATTCTTCAATGCTAAATACACCTCCCTCTGAAAGCGACCTGAGACTTGCAGAATATATGTTTATATATGGAGAATTAAGAGGAGGGATGGTTTCAGAGGCTGCCTTTACGACCGATGAGCAAAGAGATATGATAACAACTAATATTTTATCATCCAACAGTCTTACCAGTTGGTCTGCTTTCTATCGAATTATCAATTATTGTAACACAGTAATTGAGCTTGCTCCAAATGTAAAAAATATAGATCCCACCTTTACACAGGAACAGCTTAACAACTATCTTTCGGAAGCATTAGCTATTAGAGCTTATCTTTATTTTACTTTAGCACGTACGTTTAAAGATGTGCCTTTAAAGTTAGATGCTACTTTATCGGATGGAGATAATTTTCAGCTTCCAAAAGTCTCTCAAAATGAAATTTTCACTCAAGTTATTGCAGATTTAAATGATGCAGAACGCTTTGCCGTAGAAGATTACGGTAATACACCTGAAAATAAAGGGCGTATTACAAAGAGTGCAATCAATGCTATGCAGACAGATGTATATTTATGGGTGGCAGATTATGATCAAGCACTTATTGCGGCGGATAAAGTTGTTGGTTTTCAACTTGTTAATTCTAGTTCTCAATGGTTTTCAACAGTTTTTGCAAGAGGAAATTCAACAGAAAGTATTTTTGAATTACAATATACAACACAAAATCAAAACCCCTTTTATTCAATCTTTTTACAGCGTCCTCAGTACATCGCAGAATCTTCTGTTTTAGAAAGTGTATATGGATTGGATTTGCAAAACCCTGAAAATAAAGATATTCGAGGAGAACGTGCTTCATTCATACCCGGTACTAATGAAATTTATAAATTCACAGGGCTTAATTCGGACACTCGTAAAACACTTGAAGATTCTGATACTCATTGGTTTGTGTATCGTTATGCAGATGTGTTATTAATGAAAGCAGAAGCGCTTAATGAATTAGATAGGGGAGATGAAGCTTTAGAGATTATTGCCCAAATACGAGAGTCTAGGTCTGCTAACTATTTGACAGAAGAACAGCTTACTGGACAAGATAAGAATGGGGTTCGACTTTACATTCTTGCAGAAAGAGCACGAGAGTTAGCTTTTGAGGGGAAACGTTGGTTTGATATATTGCGTAATGCGCGTAAGGAGGACTATAAGTATATAGATATCATACTTAACGTTGCCATAAAAACGGCGCCAGCTAATCAGCAACAAAGTATTTTAGCGAAACTAAAAGACCCTAATAGTCACTACCTTCCAATAAATGAGTACGAACTTTATACAAATAAGTCACTCGTACAGAATCCATTTTACAAATAAAAAAAAATTAAGTCATGAAAAATTTATTCAAATTACCTGGTTTATTGAGACTTATGTTTTTAACTCTTTTACTAGTTACAGTTTTTGTTAACTGTGCTCCAGAAAAGTACAGAGAGTCTACAGATGAAACATTAAACATCACTGAATATCTAAGGGCCAATGCAAGTGAATACTCGTTATTCCTCGAAATTTTAGATATAACCGATTATGCGTCTTTTATGAATACGTATGGAACTTATACTTTGTTTTTGCCAACAAATAATGCTGTAGAGACATATCTTACGGATATAGGAGCGACCTCACTTGTCGATGTGCCAATAGAGGATCTTAAAGAAATTGCAAAACTACATATATTGGATCAAAAAGTAGAAACAACCATATTTACAGATGGCAAAATTGCTACTCCAAGTTTGCAGGGACAATTTTTAGTTACAGGTGCAACAAATGATGCCGACGGTTCTAGTATAACTATAAACAAAGATTCTAAAATTATTGTTTCAAATGTTCAAGTAGGTAATGGCATTATGCATATCATTGATAAGGTACTGCGTGTTGCTAACAAAACGATTGCGAAAACTATAGAAAGCGATCCTTCTCTTTCTATTTTTACTGAAGCATTAAAAGCTACAGGTTGGTATGATAAATTAGACCAACCTATAACTTTTAACCAAGATGGTATTGCGAGCTATTTAAGTGTTTTAACTCAAACAGATGCTGTTTTTCAGGATAGTGGGTTTAACACTATTGATGATTTAAAAGTAAAGTATAGCCATCTCAATGATCCAATGAATCCGGAAGATAGTTTAAATTTATTTGTGGCTTATCGTATACTACCAGGTTTGAATTATTTAGCAGATTTGGCTGTAACACCAACCTCACTTACTAAAGCTCCCTTGGAAGTAATTAGTTTAAAGCTTGCTGCAGATACACTTCTAATTAATGAAGAAACATTTAATGGTGTATTAGAGAAGGGAGTAGAGATTAATAGAGAAAGTAGCGATATTACAGCATCAAATGGCGTGGTACATTTTGTAAAAAAGAATTTCTTTATTAAGAAAAGATTACCAGCACCTGTATACTTTGATCCCGCAGATCAACCAGAATTTAGACAGTTAAGTTCTGTTTTTAGAAAACCAGGAAATTGGGCATCATTATCTGATGCCGAGTTAGCCGATGTTACTTGGGAAGGAAGTCAAAATGTTACTTATACAGCTCCAACAGGAACTAGTGGAATGGGATGGCATGGTGATTTATTTGAAATCTATCGTTTTCGTGATTCTTATATAAATAATATTGAATTTACTACACCAGTAATTATAAAAGGACAATATAAAGTTTGGGTTTCCTACCGAAGAATAGCCAGAACCCCCACATCTATTCGTACTTATTTTAACGATGTGCAACTTTCTAGGTTACTTAATATGACAGAATGGGGAGATAGTGGTACGCCTGAGCGCGTTTTAGAATCTCAAGGATACAAAAGACATATAGAACCTTATAATGGGGCGTATAATTCTAGGTTATTAGGTGTTATAACCGTTGAAACAACAGGTAGACATAAGCTTAGAATGGAATCATCAACTAATGCAGGTGGTACTAGTATGATAGATGTTATAGAATTTAGACCTGTGGATATGGATCAATTGTATCCTAAATTCGAGTCAGGTGGAGATGGACTAATCTATCAATAAAAAATAATTTAACTAATAGCTAATTATACTCTATTAAATATGAAATCCATAATTAAATATTCAAAAATCATATTTCCGGTCATGGCCATGTTGCTAGCTGTTTCTTGTTCCGATTCTTGGGAAGGACGAAGCAGTACAAATGACAATAACCTTAAACAAACACTTAGTGAACGCATAAAAAACACCTCTGAAACTTCTGAGTTTGCAAAACTTTTAACTGAAACAGGCTTAGATATTGAATTGTCAAATTCTAAAACTTACACCGTTTGGGTACCAACCAATGAAGCCATGAATCAAGTTGATCCGGCCTTTTTAAGTGATTTAAATAGTAAGCGTTTATTTGTACAAAACCATATTGCACTAACTGCATTTTCATCTGTTAGCACTCAAAATACGGTTACAATACAAATGCTTTCAAACAAGTATCTAGAGTTTAAAAACGGTACTGCTATGGATGATGCAAATGTTGTAACAGCTGATGAATACGCGTCAAATGGTTTGTTTCATATTATAAACAAATCTCTCGAACCTAAATCTAATATTTGGCAATACTTAAAAAGCAAAATAGGAAGCAATGCCATGAGTGCGTATTTATCAACCCTTGATGAATTTAACCTATACACTTCTGATAGTATTGCAAAAGCTAATGAGTTTCATGAACTTTACGCGGACTCGTTAACAAACTCTTATCTAACAAATGTTTACAATCTAAATAATGAGAGAAACAGATATACTTTTTTCTTATTAGAGGACGATGCATATAGTAGTGAAGTACAAAAACTGGAGCCTTATCTAATTAAGAGCAATACTGATTCTACCTCGATCTATGCTAGCTATTTTAATGTTAGGGATTTTGCATTTCCAAAAGCTATTACTCGCGAAAATCTACCAGATACACTTACTTCTCGCTTTGGGGTAAAAGTGCCTATAAATAAAGCTAATATAGTTGAAGAAGTACAATTAAGTAATGGCATTGTATATATAATGAATTCTTTAGATGTACCACTTGAAACACGATTGCTTACAACTCAAATTGAAGGTGAAAAACCAAGAGGTTTTAGTCAAAACGACAAACGTGCTAACACTTTTTACAGAGAAAAAGAAGATTTAAACGGAGTATTATTTTACGATATAATGGTTCAAAACCACAGAACGGCCTTATTTGCAATTAATTATAGTGCAAATAACTTATACAGTACAACCTATAAAGTTTATTGGAGGGCCGTTAATGATATTCAGGTAAATACATATCAACAGCGTTTGCGTATTGGAGATGCAACAGATCCTATAGCTTTATTACCTTATACAGATGTAGCTCCAAACGTTTATGATGAAATTTATATAGGAGAGTTTACCCTTAATGAGTCTGGTAGTTTAGGATTAATTTCTCTCATTGCCGATAATACATCTGTTGACGGTAATAACACATTAACCTTAGATTACTTAAAACTGGTTCCAGTAATTAAATAAAATGTTTTTTAAACCAACTATTATGCTAAAAATATTGCAACTAACAAGTCTATTATGCATACTGCTTTTCGGTGGGATAGAAAGTGGACTTCATGCCCAAAGTTCTTCAAAATCTACTATTGAAGGTTTACAGACAACAAGCGGTATTCAAATTAAAGGCATCGTCAAAAATGCTACATCAGGAAAAGGAATTTCAGGAATAAACATCGCTGTAAAAGATTTCTCAGCAGCAATCTCAACAGAAGATGGAACTTTTGCAATAAATGTTCCTAATCTAAACAGTTTACTAATTGTAAGTGGTCAGAACTACCAAACTAAAGTTTATCCATTAAAAAATCAAATTGATGGATTAGAAATAACACTTTTTGAAGCGAGTTATTCCCAGTTTTATCAAACAGCTATTTTGCCCGATAATTCCAAATTACAATATAATAACCCAAATGCAACCTATGTTGTAGATTTTGAAAAAGATCAATGGAGCAACCCTGTTAACCAGTCTTTAGGCAACTTTTTACAAGGTCGTATTGCTGGACTTTCTAGTGTAGGTAATTCTGGCGTGCCCGGTTCTGGTGCCTATTTAACATTGAGAGGGTTTAATTCACTTTACGCCACTAACAAACCTCTAATTATCTTAGATGGTATGATTTACGATGATGAGGATTACGGTTCTGGCATTATCCAATTTAATGGTACTTCACCGCTTTCTATGTTAGATGTTAAAGATATTGAAGATGTTACCGTTCTAAAAGATGGGTCATCTCTATATGGTACAAAAGGCGCAAATGGTGTTATTATTATTACTACAACACGTCCTGTAGATTTGAGTACAAAAATTGATTTTACTATGTATGGAGGTATCAACGAAGACCCTCATCAATTGCCAGTTATGAAGTCAGGTGCTTATAGAACATACTTATCACAGTTATTAGCAACTAGAGGAGACACCCAACAACAAATTGCAAATAGACCGTGGATGCTAGATAATACTGATAGTGGTTCATATTACCAATACCATAATGATACGAATTGGCAAGATAAAGTATTTAAAGCTAGTGAAAACCAAAGTTATTATTTAAAAATTAGAGGTGGAGATAATATTGCAAAATACGGTATATCTGTTGGCTATTTAAATAGTGAAGGGATTATGGGCAATACAAGTTTACAACGCTATAACACAAGGCTTAATGCTGCGTTGCGCTTAACAGAAAAACTTTCGGTTAATGCTAATCTATCTTTTATTTATAATACGGAAAATCAACATGACCAAGGGCTCGCTTATAAAACTAGCCCAATGTATTTAGCGCTAACCAAATCGCCGTTTGTTGCTGGGAACGCTATTAATAGTACAGGTGAAGTATCGCCAAATTTAGCAGATGTAGATATTTTTAATGTAAGTAATCCTTTGGCAATCGTCAAAAATAGTATTGGTACTAATAAAAATTATCGTTTCTATGGGAATTTAAATTTCCAATATGATATAAATAAATATTTAAAAGCGAATTTATTAGTTGGCCTTACACTAAACAAGGAACGTGAAAACTTTTTTATTCCAGATTTTGGTGTTTCAGATATTATATTGCCAACAGCAATTGCAAAAAATCGTAGTGGTAGTGAAGTACAACAATATTATTCTCTATATACAGATGGTTATTTGAACTTCAATAAAAGTATTGATTATAAACATAATTTTTATTTAAAAGTTGGACTTCGTTCCCAATCAAACGAATCTGAAAGTGATCTTGGATTAGGGTTTAATTCTGCTACAGATGATTTTACTACAGTAGGTGCAGGAAGCAACCTATTAAGACAAGTAGGTGGTGCTTTAGGTGAATGGAACTGGGTTAACGGTTATATAAGTGCAGAATACAATTACGCGAATAAATATTACTTAACCATGAATACATCTTATGATGGCTCCAGTCGATTTGGGGAGGAAATTAATTTTGCGGCATTAGGATCGTTATCTGCAGCTTGGATAGTTTCATCTGAAAACTTTATGAAAAACACAAGTGCCATAGATTTACTTAAACTTCGTACAAGCATAGGAGTAAGTGGTAATGATGACATAGGAAACTATACCGCTCAACAACTTTACGTTTCTCAAAACCTATTAGGTATTCAAGGTTTGGTTCGAGGAAATATTGGGAATCCAAAGTTAAAATGGGAAACTGTACGTAAATTTAATTTAGGAGCTGATTTAGCTTTATTCAATGAGCGTTTTAA